>JALYHL010000003.1 GCA_030776625.1 Actinomycetota bacterium | reverse complement strand
CGCGCCGGGCGCGGCGGTGTCTGTGGCTGGCGGCGCTCGAGCTGTCCGACCCGGCGACGGCGCTGGCGGCTGCCGGCGCGGCCGTCAGGACCGACGAGCTCGACGAGGAGGCGCATCGCGCAGTGATGCTTGCCCACTACAGAGCGGGCGATCAGGGAGCGGCGCTGGCTGCCTTCGAACGGCTGCGAACGATCCTCGAAGACCAGCTCGGCACCGACCCCGGCCCGGAGACCGAGGCGCTCCACGTCGCGATCCTTCGCAATGAAGAGCCCGCCCCGGCGTCGCGGCCGTCGCCCGAAACCCGAGCAGACGTAATGGACCCGGGGTTCGTGGGTCGCGACCGCGAGGTCGACATGCTGCTGAAGCGGTGGTCACGCGCGTCGGGGGGGTCCGCAGGTTTGGTCCTGATCACCGGCGAAGCGGGCATCGGGAAGTCGCGCCTTGCTGCGGAAGCGGCCCGGATCGTGGAGGCGACCGGGGGCGTCGTCCTGCGATCGCGCTGCTACCAGGCCGAACGATCCTTGTTCCTTCAACCGATCGCCGAGGCGCTGCGATGGGCCGTGACGACGCTAAGCCCCGACGACACGCGCGCGGCTGCAGGGGAGTGGGCAGGGCCGCTAGCGGAGCTCGCCCCCGAGGTCTCTCGAGTCGTGGCGCCCGTCGACTACGAGCCCGGTCCGCCGCAGGTCGAGCGCCGCAGGACGTTCGAGGCCGTCGCATCGTTCTTCCACACGCTGTCGCAACGTCGTCCCGTGCTGTTGGTGCTAGACGACCTTCACCTCGCCGGGGCGGCGACGATCGAGCTGCTGCACTTCATGGTGCGAAGGATCGGCCGCGCTCGGGTGCTCGTGATCGCAACCATGAGATCCGAGGAGGCCTCCGACGTCGTGGGACAAGTTGTCGAGATCGGCGATGCGGTGGCGCTCGAGCCTCTCCGGGAAGAGGCGGTCGCGTCCCTGGCGCGCCAGGCCAAGGCGACCGCGCTTGCAACCGACCTGATGAGGAAGACGGCGGGCCACACGCTGTTCGTAGTAGAGGCCCTGCGGGCGATAGTCGAAAGTGGTGAAGCGCGGACGATTCCCATCCCGGATTCGTTGCGCCACGCCGTCGTCGCGCGCACGAAGCGTTTGGGGGCCGAAACCGAGGGTTTCCTGCGCGCGGTCGTGGGGCTCGGATCGACCTTCGACGTCGGGGTCGCGGCGGAGCTGGCGGGCGTACCGCTGCAGGAGGCGGTCGTCCACGCCGAGCGTGCTCTCCACGCTCGTCTGATAGTCCAGTCGGGGAGTGCCTACGGCTTCGCCAACGATCTCATCCGCGAGATCCTCTACGACTCCACGCCCCGGCCCAGCCGGGTCGCGCGCCATCGCCTCGCGGCGACCCTTCTCGCCGACAACCCCGAGGCCAGCGCGGTCCACCTCGCGGCGGCCGGCGACGTCAGGGGCGCCGCAGAGGCGTGGCTGACGGCGGCCGAGAGCGCGGCGGCGTCCTTTGCCAATCGCGACGCCGCGCGCCTACTCGGCGAGGCGGTTACCGCTGCACACCGGTCGGGCGCCGACCTGTTGGCGGCGCGGTGTCGTCTGACCCGAAGCCGGGTTCGGGAGACCCTGGGCGAATACCGGGAAGCCTCCGAGGACGCATCCGCCGCCCTCGAGATCGCACAACGGCGGCGTGACCCGGATCTGGAGGCGCAGGCGCTGGAAAGACTCGCGTGGGTCGCGTACAGCAGCCGCTACGACGAAGGAGCCGACGACCTGGCGCGGCGGGCATGGGAGTTCAGCGAGTCGGCCGCCGAGGCGTCGGGAGCCCGTCCCAGCGCGACCGTGCTCCGAGCGCGTCTGAAGCATTCCCGCGGGGAGGTGCACGACGCGTCGGAGGTCCTGCAAGATGCTGTGGCCGGCGACCTCGACGATGCTACGAGGGCCGCCGCCCTGAGCTGTCTGGGTAGCGCGCTCGCACACGGAGATCGCTTCGAGGAGGCGGCGCGCACGCTCGAACGAGCGGTCGAGCTGTGCCGCAAGACAAAGAACTTGCGTTTCCTCGTCAACGGCCTGTTCTTCTCGGGTATGGCGCAGGGGAACCTCGGAAGGTTCGGGCCTGCGCTATCCACTTTCGACACGCTGGCTCGACTTGTCGAGGAGTCCGAGTCACGCTCCTATCGGGCACGCGTCGCGAACCTACGCTCGTGGATGTACAGAGAGCTCGGCGACGTCGGGCGGGCGCGTGACCTTGCGCAGGAGGCGGTCGATCGAGCCGCGGAGTTCGGCGAGGTCGAACCGAGAGGTCACGCCGCCCTTGCGCTCGCCGAATGCGCGTTGCTCGAAGGTGACGACGCCGAAGCGGCGCGGCTGGTCGACGAGGTGAGCGCGATGGTCGCCGGACGCGTCGTCGGCTTCAGCTGGCGACTCGAGTTGCACGCGGCCGAGCTGCGCGCTCGTGTCGAGGCCGAACGTGCCGAAGCCGTGCTCGAGCTGGCCCGGAGATGCGGATCGAGGAAGTACGAGGCCCTCGCCTTCGCGCATCTCGGGCGCCCACGCGACGCGCTCCGGATAGCGACCGCGTTGGGCTCCGACTACCTGACGGCTCTGGTGGGAGACGAGGAGAGCGCGCGGCGAGCGGTGGACCGGCTGGCGCTCGGGCTGCCCGAGGACCTCAGGGAGGGCTTCGTTGCGCGAGGGCCACTATCAGCTGCGGGGTCCAGCGCAGCGCGTCGGGACCGAGCGCCGCGATCATCTCGACGGCCTCGCGCCTGACGGAGTCACGGACCCGGCGCGAGAGCGCCGGGGGCAGAGACAGCCGGTATTCGACGAACTGAGCGGCGCCCGGCCACGGCACCTCCACTTCGGTTGTCCGTACCTCAGCGCCCAGATGCGAACGTTCGAAGAGGTCCCGCAGCGCGTGCTCCGACCCGACAGCGCTCGTCATGCGGTCGATGGTGTCGCCCGCATGGGGGCGGGGCCCGTTCTGATGACAAGCGATCGCCTGTCTCACGATCTCCTTGGGTAGATAGGGCGTCTCGGGCCGCTGCCATGTGATCACTCCCACGACGGGGGCGACCCTGGCCATCTCTCGCACGGCCGCTACTGGATCGGGGAAGTGGTTGATGCCGAACGCACACGCGGCCACCGCGAACGAGTCGTTCCGGAAGGGGAGCCGCTCGGCGTCGCCCTGAACCCTGTGTATCAGCGGGTTGAGGGCGAGTTGCGCCGCGGCCATGTCGATCGCCACGCATCTCGTTAGCCGCCGGGCGAGCGCACCGCTTCCGGACGCGACGTCGAGAACCGGTCGCCCGAACGGTTCGACCACCTCGAGCAGGGGTTCGACCACGAAGCGGAAGACGAGCGGCTCGGCGTAGCGTGAGTAAGCGAGCGCCGACGACTCGTACGACCTTCGGATCGACGGCTTGACGCCGTCTGGCGGGAGCGCGGTCGTTTCCACACCCCGAGCGTCGGGCCTCGCATTGCAACCCGGTTGCACTCCGCGTCCGCCCGCAGTGAACTCGCTGCTCCCGCTGCAATGGTTCTGCAACCCCCGTCGTCAAGCTGATTAGGTCCGGCACACACGTGTCGCTCTCGGTCATCAGAGCCGAGCGCGAGAGAGGAGAGAGAGATGACGACAGCTACTGTCGATGAGGCCAAGCTCCAGGAGTTCGTCGGCCGCTTCGCGCAGGACCTCGGCGCCGTGCTCCACGCCGCTACCGTCCTAATCGGAGACAAGCTCGGGCTCTACCGCGCGATGGCCGACGGAGAACCCGTTACCCCCGCCGAGCTCGCCGCGCGCACGGGCTGTGACGAGCGCTACCTGACGGAATGGCTGGCGGCGCAGGCTGCGAGCGGCTATGCGATCTACGAAGCCGACAGCGGCCGCTTCCGTCTCACGCCCGAGCACGTGTTCGCGCTCACCAGCGAGGACAACCCACTGTTCGCTCCGGGGGGACTTCAAGTAGCGGCGTCGACGATCAAGGATGTCGATCTTCTCGCCGAGGCGATCCGTACGGGTCGCGGCGTGGAGTGGGGCGAGCACCACCACGACCTGTTCGAGGGGACCGAACGCTTCTTCAAGCCGAACTACATCGGCAACCTCGTCGACGCGTGGCTGCCCGCCCTCGACGGAGTCGTCGCGAACCTCGAAACGGGGGCAAGGGTGGCCGACGTCGGCTGCGGTTTCGGCGCGTCGACCATCCTCATGGCGAAGGCCTACCCGAACTCGACTTTCGTGGGCTTCGACTACCACGCGCCGTCCATCGAGGCCGCCCGCAAGGCTGCATCCGAGGCCGGAGTTGCCGACCGCTGCACCTTCGACGTTGCGTCCGCGAAGGACTACCCGGGCGACGGGTATGACCTCGTCACGTTCTTCGATTGTTTGCACGACATGGGGGATCCGGTGGGCGCGGCGCGGCATGTTCGGGGATCACTGACGCAAGACGGCGTGTGGATGATCGTGGAGCCGAACGCGGGCGACAAGATCGAAGACAACCTCAACCCCGTAGGACGGATCTTCTACGCCGCGTCCACCCTGATCTGTCTGCCCGTCTCACGCTCGCAGGAGGTCGACCTAGCGTTGGGTGCGCAGGCGGGTGAGGCGCGTATCCGCAAGGTTGTCGAGGAAGCGGGCTTCAGTCGTTTCCGCCGCGCGGCCGACACACCTTTCAACCTGGTGTTCGAGGCGCGGCCGTGACGGGCATACCTGGGGGTCAGTGTTCGGAGTAGGACGAAGCGCGGACCGCGAGGCCCTCTTTCGGCCGGTGATCGGTCGGAGAGGGCCCTGTCCCGCTCTACTTGGTCCGGAAATGGCACAGCAGTATTCGAAGTTCGTCAGCTGAGCGTCGTTAGCAAATCGTTAGCGAATCGGCCGGTAGGCGGACCTCCGGAAATGTAAAGGCCCTATAACCACGGTCTTTGTGGTTGCAGGGCGGGGTTTGAACCCGCGGCCGAGGTCGAGAGGAACTGCGAGACGTGAAGCAGAGCCGGGGGGTTGGGCACCCAGCGGAAACCGCGTCCTTTACTCGGCCGATATGGACGGTGATAAAAGACCTCTAGGTCATGCGCTTGGATCGCCGCGCGGGCGTCCGCTGACGGATATGCCGGCAATGAGACGGAGCCGGACTGGATGTCATCGTTCTTTCGCTTCGAAGCCTCGCTCGGGCGGAGCGTCTCCGAGCAGATGCAACGTTGGTCCTGGGTCGTGCGTCTGGAGGGGGGCAGGTCGGGAGCAGGGAAAGGGAAGCGATGCGGCGGGCGAGATGGGTTCTGCGGTTGGCAGCTGCCGTCCTCATGATCGGTGGTCTTCCCGCAGCTGCCAACGCTGTCCCCGCCCGGACCTGTTTCGGGCTTGAACCGACGATCGTCGGCACGGACGAGGGCGAACGCATCGAGGGTACCGAGCACAGGGACGTCATCGTCGGGCTCGGGGGCCGCGACTACATCTCTGGCCACGGTGGTGATGACGTCATCTGCGCTGGAGCTGGCCCCGCTGGTGTGTACGAGCACGAGACGATCTCGGGCGGTGCGGGAGACGACCTGCTTCATGGTGGGGTCGGGCGCGACGACATCTACGGCAACGAGGGCCGCGATCGGCTCTTCGGTGCGAAGGGCGGCGACCTAGTGAGTGGGAACCAAGGTCGCGACCTTGTCGCGGGAGGTGCCGATATCGACCTGATCGGTGGCTGTGAGAATGCCGACCTTCTTTACGGCGGCGGCCATCGTGACTACATGTACGGGGGCTCCGGCGACGACCAGGTGCGAGGGGGCGCGAGCCACGACTTCTTGACCGGGGACGACGGAGACGACGCCCTGTTCGGGGGCCGAGGATCGGACTACGCGGTGCTCGCACATTATCCAGGGGAGGCCTGCGGTGGAGGCCGGCGTGGCGTGGGTGAGCACGATGTGCACGTCGATCTTCGCAGCGGGTTGGCCCGATTCGAAGATGGTTCCGAGGATCGACTGAGCTCTATCTCCAATGTCCAGACCGGCTTCGGTCGCGACGTCATCATCGGCGATGCCCACTCGAATCGTCTCGGTGGGGGTTACGGGGACGATGTCGTTAAGGGCGGACTTGGGGACGATCTGCTCACCGACCTCGGGAGGGAACGGGAGTACGACCCGGAGGGCACCGATGAGGTCCGGGGGCAGGGCGGCGACGACATCATCCGCATGGGGGCCGGGCGTCACATCATCGCGGGAGGTGCGGGGCGAGACCGAGCGTCGTTCCGCGACGAGTGCGAGAAGCTGGTTGCGGACCTCGAGACTGGCACCGCGACACACACCTGCACGCCCTACATGCAACCGCCTCAGGATCATGTGTCGCAGCTCCTCGGGATAGAGGATCTACGCGCCCCTCCTCGTGCCTACTATTCGGCCATCACCTTTCTGGGAGATGGGGGGCCGAACCTGCTGATGGGCGGCATCGAGGACGAGTCCTTCGATGGCCGTGCAGGCAACGATCGGCTAATCGGCGCAGCGGGCAACGACACGCTCGACGGGGGCTTGGGCGACGACGAACTCGACGGCGGCGATGATGTGGACGCTGCCGATGGCGGCGACGGAGCAGACTGGTGTGTCGGCGAAGTCACAACGAACTGCGAGAGCTGAGGTACTCGCCCCTCGTCTCGCCCGTCCGGACTGGAGCGCGGTTTTGAACCTAGTCGGACCGGCCAGTTCCTGGTCCTTCCTCGAGACGCCGACGGCAGGACCTTCAGTGCGTTCGGCTCGGCTCTCCGGCGTCCTTACAGGTCCCGGGAATCGGCTGACCGCCTTTACACGGCAAGCTAACCGCCCTCCGTTTTGCCTTCCCTGAGCGGGAAGGCGCCGCGCAAAGCCGGTGTGCTCAAGGTTGCACTCGCCCCCCTCCGACACCCAAGACGTACCAGTGGTGCTGGGACGCGACCAGCCGTGTGCCGTAGTCGCTGACTCCTCGCGAAGCCGGAGCCTCCCGCCGTTCGAGGGCGACTAGAGGCGAACGTCGTAGAGGAGTTCTGGTTCGAGAGTCTCTTCGACCACCTCCGCCAACACCTGCCGGTGTTCGTGATCGATCTTCAGCGTCGAGTTCTCGAAGGCCCGTCGGGCGGCTTCTGGATCTTCCGCCTCCATCGCGTAAACGAGGATGTGTTCACCACCGCTTTGCAGTAGATAAGCCTGCTCGTGTCGAACGGTCTCCTGCCGGAAGGTCGCTCGCACTTCGTCGTCGCGCTGCTGCGCTTCAGCCATCCACGATCTGATCTTCTCGATCTTGTCTGGAGCGATCTTGCGAAACGCGACCCGCAGCACGCGTCTACCTCCTCGTCTGTTGTTCCCGAGGCTACCGCGGGTCCATGTCCTCCTTCGATCGCGGCAGACGTCCTCGTTAGCGCCGCGTGAGGACGGCGCTCCGTGCCTGGGGTCGGCAGCGGCACTATGGTGACTCGATGGGCGGCGGAACCCGGCGGACGGTCACGGCGGTATTCGTCGACGTCGTCGGCTCGACCTCCATCGCGGAACAGATGGATCCGGAGGCGTTCGCCAGCTTGATGAGCCGCTTCTTCACCGAGATGTCATCAGTCGTGGAGCGCCACGGGGGCATGGTGGAGAAGTTCGTCGGAGACGCCGTGAAGGCGTCGTTCGGCGTCCCGGTGGCACATGAGGACGATGCGCTACGTGCGGTCCGTGCCGCCGTCGAGATGCGGGAATCCCTGGCCAAGCTGAATGAAGACCTTCGCAGTCGATGGGGATTCGCGCTTCAGACGAGGATCGGCATCAACACAGGCGAGGTCATGTCGGTGACGCATGGAGACCATGTTGTTGCTCTAGGGGATGCGATGAATGTGGCGGCGCGCCTTGAGCAGACCGCGGCGCCGAACCAGATCGTGATCGGTCCGACGACGTACGAGCTCGTCCAGCACGCGGTTGATGCCCGGCCGCTCGCACCGCTGACACTAAAAGGCAAGGGTCATGAAGTTGTTGCGTATGCCGTTGAGACGCTCGATCCGGAGGTCGAAGCCATTCGGCGACACCTCGACCGTCCCATGGTCGGCCGCGAGCCTGACGTGCTGGCGCTTGAGGATGTCCTCGAAGAAGCTGGCGGAACGCCAGGTTGTAGCTTGGTCATGGTCGTTGGCGAGCCAGGCATCGGAAAGTCGCGGCTTGTAGCCGAAATCAAAGCACGTCTCCAGGCGCGCCGGGCGCTGTTCTTGATCGGAGGGTGCCTCCCATACGGACAAGCGGCCACCTACGCCCCGATCGCACGAGCCGTAACAAGATGGTTCGCTTCTTCGCAGGACGAGGTGCGCGACATCCGTACAGCTCTGGCGACGACTGTTGCAGCGGAAGCTGATTCTGACGTGATCGCCAGTCGGATCTTCCAACTGATGGGTCTCGAGGAACCGATCTCTCCTCCAGAAGAATTGTTCTGGGGGTTGCGGAAGCTCCTGGAGGCACTTGCGCGAGAGCACCCTCTGGTCGTTGCGATTGAAGATCTCCATTGGGCCGAACCATCTCTTGTTGGTCTTTTGGATCATCTCGTCGAATGGACGCGGGATGCAGCGGTGATCCTCATCTGCTCGTGCCGTCCCGAGTTCCTCGATCTCCACCCACAGTGGGAGCGCAAGGCCCGTATGACACTTCGGCTCGAACCGCTGCCTCACGAGGAGGCGCGAATCCTCGTTCGTGGGATCTCCTCGGCCACTCTCGGCCCCGAGCGCACAGACGAGGTCGTTGCAGTCAGCGGCGGCAATCCGCTCTTCATCGAACAACTTGCTTCGATGCTTGATGATGCTGACACGGCTGCTGGTAGTGCTGGCGGGTCCAGGTCTATCCGGCTCCCTCCTTCGATCCAGGCGCTCTTGGCGGCGCGTCTCGACATGCTCGCCCCTGCAGAGCGCGAGGTGCTGGAGGCCGCTGCAGTCGTGGGGGCAGAATTCTCGGCGCGGGCAGTGGCGCAGATCGTCCCTCAGCATCACGTAACTCAGGTCTTCGAGATTCTCGACTCGCTCATCGCGAAGAACCTTGTGCAGGCAGGACGGTGGGACAGTCTCAGTGGTCCTGTTTTTGCGTTCCGACACGCGCTGATCCGCGAAGCCGCGTACGACGCGCTCCCGCACGAAGAGCGCGCTGAGCGTCATGAACGGCTCGCCAAGTGGCTTGAGGCGTTGGATCCTCCGGCACCACCCGAGATCGCCGGTTATCACTACGAGCAAGCGTTTGAATCTCTTACACGCATGCACAACCTTGGGAATCGGAGACAAGTGCTTGCCCAGCGGGGCGCGGCCCTCCTCGCTGAAGCTGGGTTCAACGCGGCGAACCGTCACGAGCTGGATCAGGCATGGGATCTTCTTCAACGTGCATGGGAACTGTCAAAGATCTGCGGAGTCTGGTCTTTCCCGATAGCAAGCCTCTGGGCGAAGGCAGCTCAAGAAGGACAGCGAAGGAATAAGACGCTGCACGAGATGCGACTGGCGTTCAAAGAGACGGGAGATGCGCGCTTCGACGCCGCTGCACTGCTCCTGGAAGCACAATCTCGTGCTTCAAGCGATCCCGATTACTCCGAGTCGGCGTTGCTGGCAGACGTTCAGCGATCTATAAGTCTGTTCGAGGGGCTAGGGCCCGATGAGGTTCCCGCCGAGGCTTATTCGTACCTCGCGCTGGTCTATGAAGCCTATGGACAGGGACAGGAGGGCCTCGCCGCGGCGCGCCGCGCCGTCGAGTACGCCGAGCGCCGGGCAGATCCCACTGCCAAAGCATGGGCGCTGCGCTCCATCAGCTCGCTAACACTGGACGGACCCGGCAGCTTAGACGAGGCCCGGGTGGCGGCGGAGGACCTGCTGCGGTTTGCGAAGACGTCGGGGCAACGGGAAATGGAGGCGATCGCACTGGTCAACATCGCCTCGGTTAACGCGCGACAGGGCCAAACGTTTGAGGCGAGAAAAACTTTCCAAACCGGCTACCAAATAGCCGAGCAGCTCGAGCGAGCCGGTCATTCGCGCATAGCATTTGCCGCGGACGACATCTTCCGGGAAGCGGGCGAGCTCGATCTGCTCGAGGCGTACCTGCGCAAGAGCTCCGAGTGGGTCGAGAAGAGAGGCCACCAGAGCGTTCAGGCGAGCGTGTTGGCTCGACTCGCAGAAGTTCTGTATCGACAGGGCCGGATAGATGACGCACAAGAGACGGTGCGGCGGGCACGTGCCAGCACGTCCGCAGACGACGTCGATGCCATCATGCGGTTGGACTCCACGGAAGGGAAGCTCCATGCCCTCCGCGGCGACTGTACGACGGCGCTGGAACTTACGCAGCGGGCAGTGGATCGTGCGAACGCAACCGAATGGCTCGTGCCTCGCGCCATGGTTCTGATGGACCGTGGAGAGGTACTCCGCATCTGCGGTCACACAACCGATGCTCAACTGGCGATTGAGCACGCTCGGCGGCTATACAGCCAAAAGGGGCACGTCGAAGGTGCCAGACGGGCAAACGCACATCTCGCGTCGCTGGAAACGCCCGAGTAGACGGCTACTGAACCGCCACGCTGATCCCGCAGGACGAAGATTCGTCAGCAGAGTCGTTCGGGAGTCGGACAAGGCCGGCGGCCATGCAGTCGGAAAGGCGACTGTGGCAGGTAGGTGGGCCGGCAAGGAAGCTCGCGTTCAGTAGCCGCAGGGTAGGGGATTAGCCCGTGTACTGAAGGTTGCGCTCGCCCCTCCGACACCCAGGATTTCCACCGTCAAAATCGTTTATCAGTCGGATGGGTGACCTGGGTGGCGCCCGTTTCTCTGCTGCAGCGAGGAAACGACCGGCCGCCACCAGCGAGGATCCGATCACCACGCCCACGATTCCCACAACCGCTGCGATGCCATTCTCGCGCCTATCACGCCTGCCAGTCGAGCAGCGATCCGACACCAAGCGCTACTGTCGCCCAGAGGATCGCCGCTATGAGAGGCACGGCCGCGAGGTAGCGCCAGTCGTGGCGATGCTGGACTCCAACAGCCAGCAGCGCCCCCCAGGCGGCCCACAACGAGAAGAGGAAGATGCCGGGCACGCCGAGCCCAGAAACGCCATAGAGGTAGCCGAGTCCGAGATGGACCACCAGGGCGCCCCCTTGGGCCAGCGGCATCAAGATCATCGCTGCTACCTGCATCTCACACTATTCGACGTTCGGGTTCCGTGAAGGTTACGACGTCTCGGATCGGTCAGCGATCACGGAGGTCATCGGAGTGATCGCCATTCGCAGGAGGACCCGCGCGAGACGTTCTTGTTCACGCGGTCCGTGCCGCTGTCGCGGCGGATGAATGCTGTTGCACTTGCCGGTCCGCCCTGCGCTCCCGCTGGGGCGCGATCGATCCCGTCAGACCTGCCAACAGCAAAGCTGCGACAAGGGCAAGGTATCTCTTCATATCGTCCTCTATCGTCGTGGCTCCCTTGCTTCTGATACGTGCGATGAAGCACCCCCCCTTTTGAACGCGGCCAAGGCAAAGCGAGCATTCGTCCCCGCTTGCGTTGCGGACCGTGACTTCGCGAATGGGAGTGAAGTCAACGACGAATTCTTCCGCTGGCCTATCATGATGTTGTTGTTCGTGAATGACGCGAGCCCACATGAAAGGCGGGCGCGGGGTGGGGAAGGACGACAACTACGACGAGTACCAGCGGATCAGCCTGCGCGGCGGTCTCATCGCGTTGGGTATCGCCGGTGCCGTGACCGCCGTAGCCATGCTGGTGGCGTTCGTCCTGGAGTTGTGATGCGCGTCCTGGGACTCGGGCGCTTCATGTCCGCTGTGGTTATCTTCGGGTGGGTCTTCTTGGTCCTCCTGGTCGTCGGCTACACCCTGTTCGGAAGCTGACCGGACGATCACCTACTGGGAGATCGCTAAGCCTTCCAGTCCCCGTGTCCGGGCGAGCCTGTTCTAGAGGAGGTGCGGCGGGACGCGCAATGCAGCCACCTGGACCAGCGATTGTGAGACACGGCTACGTCGGGTCGATGCCTCAGACGCTGTCCTTGAGAAGTGCGTTCAGCTCCGCGCGGCTGGCCACCCCCAGCTTCTGATAGATGTGCGTGAGGTGGGCCGACACCGTGCGCGCCGAGATGAACAATCGACCGGCGATCTGTCGGTTCGTCAGCCCCTCGTGAACGAAACGCGCGACTCGCCGTTCGCTAGGGGTCAGCGCCGCGATACCCGTGACGGCCGGTCGACGGGGACGTCCGCCGGCGATCACGAGCTCTTCGCGTGCACGGGCCCCAAGGGCGGTCGCTCCGTGGTGATGAGCAAGGTCGAGCGCCTTGACGAGGTACTCCCGAGCGGCGCGGGAGTCGCCATTTCGTCGCAGCATCGACCCGAGCTCGGTCAGGCCACGCACTCGCGTGAGCACTCGAGGCGATCCTTCCAGGAGGTCCACCGCGTCTCGCAGCCGGCGGATTCCGTGCTCCCCGCCCTCGATGAGCCCGATCGCGATGAGCGCTTCGGCGATCGCGCCCGGGACGTCTTGCTTCCTAGCCAGGTCGAGCTCCTGCGAGGCTAACTCCATCGCTCGCTCCTCCTCAGAGAGCTGCTGGAGAGCCAGCGCCGCGTCAGAGCGCCATGGAAGCATCGAGGGCGTGTCGACGCCTCCCCGTCCCTCCGACGAGCGGCCGGACTCGAGAAAATCCGACAAGGCAGCAGCTGCATCGCCTTGCGCGAGCCGAAGCAAGCCGCGGCGGTGGAGGAAGAAAGGGTTTTCCTCGGCACGCTCGTCCGTCTCGACATCGGTGAGGACGCGACCCGCCTCGTCCCACTCACCTCGTGCCATGAGGGCGTTCGCCAAGTGCGCTCGACCGTACGGCTTACCGGATGCCGGCAGCCCCCTGTCCGCCAGTTCGGCGGAGAGGCGGTAGGAGAGCCGCGCGTCGGCTTCCGCTTCTGCCACCGCCCCCCGGCGCAGGTTCAGCTCGGTGCGCAACCCGTGCGCGACGACAGAGAGCATGACCGATCCGCCGCGTTGCGCCGCCTCGACCGCCGCATCACAGGCGCTCCTTGCCTCCTCCAACCGGTCCACGAAGATCAGGGCCTCTGCCGCGTACGCGAACTGAAAGCTCCCACTCTCGACCAGCCAGTCCTCGCTTAAGGCCAGCTGCGCGAGGTGAGCGATCTTCTCCGGCGCCTCGCTCCTCTCCAGGCCGGTGAGCGCCAGATTGGCCAGCAGCACCACGCTCGCGGGCCGGGGCGGGAGCGCCACCGGCGCCAGGCGGTCGAGCCGAGCCAAGGCCTCCTCGCGCGTGTCGCGGTGGAGACGGGCGGCACCCAGCAACTCCGCCTCCACCTGCAGCGCCAGATCCGGATCGAGCGCGTTCGAGGCGGCCGCCTGCTTGTCGAACAGGTCGACGGCCGACCAGAAATCTCCCGCGAGAGCAAGCGTCCGCGCCAGGTGGAGCGTCGCCTCTGCCTCCTCGCTCGGTCCTCCCGCGAACGCGAGAGCTTGGCGCGCGGTGGTGACCGCGTCAGGATGGCCGGTCTGGGCCTGCGCTTGGGCGAGCGTCAGCGTGACGCGGAAGCGCAGGTGCAGCGGCGGTGGCTCGGCAAGGGCACGAGCGAGCAACGGGACCGCCGTTTCAGGCGATCCCCGCTCCCGCTCCCGGGCGGCGGCAGTAAGCAGCGTCTCGACGACCCACGCATCTCCCCGCGCCAGCGCCTCCCGCAGGTGCGCGGCGACCCGATCGAGAGGCGATCCCCGCTCGCCGAGGAGGCGGGCGGCCCGCCCATGGGCCAGTGCTCGTCGCGCCGGAGGAATGTGGGCCCGGACCGCTTGGCGCAGGAGGGGGTGGGCGAACCGCAGATGAGGTCCGGGGACGAGTATGTCGGCGTTGACCAAGCCATCCGCTGCGGTGACGGCCTCGAGCTCGTCGAGCCCTGCGAGCTGCGCCGCCTCCTGCAGCGTCGCCTCGCCGAGCACGGCGCAAGCATCCGCCAATGTCCTGGCCTGATCGCCGGCGGCGGCAACCCGCCGGAGGACGGATTGACCGACACGCTCCGGAACGAGCCGCTCCATGTCCTTGGCCTCGAGGTCGGCCGATTCCTGCTTGTCGACCAAGAGCGCGGCGAGCAGCTCCTGAATGAGGAAGGGATTTCCTCCAGTGACATGCAACAGGTGGCGGCAAAGGGCAGTATCGATGTCGCGGTCGAGGGTCGCACGGGCGAGCATCGACACAGCCTCTTCACCCAGCGGTGACGGGTTGAGGCGTACCGATCCGGGTACTGCGTCGAACCTTCCGAGCAGGTCCTTCAGGCGGGCGTCTACCGCGGGCCGGTATCCCAAAAGCAGGAGGACGGGCAGATCGCCGAGGCGGCGCGCCAGGAATCCCAGCGCGTGCAGCGATGGCTGGTCCGTCCAGTGCGCGTCGTCGACCAGCAGCATTAGTGGTCTGCGTTCGGCCAGGTCCTGGATCACTTGGTACAGGCCATAGGCCGCCAGGACCTCCGCGTCACCAACCTCACTAGACAGCGGGCCGGGGGTCCCCTCCAGGAGCGATGCAAGGAACGAAGCGGCTCCCTCGAGGACGACGGCGCGCTCCGCCGGGTCGAGTCGCGCCAGGACCGGACCGAGTAGCTGGCGCAGCACGCCGTAGCCAAATCCGGTCTCGAGGTCATCACCTCGTGCACCGTGCACTTCGAACCCGCCGTCATGGGCGATGGACGCGATCGCCTCGAGGAGGCGAGTCTTGCCGATCCCGGCGGGACCCTCCACCAGCAGGACGCGGCCCTGGCCCGCGGCCGCTGCGGCAACGGCCAGACGGGCCGACTCGAGTTCGCCCTGCCGCTCCAGAAGCAGGTCTGACGCCCGGGCTCGCACGGCCAAGGCCCGTCCTCCTCAAGCTCCTTCGTGGGGTTCCGCCGAATGTTACGACCCCCCTTACGATGCCGGACTTCTTCGCCCCCCTCATGCTGCCGGTCAAGACACATCAACAGAGGGGAGAGGCCATGAGCACGATCGAGACGCCCGCCGCTGCGGAGGTCGACCAAGGCAAGCTGGAGGAGTTCGTCGGACGCTTCGCCGGAGACCTCGGCGCCGTCCTACATGCCGCGACGGTGCTCATCGGAGACCGCCTCGGCCTGTACAAAGCGATGGCGGACTGCCGTTGGTGCGCTCCCGAAGAGCTCGCCGAGCGTACGAGCACTGACCTGCGCTACGTGAGAGAGTGGCTGGCCGCGCAGGCAGCGAGCGGCTATGCCGAGTACGACGCCGCCTCGGGCCGCTTCCGGCTCACGCCGGAGCAGGCTTTCGCGCTCACCAGCGAAGACAACCCGTTGTTCGCTCCGGGAGGGGTACAGGTCGCGGCGTCCACCCTCGCCGACGTCGACCTGATCACCGGTGCATTCCGGACCGGACGGGGAGTGGCGTGGGGCGAGCACCATCCCGACCTGTTCGAGGGAACCCTGCGCTTCTTCCGCCCCAACTACGTCGCCAACCTGACCGAGCACTGGGTCCCCGCGCTGGCCGGCGTCGAGGAGAAGCTCCTCGCCGGGACCACTGTCGCCGACATCGGCTGCGGTGCTGGGGCGTCGACGATCCTCATGGCGCGCGCCTACCCCGCATCGGAATTCATCGGGTTCGATTACCACGAGGAATCGATCGCTATGGCTCGCCGATCGGCGGCTGCAGCCGGTGTCTCTGAGCGGTGCTCCTTCGAGGTGGCGACGGCCAAGGAGTATCCGGGAAGGGGCTATGGGCTGGTGACGGTCTTCGATGCACTCCACGACATGGGCGATCCCACTGGGGTCGCGGCGCACGTCCTGTCCACCCTTGCGCCGGACGGCACGTGGATGATCGTCGAGCCGTTCGCCCACGATCGCCTGGAGGACAACCTCAACCCGGTGGGGCGCATCTTCTACTCGGCCTCCACGACCATTTGCCTGCCCGTATCCCGTTCGCAAGAAGTCGACGCCGGCCTCGGTGCTCAGGCGGGTGAAGCCCGTCTCCGCCAGGTCGTCACAGCCGGTGGCTTCACCCGCTTCAGGCGCGTAGCCGAGGCACCCTTCAACCTCGTCTTCGAGGCGCGGCCGTGACCCCGGGGGAGGCGCCGGCCCCCTTTTGCCCTTCGGTCGTGTTGAACGAGGAACCAACCGAGTTGAACGAGGAACCAACCGAGCAGAGAAGGAGAACACAGTGACCACGAGCTTCGACACCACACAGATCCCCGGCTACATCGCGGGGACTTGGACGATCGACCCGGTCCACAGCGACGTGTCCTTCAAGGTCCGTCACCTGATGGTCGCAAACGTGCGGGGCAAGTTCCACGGCGTCACGGGGACGCTGGTCCTCGCCGAGGACCCGATCGACTCGACTGTCGTGGCGGAGATCGACTTGGCGTCGATCGACACCGGCAACGAGCAGCGCGACGCCGACCTCCGCTCGGCGCGCTTCTTCGACGTCGCCAACTACCCGACCATGACCTACCGCTCAAGGTCGGTCCGCGGCGACGGGGACTCCTTCGTCGTCGACGGCGAGCTCAGCCTGCACGGGATCGCCCGGGACGTGGAGCTGCAGGTCGAGGTGAACGGGTTCGGGCCGGATCCCTACGGCGGCACTCGCGCAGGGTTCACTGCCACCACCGAGCTCGACCGCCGCGACTTCGGCATCACGCCGGATCCGCCCTTCGACACCGTCGTGGGAAACACCATCAAGGTGGTTCTCGAGATCGAGGCCGTCCTCACCCAACCGCCCCCTCCCTCCCCAGCGCCATGACCCAAAGCAGGAAAGCCGTTGCATCCTGAACCCTTGCTTCACCTAGATGTGGTGCCGAGCGGGTTTGGGTGATCCTCCGGGCCATGAAGGTTCCATGTCATGGGTTCGGCGGGCTCGTAGCGGCAGTAGTTGCCGGTGACGATGGAGCGGTCGAGGTGGCTGCCGAGTTCCGGTAGGGCGCCCTCGATGCGGCGGATCGCATCTCGGATGCGAGCTGTGACTGCTTTCCGGGCTCGCTCGACCGTCCGCGGTCCGAGGCCGCGGTCCTTGCCGAGTCCGGTAGCGCGACGCAGCTCCGCCAGAAGCGTGTCGCGCTCCGTCTCGAGCCTTTCGATACGGCCGCGATCATCATCCGCTTGCGCTTCGGCAAGGTCGTCTTCGAGATCGTTGATCCGGCGTCGGAACTCTGCCCGCGCCTGAGCGTCGAGCACTGGACTGGCGCTTTCGCTTCCTCGGATGCCGCTCCCCGCGAGGTCGAGCGCGGGGACATCTTCGCCCGGACGAGCAAGAAGTGCAGCAAGATCGTGGAGTCCTTTTGCGTCCCGGATCAGAGCCGACCGGCCGCCGTACGCGACCTTCCAGACGTCGCCGTCGCGGTACCACGCTGCGGGGGTCGACCTGGAGCCACCGGACTCGCGCCGCGGCAGGCGGGCCGCGAGGCCCACCAGGCCGAGTTCCGCGGCGAGCTCTGCGGCGCGATCGCCGTACGGGGCGCCGTCGGCGTCGAGCGTGGCTAATTCAGCGCACGTCTCGGCCTCCCAGGCGCGCGCGCCCAGTCGCTGGTGGACCATCAGCGCGCGAAGCAGTAGGTCGCGCGCCTGCTCGGTTCGTCCGAGGGTCTTGGCGGCAACCCCCGCCCAGTGCGCGTGGCTGCCGACGAAGCAGACGATGGCACCGTTCACACCGCACGTTTCTGCGAGCGGTGCGAGGTCCTGAAGAAGCTGACGGCTTAGGTCCAGGTTCCCGAGACGAGCGGCCGCGACGGTCAGGCTGCCGACGAAGACCGACCACACGTAGCTGCGATCCTCTCGCCAGGTTCCGAGCTCGAGGACGGTATCGAGGGCCCGGCGGGCGCCGCCGAGGTCACCCGCGTCCGCCAGCAGGCCCGCCGCGACTGCGTGTGCATGCGACGGAATCCCGATCCACCAACCGATAGCCATCTTCGCGGTGGCTTCGAGTTGATCGGGTTCACCTCGGGCGCGAGCGAGCTCGAGGAGCTGGGACATGCGCACGTTCCCGGTATCGGGTTCGCCGATCCGTTCCCCGAGCGCGGCGGCCTCGTGAATCAGCCGCTCGCCCTCATCGAGGGATCCCTCGAGAAGCGACACCCCGGCGCGCCGCGTGAGCGCGAGGTACTCGTGGCGCGGTTGCCGGAAACCCTCCTCGAGGCGAAGGAACTCGTCGAGCTCCGCGCGGAAGGCCGGCGATCCGCTCTCGAGGAGGGCGTTCGCGGTGAGGAGGTGTCCTTGGCTGCGGCGTTCATCATCTCGGCCCCGGTCGGCCAGCGCCACGATCTCGCGAGCGACGTCTACCCGCTCCGCAGCTGCTCCCGGCGTCCACAAGATGTCGTGGCGGGCGAGCAAGCAGGCAGCGAGAGTCGCGGGGTCGTCAAGGGCGCGTGCTATCTCGACGGCTCGTTCGCTGAGCGGCCGGGCCCGCGCTCTGTCCTTCGGCACCGAGTGGTGCAGCTCTCGTGCCAGGCTTGCGGTGATCTCCGCTTCGACCGCCGATGCCCGACCTTCGACGGCAGACCGGGCTTCTTCGAGGACGGCCACGACCTCGTCGCGAGGCATCGCGTAGCGGGCGCCGAGGCTTTGCAATCCGAGCGCTACTGCCGCCAGACGCTCGGGGTCACCGAGACGGACGGCATGTCTGTGGGCTTCATGGAGAAGTTCGCGTGGTCTTGCGGGATCCCCGGCTCTGCTCGCGGCGTCCGCCTGTGCCACGAGAAGGTCGACTAGCGCGTCGGCGGCGACCGCGACGCCGGCGTCATCCAGCGCGCTGCGAACACGAGCGAGATGGGCCGCAGCTTCGACGAAGGCGAGCCGGGTGCGGTCTGCCGCGGCGGCCTCGAGTGCCCACCGGATCGCGCGATCGGGGCCATCGACGACGGCCGCCGCGGCGAAGTGGCGCGCGACTTCACCAGCGAACACGCTTCCACCGCGCGCCGCCCGCCGCTCCAGCGCGGCCCCCACCTGCTGATGCAGCGCGAGTCGCTCAGGCGTCGGGAGATCTGCATAGACGGTCTCTCGATACAGGTCGTGGGCGAACTTCATCCCTGCTCCGCCATCGCCTGACGTGGTCAGCACTCCGGCTCTGACAGCGTCGACGACGTGGGACACGACCGCCGATGCCGGCAGGTTCAGAACATCTGCGAGCACATCAGGAAGCACCTCGTTCCCGGCAACTGCAGCTGCATCAAGCACGCGACGGCAGTCTGGGTGCAGGCGGGCAACGCGGCGGGCGATCAGGTCGTGCGCGGCCGCGGGAACGACGTCAGACGTCTGATCGCTGGTGAGCGCGTGCGAGACCTCGCGAACCAGGAAAGGATGGCCCCCGGTACGGCCATGGACGTCGTCACCCCACCTCTCGGCGACGTCGTCGCCGCCGGTATGAGCAAGCAGCTCGCGCACCTCGGTCGCCGACAGGCCCTGCAACCGGATGTTGTCGGCGCGGAGGCTGATGGTCGCCAGGATCTCCCCGATCTCGGGCCGTAGCTCATCGTGTCGGTAGGCGCCGAGGAGGAGCAACGGCACCGGACGGTGGGCCCTTACCACGAACTCCAGTAGCTCCAGCGACGAGGCGTCCGCCCACTGAAGATCGTCGAGGGTGACGACCACCGGCCGCCCCCGGGCGCTCCGTTCGAGCCAGCGGGCGACCGCATCGAAGAAACCGAACCGCGCTCGATCGGAGTCCAATCCCTCCGTCGTCGCCTCGGATCCGCCACTCTGCAGCGCGGGCACGAGCCTTGCGAGGGCGCGTCGATCTTCGTCGCTTATCGCGTCGACGAGCTCGGCGTCAGCTCGATCGACCATCTCGCGCAGCACCTGCGCCCAGGGCCAGTAGCCCGGCGCTCGTTCGGCGTCCCAGCAGGTGCCCCACACGGTCAGCGCATCGCGCTCGGCGGCTTCACGCGTCGCTTCGGTGAGCAACGCGGTCTTCCCGATCCCGGCCTCGCCACTCACCAGGACCAGGCGGGCCCTGCCGGTGAGGGAGTCGCGGAACGCGCTCCTGATCCGAGCCTGCGGCGCGCTGCGTCCGATGAACTCCGTGAAGACCTGCGCCATCTGTCGATTATGTCCCCGGGCTGATCCCGAGGACAGTGTGATCTGGCGCAATCGCCAGACAGCTTCTGGCGGTCTGGCCCCGATATCTGGCGCAGAGAGAGGTGACCGCCACCGAACGGAGGAGGAGTGATGACCGTCACCTTTGATCCCCAACAGTACAAGCGCACGACGCGCGAGCAATGGGAAGACGCCGCTGAGGCGTGGCATCGGTGGGGACCCGCGCTGGAGAGCTGGCTGGGTGAGGCGACCGAGCGGATGCTCGACGCCGCCGCCATCGGCGAAGGCAGTCGTGTGCTGGACGTCGCCGCGGGTGCGGGCGGCCAGTCGCTGGCCGCGGCGGCCCGGGTCGGCGCCACGGGACGGGTGCTCGCCACCGACATCTCGCCGTCGATCCTGACGTACGCCGCCGAGGCAGCGGCGGAGGCCGGTTATGACAACCTGGACACGCAAACGGTCGACGGTGAGGAGCTCGACGTCGAGGAGGGCTCCTTCGATGCGGTGATCTCGCGCCTCGGGCTCATCTACTTCCCCGATCAGCAACGCGCGCTGGCGGGCATGCGCCGCGCACTGCGCCCCGGCGGCCGCCTCTCTGCAATCGTTTACTCCACCCCCGAGCGGAACGAGTTCTTCTCGATCCCGGTGGGCATCATCCGTCGGCGAGCGCAGCTTCCTGCCCCGCTCCCCGGGCAGCCGGGCCCCTTCAGCCTCGGCTCTCCGGGGGTCATCGAGGAGACCTTCGGACAGGCCGGCTTCACCAACGTGAGCGTGATCACGGTTCCCGCCCCCGTGCGGATGGCCAGTGCCGCGGAGTGCGTCCGCTTCGAGCGCGAGTCGTTCGGCGCGCTGCACCAGATGCTCGGCGGTCTTGCGGACCCGCAGCGCGAACAGGCCTGGGCGGAGATCGAAAGTGAGCTCTCCCGCTTCGAGACCGACGCGGGCTTCGAAGGTCCGTGCGAGCTTCTCGTGGCCTCCGGTACCAAGGGATGACGAGGAATTGATTCGACAGACAGTGCAAGACGCGTACGCCAGCAAGTGATGGACGACAGGAAAAGGAGAGCAATCATGGAACGCAAGAATGTGAAGCAGGTTCTTGCCGTGCTAGCGCTGGCGGCGATCGGAGTCGCCGCCTCGTCCGGCTTGGCCCAAGGTAGCGGGACCGGGACGCACGGCCTCACCCGGACCGAGGAATCGAACGTGGTGGTGGACGATCGGATCCGCGTGAACGAGAAGGCGGGGTCACGGGTGCTCGTCGCCCACATCACGGTCGAGCCGGGCGGACACACGCCGTGGCATTACCACGCAGGTCCCCACATCGTGTCGGTCAAGTCGGGAACCGTGGAGGTCTACGAGACGGACTGCAGCTTCACCAGCTACCCCAAGGACACCGGGTTCTTCGATCCAGGATCGACGCACCGCCCACACATCCACACCCTCAGGAACCCATCGTCGAGCGAGACCGCCGAGGTCGTGATCACGGACATCCGCACCGAAGACCTGCGTCCGACGATCGCGGCTAACCCGCAACCGGAGCCCTGCTTCTCGTAGGCATCAGGGAGCAGGGGTCGTTGCTTCCATTCCGTCGGGGTTGTATTCGATCCATGAGACCGGCAGAGTTCAATCAAGATCGCATAGGAGGACAGAATGGCTGGATTCCCGGGCATCTCACATGTTGCCCTGACGGTGACTGACCTTGACCGAAGCAGAGAGTTCTACGGACGTCTGCTCGAGGCGGATCCCATAGTGGATGAGGACGCCGGCGGCTTTTACCACGTGGTCTACGCCCTAGAGGGGGGGACCCTTCTCGGTCTGCACACTCACCCAACGACGAACGATCAGCCACGATTCAGTGAGTTCCGTTCCGGCCTCGACCATCTTGCATTCGGAGTGTCCAGCAGAGCGGAGCTGGAGAAGTGGGTGAGCCGGCTGGACGAACTCGGCATAGACCACGGCGGGATAGTCGATGCGCCCTACGGCTCCGGTCTATCTTTCCGGGACCCGGACAACATCGCCCTGGAACTCTTCGCGCCGCCGTCGTAACCGCTCATCCGCCAGGCTGATCCCGTGAAGACACCCGACATCGAGGATCTCCGAACGCAGTTCGTGGGTGACCTGATCCAGCCGGGTCATCCCACGTACGACGACTCCCGAAGGATCTGGAACGGGCAGATCGACCGCCGCCCGGGCCTGATCGCGCGCTGCTACGGCGTCGCCGACGTCGTCGCGGCGGTGCGGTTCGCTCGGGAACACGAGCTCCTCGTCGCGATCCGCGGCGGTGGGCACGCGGTCGCCGGGCACGCCCTCTGTGACGACGGGATCGTGATCGACCTGTCACTCATGACGGGCTGCCGGGTCGACCCGTCGGCGCGGACGATCCGGGTCGAGGGCGGTGCTCTCAACGAACATCTCGACCGAGAAAGTCAAACGTTCGGGCTGGCCACGACGGGTGGGATCGTCAGCCACACAGGGGTTTCGGGATTGACGCTTGGCGGCGGCATCGGCCACGTGATGCGGAAGTTCGGGCTCGCCATTGACAATCTGCTGGCCTGCGACGTAGTGACCGCCGACGGTGACTTCCTGGTAGCCGACCGTGAGCAGAACCCGGATCTTTTCTGGGGACTGCGTGGGGGCGGAGGCAATTTCGGGGTCGTGTCGTCCTTCGAGTTCCAACTTCATCCGCTCGGTCCCACCGTGCTGGCTGGGATGGTCGCGTGGCCGATGAGCGATGCGGTCCAGGTTCTGAGATTCTTCCGTGATTTCGTTGCTGAAGCCCCAGACGAGGTCGGCATCATGGCCAACCTGCGTCTGGCGCCGCCTCTTCCGGTCGTCCCTGAGCCCCTTCACGGTGAGCCGATCGTGGCACTCGTCCCGATGTACACGGGAACCATCGCGGAGGGGGAGAAAGTCTTGCGGCCGATCAAAGAGTTCGGCAGCCCGGTGCTCGACACGGTTTCGCCTAAGCCGTACGTCGCGCACCAGAAGATGTTCGATCCGGCGTTGCCGCACGGGCGGCACTACTACTGGAAGTCGCACAAGCTCGGGCCGCTGAGCAACTCCATGATCGACATCATCGTGGAGCAGGCAGGGAGGATCACCTCGCCGTTAACGACGGTTCCGATATTTACCCAGGGAGGCGCTGTCAATCGCGTACCCGAAGCGGACGCTGCTTTTCCGAACCGGGACGCAGCGCACGACATCAACATCGTTGCCGCTTGGATGCCCGATGATCCTGAACCCGCTCGGCACATCGAGTGGGTGCGGGGATTCTTCCGCGCGCTCGAGCCGCACAGCAGAGGTGTGTACGTGAACTTCACGAGCGATGATCCAGGCGAACGCGTTCGTTCTCACGCCTACAGCGCTGAGCAATGGTCACGACTCGTTGCGCTGAAAGCGAGATTCGATCCCTCGAACTTCTTCCGACTAAACGCGAACATCCCGCCCGGGGAAGAGCTCTAATCGTCGTTGCCCATCCGGTCGCTCCCAGGGAGGTCGCGTGTACTGAAGGTTCGGCTCGCGCCTCCGACACCCCAAGACCTTCAGCCTTCGGTGATCGCCTAAGCAGGTCTCGTGACGACTATTCGCAGAAGAGGACAACTTCCCCGTTCTCGCAGCGGTCGATCCCATCGCCGCCGTGCAGGGTGTCGACGCCACCTTCTCCGTCCAAGAAGTCATTATCTCCGGCCCCGTAAATCTCGTCCACGCCATCCCCTGCAAAAACTCGATCAGCACCTCCACCTGCGTAGATGTAGTTCATGTCGTTGGTGCCCGTGATGACGTCGGCACCATCGCTGCCGTACACATCTTCGATGTTTTCCGTGCTGATCGTCCCGTAGTCGTTCACGATTTCTCCGCCAACGAGGTCCGCCACCGACGGGAAGA
Organism: Actinomycetota bacterium; assembly: GCA_030776625.1. Taxonomy (NCBI): domain Bacteria; kingdom Bacillati; phylum Actinomycetota; species Actinomycetota bacterium. The sequence goes on along the minus strand of JALYHL010000003.1, from coordinate 290,614 downwards.
AGAAGTGGATGGTGTCGCGGCCGGCAGCGCCGTCAACGATCCCTGCGATCAGTCGTATGTCGTCGTCGCCATCGCCCCCGTAAGCCGTGGCGTCTGAGGACGAGATGAGGTCCGCGCCGCCCATCCCCGAAAGGACATCGGTACCATCCCCTCCACTGATGTCGTTGGCGTAGTCGTTGCCTCGAATTTGGTCGTCGAACGCGGTCCCCGTGACGTCCTCGATGCCGCGCAGCACGTCGCGACCCTCACCCGATGCGGTTTCCGCAACGAGATCGATGACGACCGGATGCGCCGCGTCGTAGTAGTAAACGGCATCCCGGCGCGATGACCCGTCAGTGGTCACTACCTCGTCTCCGCCGTCGATGACATCGTTGCCAGGACCGCCATCGAATCGCTCTCCTTCGACCAGCGGACCCGAGACGATGCCGCCGGTCAACTGATCATGTCCTGCCCCGCCCGTAAGAACCTCCTCGAAGCCAGACTCACAATCACAGTTGTCAAGATCAGCTCCGTGACCATTGATCACGTCATCACCGGGCCCGCCCTCCAGTATGTTGAGGCCCGGATTGCCCTCGATGACGTCATCGCCGCTGCCCCCGTAAATCCGATCCGAGTTGTAGCGGTATGAATCTTGATCGGCACCCGCCCCTGACCTCAGCTCGTCATTGCCGGCGCGACCCCACAGAAGGTCGAGTCCCTCGCCGCCGTCGAGACTGTCTCGGTTGGTTCCCCCACTGATGAAGTCCTTCCCATTCCCGCCGCGCACTTGGTCGGAGCCTGGTCCCGCGCAGATGAAGTCCGCACGGTGACCGCCGTGGATCACATCCGATCCCCCTAGGGAGACGATGACATCGCGTTTGTGGGTCCCATAGAGTTTGTCTGCGCCTTCCGTGCCCACGAGGGTGGCCTCGTATCCAAGGCACCGCGGAGTACGAGCGGAGGCTGCAGGCGCCGCCGCAGAGAGGAGACCGAGCGTCACTAGCAGCGAGACAGAGCTCCGTGTGGCCATCCCGATTGCCTTCCGTTCGCCTACGCCGATCCCTAGACCAAATTGGTGGCTCTCTAGGGAGACGTACTAGGGTTCCGAAACGTTGAGTGCCCACACGGTCGCTGTGTACTCAAGGTGCAACTCGCCCTCCGACACCCAGATCTTCCAGCACACCCGACACCTCTGGGCCCGGGGCGCCTTGCTTCGGGCGGCGTGTGCTGATCGAACAACTCGCCCCACCGCCACCTAGGAATTACCAGTTCCCATGGCCCCCGGCGTGGGCCCGAGACCGACCCGGTCCGTGGTTCGCCGCACTGGGGACCACCGTCCCGTGTCAAAAGTGTCCGCGGGACCAGGCAAATCCATGGCGTCTTACGAGTTCGCTGAAGGCCGTTGCCATTCTGGGAAGCGTGCAGGAAGGTAAGCAGAGTGGCGAATCGATCCGGCCAAGCGGAGCCGGAAGATGGGGGTCGTGGGTGAAAAATGTCTTGGGTGGTACGCGTCGAGGTTCCTGTTTGGCGGCTTTCGTCACGAGTTTCTGCATGCTTGTGGCCCTAGCAGGACCCGGAGTTGGAGTCGAGTCGAGTCGCTCTCGTCCCCTCGGATTCTCGGGAGAGAAAGCCGGAGACGCAGCCGGGTGGGTGGTTCGGACCGGTGACCTCGACGGAGACGGAGCGGCCGATCTGGTTGGGTACGCCTGGGGTGAATCGACTGGTGGAGGCCAAGCCGGTGCGGTTTACGTCCTTTACGGTCCACTGGCTAACGGCTCCTCCTTCCGCCATGCGGACGCCACGATCCTCGGAACGCGCCCGGGGGATTACCTCGGAGAGGGCCTTGCGATCGTCGACCTTGATGCTGATGGAGCAGACGATCTCGTGGTCGGAGCACCTGGACCCATCCCGGGATTCCAACCGGGCATGGCCCGAAGGGGTGAGGCGTACCTGTTCTATGGCGGCAAGCGGCTCGACGGAACCATCCCTGCGCCCGAAGCTGCCGACGCGACCTTTATGGGTGTCCACGACGAGGACTTCCTGGGTGTCGGTCTAGCTCCGGTCGGGGATTTCAACGGCGACGGCACCGACGACCTCATGGTGGGAGCAGCTGGGACCGCGGGATACTCCGGTGCCGCCTACCTCTTCGCCGGCGGACAGCGGTACAGCGGGACGGTAGGAGTGGAACGGTCGATCATGCAGGTGACGGGCGCGGCGCCCGCTAGCTTCGCGTCGTGGGGCGCCAGCGGCGGGGACATCAACGGCGACGGCCTCAGCGACATGATCATCGGGTCTCCGTCGGCCAATCCGGCTGCCCCTTCTGGCGCGTACGCGATCTTCGGTATGAAGACGGTGGCGCTGAGTCTGTGGTACTTCGACGAAGCCGACGTCCGGTTCGTCGGCGAGCCCGGGAGCTGGACGGGCTTCGCCGTGGACTCCTCCGGCGATCTCAACCGCGATGGCATCGACGACGTCGTCTTAGGTGCCGATGCAAGAGGGTTCGAGCTGACCGATAGCACCGGCCCCGGAGCAGCCCACGTGATCTTTGGCGACCGCGCCTTGGTGGGGAAGATCGATCTCTCAGATGCCTCGGTCACCGTGGCCGGTAAGGAGCTTGGAGATGCCACCGGGAGCAGCGTCCTGATCGCGGATGTGAATGGTGACCGCAAGGACGACCTCGTCGTGGGTTCGCCCGGGGCATCCGACCGCGCAGGCGCAGTGCACGTCTTCTTCGGACCGATCAAACCCACCTCCCGGCTCAAGCTAGGCCGCGCGGATGTGATCCTGAGAGGCAAAGCGGGTGAGGGATTCGGTTTCGCCCTCGCCGCGGACGACCTGCTCGGCGATCGATCCTCGGATCTGGTAGTGGGCGCGCCAGGCGGGGGCACATCGGCGAAGGTGGGAGCAGGAAAGGTCTATGTGTTTCGCGGAGGCGCTACCGTCCACTCCACCAAGTCGTAGCCTCGTCGTGTGCTGAAGGTTGCACTCGCCCCTCCGACACACTGCACTGTGACGTCGCGGGATCACGTGCCCCTGGTCGTTGCACGTGGATTACTCAATTAGCGGTGCCCGGCCGCTACTGTGCTGACGGATCGTTCGACAGTAGAACTACCCATTGAGGTCGGGGGTTCCCGTGGGGAGAAACATGCTCCGTCGGCGCAGGGAGACAACGTCGGTGCGGGTGGTGGCGCTAGTGCTTGCGTTCAACTGCGCGGCCCTCGGCGCGCCGGCCGTCGCGCACGAACGTGGCGATCTGGCGGTCTTCAGCTGGCCGCGCCACACCGGCGGCGTGTACGTGCTGCACGCGAGCACCGCCGCGAAGCGCAAGGTTGCGAGTAAAACTCCCTACTACATCAATAACTCGACGCGCGTGGCATGGTCCCCGGATCGCTCAAAGTTGGCGTTCGAGGCGGGCTCTGAACAGCGCGAGGATATTTTCGTCTGGAGCAGGCGCTCCGGTCGTGTTCGACGGGTGACAGCCCAAAGCGGGCGCGAGGTCCATCCTTCGTGGGCTCCGGGCGGAAGGCGCATCGTCTATGTCCACGAGTCGAATACGGGGCGCGATCTATTCGTCGTGCGAGCTGACGGATCTGGGAGACAGCGTTTGACGCAGGACGACGCGTACGTGGAGACGCCGGAGTGGTCGCCTGACGGCTCCACCATCGCCTATGGAACGACCGCGGGATTGTTTCTGATCCGCCCCAACGGAACCGCGAAGAGACGCCTTACCTCTGACCGGTTCTTCGATTATCAACCGTCATGGGCGCCGGGATCCCAGCGCCTCGTCTTCAGCCGCATCCGAACGGCGCCGAGCGCGTTCCTGGTCGTGATCAACAAGGATGGTTCCAACCGCAGACGGATCATAGACTCGCGCGGCAGAGACGAAGAGGCTGAATGGGCGCCTGATGGATCGCGTATCGCCTTTTCCCACTCGACGAGCGATGAGCAAGACGGCAAGATCTTCGTCTACAGCGTTCGTCCGGATGGCCTCGGATTGCGGCGACTGACTCCGGATCTAACCGCAGAGGGTCAAGCTGCCACAGGGGTCTTTCCCGAGTGGTCCCCGGGCTCCAAGCGGATCGCCTACCTCCGGCGTCAGATCGAAGCCGACGAGCGAGAGCCTGAGGTGAACATCTGGGTGATGAGACGGGACGGCTCGCACCAGAGGAACCTCACTCCGAAGGCTGGTCCGGGCGGCTTCTTCGGACTCGATTGGTAGATCTGACTCCGCCGCGTTGCGGCAAGAGTTAGATGATCGAACCCGGTAGCGGTCGCACGAACCTCCATAGGTAATAGCCAAAGGCGACAAATCCCAAAACGGTCGAAACCAGCAGAACTCCGATCAGCGCTCTGTAGTAGGAGGTGTCGCCGGAGAGCAACAGTGGCGTGTAGCCGATGAGCAGGGCGATGAAGTCCACCTCTGTCTTGCGCTTGCCCCAGAACGCGGACCCCTTGATCCTCTTGGTCCACGCTTCGGCCAAGCTGAGGAAGAACGTCATGGCATCCGGCAGAAGCCTCAGCGCGACTGCCGCCCAGAGAGCGGCGTTATCCACCGCGGCCCCGTAGGCGACGAGCATCGTCACCAGGAAGGTCTTGTCCACGAACGGGTCGACGAGTCTGCCGAAGTCGCTTTCCGCGTGCCACCTTCTCGCCAAGATGCCGTCCAAGAAGTCACCGCCGATCAGACACACCAGAACGAGCAGAGCCAGCGGGCCGGGTACGTCACCGTCACCGAGCGTGTCGTGGACGTAGATGCCGAAGGGAACAACCAACAGACGACTGATCGTGATGACGTTGGGCAGATGCTCTTTCTGCATACCTTTGCGCACCCAACCGGTTATAGCTTCAGCGTCTCACCGCCCGGGCCGTTCGTCAGCGATCAGCGACCGTAGCACCCATCGTTCGCTCGCCGACAACCACCGGCGAGAAGTCGCGATAAAGACGTTGTGGATCCCGCAGGCCAGACCTGCGGGAGGACGCGCCGTAGCATCGGGCTGTGGCCACCCACGTGTACAAGTTCACGGTCTTGGGGCGATATCCGGCTCGACTGAGGAACAACGAATCCCATGTCACCGTCAACGTGCTTGCAGGCAGCGAGGACCATCTGGTCCACAGCGGAACGTTGACGATGAGCGAGTCGGAATGGGAGGATCTCGTGGCCGCTCTCCAAGAGAGCCTCGGCGACCGCGCCGAGATCGACGACCGTCGCCGCTAGCTCCATCTCGATCAGCACCGGCTCGCGTCAACCGGGGAGCGCCGCGACACACCCGTTACGAGCGCTACCGCCGTCGACAGCGTGTCTAACCTCGCGAGACGGGTCCAGAGGTGGGAGGTGCGGATGAGGACGCGGAGCATGGTCGTTGTAGTGATCGCAGGTCTATGTGCGGGAAGCGTTCCGCCCGCGGCCGCGCACGGGGACGTACGCCTTTCGATCTGCATCCCCTATCACGTGGGTGGCGAATGTGCACGACGAAGCGAAGCGCCACCCTCGTACCACTACGGCGACCGGGTGCCGATCAAAGGGCGCGCGCGGCCAAACCACGAGGGCGCCGTGAAGATCCAGCGCCGCCGGGGAGCGCGCCCCTGGCGAACCGTCGCCCGGGTCCTGCTCGTCGACGGCCGGTACAGGTACGTGTGGCAGACGACCCGTCGGGACGCCGACCAGGACACTCCCTACAGGTTCCGCGCCGTTCTCCCCGATCACGATCGGTCGAGGGTCCAGAGGGTCTACGTCTTGTTCGGCGAATAGCTCCTGCACCGGCGCGACTACCGAAACCCCGGGAGGCTCTTGATGAGAAAAGCTCTGCCTGTGGTGGCCATGGCGGGCCTACTGTTTTTCTCTATGACGGCACACGCGGGACCGACGGCGGGCGGGTGGTCGTCCGACAACGTCGAGTACGTCAGGTTCGTGCCGTTCGAGGCGGGGACCGGCACGGGCGCCGCGATCTTCGGCAAGCACATGGTCGTCACCGGGTGGAAGACGTTCTCGCTCTACGACATCTCGGAGCCGACCGACCCGAAGCTCCTCAGCAGCACGCCCTTCGGCTTCAAGTTCGAGAACGAAGACGTCGCGACCGACGGCCAGATCATGCTGTTTTCCGAAGAAGCCCCTCGCAGCGTCCTGCATGTCTGGGACATCGAGGACAAGACGAACCCCGTCCAGATCGCCGCGGTGGAAGGAGCCGGCAACCACACAGCCACCTGCATCCTGCGGTGCCGCTATTCGTACGGATCGGACGGAGCCATCGTGGACCTGCGTGACCCTGCGAAGGCGAAGCTGGTGGGGGACTGGAAGAAGAAGCTGGGGATCGACTTCAAGGTTCACGACCTCGACGAGTTCCGCAACGGGTTCCTCGTCACGTCCGCCTATGAGGGGCCGATCCAGCTCCTCGACGTGCGCGACCCGCTCGATCCGAAAGAGGTCGTCGATGGCTCGCCTCCCGTGATCGAGCCGGAGCTGGCGAAGGCGGGCGCAGGTGTTCATTCAACGCGGTGGCCACGCAGCGGCAACGACCGCTGGCTGATGGGGCAGGGAGGCTCGAACCTGGCGCAAGCACAATGCAACCGAGGAACTCGCAACTTCTGGACCTTCGACGCATCGCGCTGGCAGAAAGATGGCGTGTTGAAGCTGACGGACGAGTTCGTGGTGGGTAACGGGTCGCCGATCGATGGCCGTTATCCCGCCTCGACCTGCAGCACGCACTGGTTCGAGGCGCGCGACGACTTCCGCAACGGAGGCATGGTGGCGCTCGCGTATTACGACAACGGCACGCGCTTCCTGGAGATCACCGACAAGGGGCGGATCAAAGAGGTGGGCTGGTTCCTGCCGTACGCGGGAGTGACCTCCGCCCCCTACTGGATCACCGACGAGATCGTCTACGCGATCGACTACACGCGCGGCCTCGACATCCTCCGGTTCAAGGAGTAGGCCGCTCGGTCCCGTAACGAAAACAAAGGGCTCTGCCGACGGAGGACGGCGTTCGACTAGACGCCCTCCGGAGCTTGATCGCCTGAGCAGCTCGCGCTGCAGCAGCTTGGTCGTAGCACTAGCGGCCGGGGGGCGCAGGAGGGGCGCTAGCGAACCCCGGCGGGGGTCTGATCTTCCAGGGAGATCTGCCGCCGCCTGTCGATGGCGATGCTGGAGCCGTGGCGGGTCTTCGCAACGTGCTTCATCTCTGTGGCGATCTCAGCGGCCTCCCAGTGCGTCTGGAGGGGGCGGATCGCGTTGGTCACGATTCCGATGGAGACCGATGCGAGCGCGTATCGGGTCAGCTGCCCGCGCCTGTCCGCTACTTCGATGAAGCCCCTGTCTGCGTCCTCGGGCTCGTAGAGGGTGGGAAGCAGCTCCTCCCAGGTGCGAAGGATCTGCTCGGCTACCTGCTGGGCGGCTTCCGGCTCGACGATCGCGGCGAAGTCGTCGCCACCGATGTGTCCGATGAACCCGGTCATGGGGGAGTACTCGGTGACAGCCTCGCGGGCGCAGCGGGCGAGCAGCTTGATCGCCTCGTCACCACGAAGGAAGCCGTAGTGATCGTTGAAGGCCTTGAAGCCATCGATATCGATGTAGAGAAGGGCGAACTGCATCTCACGAGCGATGCGGTCCATCAACTCTTCCTGGATCGCTACGTTTCCCGGGAGCCGCGTGAGTGGATTCGCGCCGCCGAAGCTGCGTGCGCGTCTCAACGACAGCTCGACGCGGGCGAGCAGGTCCGCCTGGTCGAACGGCTTAGCGAGATAGTCGTCGATGCATCCCAAGATGTCACCGAGGCGGTCCGTGGGGATCTCATGACCTGTCATGGCGATGACCGGTATGTGCTTCAAAGAGACGTCTTGATTGAGCTTCCTGCAGGTTCCGAACCCGTCGAGGACCGGCATCACCAGGTCCAGCAGGATCAGTGACGGCTTGTGCAGCCTCGCCGACGCGATCCCGTCGCTGCCGTTGGAAGCGGTCACGACGCGGTAAGCCTGTGCCGCGAGCGACGCCTCCAGCAGACGCAATACCTGCGCGTCGTCGTCGATGACCAGGATCAGATCGTTGCGGGGTGTCGTCACGGGTATCCCTTCGCGGGCAGATGCCCTTCCGGTCTCTGATACTGCGCCGGAGCCAAGATTCCTTCCAGGGTCTGGGTATTGTGCGCCCGCAGGGCCCCCGAACCCGCCTGCGGCTAGCATCTTGCCATGCCTGAGCTTCCGATCACCGAACCGGCTGAGACGACCATCGAGGAGCCCGCGGGCAGCTTGGATGCCCTTGCCCGGTCGTCGTCGCCCGACGACGCCCGGCGGGTCGCGGCGGCCCATCCGCAGTGCCTCACCGCGTGGGCCGTCCTCGGCGACGCCGCTCTTGCCGAAGGCGATCCCGTGCAGGCGTACGCCTACTTCCGCGTCGGCTACCACCGCGGCCTCGATCGGATCCGGCGCGCCGGGTGGCGTGGCAGCGGGCGTGTTCCGTGGTCACACGAGCCGAACCGCGGCTTCCTGCGCAGTCTCAGGGGGTTGGCCGCGGCGGCCGGCGCGATCGGCGAGACGGACGAAGCGCGGCGGTGTAGCGACTTCCTCACCGCGCTCGCGCCCGACGCTCCGCCGGAGAGCTGATGCGCGTCTTCATCATCAGCGACATGGAGGGTGTAGCCGGTATCTGCCGCTGGGATCAGGTCACCGGCGGGAAGCCCTTGTACGAGGAGGGTCGTCGCCTCTACACCGAAGAGATCAACGCGGCGGTCCGCGGGGCTCGCGCCGCGGGGGCAGACGAGATCATCGTGATGGACTGCCACGGAGCGGGCAGCGACTGGAGCTTCAACTCGTTGATCCCGGATCTGCTGGATCCGGGTTGCGAGTGGGTGGTGCAGAACGAGTGGACGGAGTACACCGGCATCCTGGAGGACGGCTGCGACGCCGCGCTGTTCGTGGCGATGCACGCCAAAGCCGGAACTCCGACGGGCGTTCTCAGCCATACCGTCAGCGGGACCAACTGGCGCAACCTCTGGTTCAACGGGACCTCGGTCGGCGAGACCGGCATCAACGCAGCCCTCTGCGGAACGTGGAACTGTCCGGTGGTCCTGGTGACCGGGGACCGCGCGACCTGCGCCGAGGCCGAGGCTCTGCTGGGTCCGGAGGTCGAGACGGTACCGGTGAAGACCGGACTCGGTCGGTACAGCGCGCGCCATCTTCCTCCGGTTCGCGCCCGCCGGCTGATCGAGGAGGCCGCCGAGCGTGCCGTCGCGCGGCGAGACGAGATCCCGCCCTACATCCCGGCGAGCCCATCCGAGATCGAGGTCGAGCTGGTGGCACCGGACCGGCTGGAAGCCTTCCGCTCTCGTCGCGGCGTCGAGATCAAGTGGGACGAGACGAGGGTCATCTCGCGTGCCCCCGACTGGTGGCAGGCATGGCAGCAGGTGTACCTCTAGACCGCTTCTAAACCGCTTCGTCCAGGAACTCCGCTACCTTCGCCGCGAGCGTCTCGTACTTCCCCCAGAAGAAGTGGTTGGCGCCGCGCATCTCCTCGTAGCGGGCTCCCGCGTCCTCCGCCCATGAGCGGCAGGCCTGGGGAGACACCTGGTCGTCGTTGGCTCCACAGATCAACAAGGTGGGGCCGCGGAACGTGAACAGCTCGGGAGCGGGAGCCCCGGCCGTTATATCCGGCTTCGGCATGACGGCCGGGGCGATGGCAACACACGCCACCACCTCCGGGTGCTTGGCGGCGGCGCGCAGCGCTACGGCTCCGCCGAAGGACCACCCCGCGATGGCGATCGGGAGGTTCGGCAGTCGCTCGGACACGAAAGAGATCCCTCCGCCGCCGTCGGCCACCTCGGCGATCCCTGTGGAGGCCTCACCCTCCGAAGCGCCGATCCCGCGGAAGTTGAAACGCAGAACCGCCCAGCCGCGCTCGACCAGCTCCTCCGTCACCGCCAGCAGCAGCGGAGCGTTCATCGTTCCGCCCATCTTTGGGTGTGGGTGGCAGAAGACGACGGCCCCAGCGGGATCGTCGGGGGAGTCGAGACATCCCTCGAGCGCCAGCCCGTCGGCGCTGGTGACTCGTACGGGCTCGTTCATGCCCTCTGCTCTTCCAAGACCGCGGCCCGGATCGCAGCCGCCGTGTCTCGGATGTGGGCTTCGTCCGAGTAGCCGTGACGCGGCCAGAAGAAGCCCTTCAGTCCGTCCTTCGGGTTGCGTGGGACCACGTGGACGTGGAGGTGCGGGACGCTCTGGCTCACCTTGTTGTTGATGGCGACGAATGACCCCGCGGCATCAAGAGCGGCGGGCACAGCGCGCGACAGCAGCTGCACCTTCTCGAACAGCGGCCCCACCATCTCTTGGTCAAGGTCCCCGAGCGCCTCGAAGTGGGACCGGGGGATCAGCAGGCAGTGTCCGGGGAATAGAGGTCGTATATCGAGGAAGCCCAGGAACCCGTCCTCTTCGAGCACGATCTCGGCGGGGATCCTCCCGCTCGAGATGTCGCAGAAGACGCACACGAGAACGGAGACTACGCGCGTGATCCAGCCCGACCCCGGCACCATCGTCGTGTTCTCCGATATCGGCTGTCCGTGGGCGCACCTCGCCGTGTACCGGTTGCACGCGGTGCGACGAGACGTGGGCTTGGAGGAGGCGGTTCGCTTCGACCTGCGGGCGTTCCCGCTCGAGATCATCAACGGTCAACCGACTCCGAAGGCGACGCTCGATGCCGAGATCCCCGTGGCCGGAGCGCTCGACCCGGAGGCAGGGTGGGAGATGTGGCAGGAGCCCGAGTACCGCTACCCCGTTACGACCCTTCCGGCTCTGGAGGCCGTCGAGGCGGCGAAGGAGCAGGGGCTTCGAGCGAGCGAGCAGCTCGATCGATCGCTCCGGGTGGCGTTCTTCGGACAGAGCCGGACGATCTCGATGAGGCACGTGATCGGCGAGACCGCTTCGGAGTGTCCCGACGTCGATGTGGACGCACTGCTGGATGCTCTGGACCACGGGCGCGCGCGGCCCGCTCTCGTGGAACAGTGGAGGTTGTCGCAGACGGACGAGGTCGAAGGGAGCCCACACCTCTTCCTCCCGGACGGCACCGACGTGCACAATCCTGGAGTCGACATCCATTGGGAAGGCGAGCACGGGCATGGTTTCCCGGTCGTCGATCGGGACGACCCGGCGATCTACAGGGACCTCTTGCAGCGGGCCGCAGGTACTTGAGAGGAGACGACGAGATGGATGAGTCGATGGTGCGCGAGCACGCCGAGAGACATGCCCAGGCAACCGTCGCCGGCGACCTGAAGGCGGCGGGGAGCGACCTGGAGAAGAGCGCTTTCGCAGCCGCAGCCGAGGTGATGAAACACATGCCGCCGGACCTGACGGGTTCTGACATCTCCGGGGTGCGCTCGGATGGCGACGAATGCATCGTCTCGATCGTGTATCGAAGCGAGACCTCGAGCGCCACAGTGGAGTCACGCTGGGCTGAACGGGAGGGCCGCCCGAAGATCGTCGATCTAAAGGTCGTCTAGGTATCCTTCGCGCCATGCAAGCAGACATCAACGGGCCGCAACGCAAGATCCTCTCGGCGTCCGTTCGGCCGCTGAAGGCGTCGCACGGCACGACCGGGATCGCTATCCGCGACGGCATGACCCTTCCCTTCGTGGTCACTCGCGAGTGGTCCGCGCCCGAGGGCTATTACGCAGAGCAATGGTTCCTGGTGGATCCAGAGACGAGCGAGGTTCTGTTCGAGGGCCCGTTGGAGGAGCGGCTGATCTGGGGCCTACAGTCGCGCACCGAGTGCCGCGACGAAGTGACCGAGCCGGTGGCGCTGGCGCCGGGGCGGTACCAGATCGTCTTCGGGCTCGGAGGTCTCCGGGGAGGCGACGTCGATGTCGAAGCGATCGAGGCGCCGGCGGAGGCCGCCTGACCGAGCCGCCGTTCGCTTGACCCGGTGCCGGAGACACATCAGACTTGCTCGTGCCGGTTACTGAGGTACGCCTGAGCTTCCCCTACGGCGCGCCTCAGCAGCCGGCGCTTTCTTTCAGCGGTGCGTGGGCGCTCACCTCACCTGGCGTTGATCGAGATCTCCTATCTGCTCGCGACTCCTATCCTTAGCCGCATGCGCAGATGGGTCGTCGCCGCCGTGATCCTGTCTCTGTTTCTGACCGGGTGTTCGATGGAGAGCTTCAGCGACTCCGAACGCGCCGGAGCCGACATCGAGGCGACGCCGCTCGAGCAGAGCACGGTGCCGCCCCCGCACTCGGGGCTCGCGGACGTCGTCGAGCAGACGCTTCCCTCCGTCGTGAACGTCAAGGTGAAGTCGATCAGCCTGTCCGAGGTCGCGCCGCCCACGGAGGGCGTCGGGGAAGGCTCTGGCGTGGTGATCGCCGACGAAGGGATCATCCTGACGAACTACCACGTAGTGGCCGGCGCAGTATCCGTCCGTGTGGTGTTCACAGACGACCGCGATCCGCTGGAGGGAACGGTGATAGGGGGCGATCCCGATCGCGACCTCGCCGTCATCAAGGTCGAGGCCGACGATCTCGACGCGATCGAGCTGGGGAACTCCGGGCAGTTGAAGCTCGGGGATGGGGTGGTCGCGATGGGGTTTCCGCTTGGCCTCGGTGGTCCGACCGTGACCAGTGGCATCCTGTCGGGGACCGACCGCACGATCGAGGCGCAGGCGGCGTTCGGAGTGGAGGAGTTGGTCGGCCTGTTGCAGACGGACGCCGCGATCAACCCCGGCAACTCCGGAGGCGCCCTGGTTGACCTGAACGGCCGGCTTGTGGGGATCAACACGGCCGTAGCGGGTTCGGCCGAGAACATCGGGTTCGCGATCGCCATCGATGAAGCGCTGCCGATCGTCAATGAGATCCTGACCGAGCCTGCGGAGCGTCATGCTTGGTTGGGGGTCCAGCTGGCGAACATCACGTCGCCGGCGATAGCTCAGGAGCTGGGCGTCCCTCCGGACCTGCAAGGCGCGATCGTCTTCTCGATCATCCCCGGCAGCCCCGCCGAGGAGTCGGACCTTCAAGAGGGAGACGTGGTAGTTGCCATCGACGGGGACCCCATCACCTCACGCGAGGATCTGATCGCCCGCCTTGCCGAGATGGATCCCGGGGCCGAGGTCGACCTCACCGTCGTGTCCGCGGCGGGCGAGCGTAGCGTCACGGTGGTACTGGCCCAACGGCCCGCGACGTTCGAGCCGGGCGATCAAGACGAGGAGTAGCCGCCGACCTAGCCGACGCAGTTCGCCAGAAAGCGCGGCCGCGACGTGCGCGTGCCACGATGAACCACGTCTCCATCGGCGTTGAACACCCGGGCCACCGCCACCGTCACGTAGTAGCCCTGCCCCTTGTCGCAAGGATGGACGCTCGCGTCCGCCTCTCGGCCGGCCCCTTCACCGGCCACGGCTCGTTGCCTCCCTTAGGCTCGGTTCGATGAAGGTCAGGCTGCGAAATCCAGATCGAGTGGTCGAGGTCTCCGGGGCCCGGAACGTGCTGGCGCTCCTCCAGGAGCTGCAGATCGTCCCCGAGTCGGTGCTCGTCATCCGCGACGCGACGCTACTGACCCGCGACGAGCGCCTGGACGAAGACGACGAGATCGAGGTCCGCCCGGTCTTGTCCGGAGGGTCTTACCGATGAAGTGCAAGGTCTGTCGCCAGCATGCGGTGGTGGACATCCGCCGCCACAACGCGGGGTTCTGCCAGCATCACTTCCTGGAGCACATCTCGAACCAGGTCGCGAAGACCATCAAAGAGTTCAAGATGTTCGATCCCACCGATCGGCTGCTGCTCGCGGTGTCGGGCGGGAAGGACTCCCTGGCGCTGTGGGACATCCTGCTCGACCTCCGCTACGACGTCACCGGCTTCTACCTAGACCTTGGGATCGGCGGCTACTCGACCCGCAGCAAGGAGGCGTGCATCGCGTACGCGGAGCGGAAGAACGCGAAGCTGATCGTCCGCACCCTGGTAGAGGAACACGGCTACAGCGTCCCCGAGCTGTCGAAGCTGACCCGTCGCGCACCCTGCTCAGGGTGCGGCCTCAACAAGCGCTACGAGTTCAACCGCGCCGCGCTCGAGGAGGGGTTCGACATCCTGGTGACGGGCCACAACCTCGACGACGAGGTGGCGACGCTGTTCGGCAACGTCTTGCACTGGAACACCGACATGCTCGCGCGTCAGGCGCCCGTGCTCGAGGAGCGATTGTTCGGGAGCGGTGACACCGCTCGGACCGTCATGGTCAAGAAGGTCAAACCGCTGGTGAAGATCGCCGAGCGCGAGACGGCGGCCTACGCGCTGCTGAAGGGGATCGACTACGTCATCGAGGAGTGCCCCATGGTCGAGGGCAACACGCAGCACAAGTACAAAGAGGCCATCACGCTCTTGGAGGAGGCCTCTCCCGGCACCAAGAGCCAGATGTATTTCGGGTTCCTGAAGAAGGCCGCGTCTCGTTTCGCAGACGTTCCCAAGGGTGATGTCGAGCTGGCTGCATGTACGGAGTGCGGCGCCGTGACGATCCTTCCCAGCTCTGGCGAGCCCTGCTGCGCCTTCTGCAAGACGAAAGCATTGGCGGCCAAACGCAAGGGCGAGGTCGTGCCCGCTCCGAGCATCCGCCGTTCGGCGCGGCGGTAGCGATGGAACGTCTTCTGGAACCGGGGGAGAGGGTTCTCCTGATCGACCCGCGCGACCGGCGCTACCTCATCACGCTCGGGACGGGGAAGCAGTTCCACTCGCACCTCGGGATCCTGGAGCACGACGATCTGATCGGGGCGCCGGAGGGATCGAGCGTGCGCACCAGCGGCGGTTCGAAGATGCTGGTCCTGCGCCCGACGCTCGCGGAGTACACGTTGAAGATGAAGCGGGGCGCGCAGGTTATCTATCCGAAGGACGTTGCCCTCATCCTGGTTTACGCCGACGTCTTCGCCGGTGCGACCGTGGTGGAGGCGGGAACCGGCTCGGGATCACTGACGCTGGCGCTGGCGCGTGCCGTGGGTGACGCGGGGCGCGTGATCTCGTACGAGGTGAGAGAGGACCATCACGAGCGAGCGGTCGAGAACGTCACCACCTGGTACGAGGGCCGCGGAGGGAAGCCCGAGAACATCGAGCTGCGCTTGGGCGACCTCTTCGAGGGGATCCCGGAGCGTGGCGTCGACCGCATGGTGTTGGACATGCCTGAACCGTGGCGGGCGGTGGGCGCGGGCACGGACTCTCTCGCCAGCGGCGGGATCCTCTGCTGCTACCTCCCGACCGTGCTGCAGGTGGTTCAGACGGTCGAGACGCTGCGGCGCAGCGGGTTCGGCTTCATCGACACCTTCGAGGGACTTCTGCGGACATGGAACGTGGAGGATCGCTCGGTACGCCCGGACCACCGGATGGTGGCGCACACGGGCTTCATCATCACCGCCAGAAAGCTCGCGAACTAAAGGTTGGCGGGAGTAGTCTTCCTCCTACAGGGGAGGTGGTCATCGTTCACGAGAACGAGCTGGAACGCCGGATCGCCGATTACGACCGGGAGGTCCAGGAGCTTCAAGGTCAGCTGAAGCTGCTGGAAGACGAGCTCGCCCTCACGCGCCGGAAGCTCGACGCCGCTCCGCGCCAGATCCACCTTTTGGAGAAGCGACTCGCCGAGACCAGCGCGGAGCTGACGAAGACCCGCGACAACAACAGCAAGCTGGCAGAGACGCTGAGAGAGGCGCGGGATCAGCTGGTCGCTCTCAAAGAAGAGGTCGACAAGCTTTCGCAGCCTCCCTCCGGCTACGGCATCTACCTCGAGGCATACGAGAACGCGACCGCAGACGTGTTCGCGAACGGCAGGAAGCTGCGCGTGAACGTGTCTCCGGAGGTCGATCTCGAGAGCATCAAGCGGGGCCAAGAGGTGGTGCTGAACGAAGCGCTGAACATCATCGAGGTCTGCGATTTCGAGGTGCAGGGCGAGGTCGTGATCCTGAAGGAGGTGCTCGAGGGCGGAAGCCGCGCTCTCGTGATCGGGCGTACCGACGAGGAGAGGGTGGTCGAGCTGGCGAGCCCGCTGCTCGAGGAGAAGCTCCGGGCCGGTGACACCTTGCTGCTCGAGCCAAAGTCCGGCCACGTCCTCGAGAAGCTGCCGAAGCCCGAAGTCGAGGAGCTGATCCTCGAAGAGGTTCCGGACATCTCCTACGAAGACATCGGCGGCCTGGACGAGCAGATCGAGGAGATCCGCGACGCCGTGGAGCTGCCGTTCCTGCACAAGGACCTGTTCGCCGAGCACGAGCTAGAGCCGCCGAAAGGGATCCTTTTGTATGGGCCGCCCGGATGTGGCAAGACGCTTGTCGCGAAGGCGGTGGCGAACTCCCTCGCGAAGCAGATCGCGGCGAAGCTCGACCAGAAGACGCACCGGTCGTACTTCTTGAACGTGAAGGGGCCGGAGCTCCTGAACAAGTACGTCGGCGAGACCGAGCGGCAGATCCGCATGATCTTCCAACGGGCGAAGGAGAAGTCGGAGGAAGGCGTTCCGATCATCGTCTTCTTCGACGAGATGGATTCGCTCTTCCGCACCCGCGGCTCGGGCATCTCGAGCGACATCGAGTCGACGATCGTCCCGCAGCTCCTGGCCGAGATCGACGGTGTCGAGACGCTAAAGAACGTGATCGTCATCGGTGCGTCGAACCGTGAGGACCTGATCGACCCTGCGATCCTTCGCCCGGGTCGTCTCGACGTGAAGATCAAGATCGAGCGTCCGGACGAGCGCGCGGCACAGCAGATCTTCTCGAAGTACCTGACGGCGAACCTGCCGATAGCGGAGGCCGAGGTCGCTCGCGCCGGGTCGCCGGAGGCCGCCGTGTCCTCGATCATCTCGTCCACCGTCGAGAAGATGTACTCGACGGACGCGGACAACCGGTTCCTCGAGGTCACCTACGCGAACGGCGAGAAGGAGGAGCTGTACTTCAAGGACTTCTCGTCGGGGGCGATGATCGAGAATATCGTGAGGCGCGCGAAGAAGACCGCGATCAAGCGCGCTATCGCAGGCGAAGCGAGGGGGATCGGCGAGCAGGACCTGATCGACGCGATCCACCAGGAGTACAAGGAGAACCAGGACCTGCCGAACACGACGAATCCCGACGACTGGGCTCGGATCTCCGGGAAGAAGGGCGAGAGGATCGTCTACATCCGGACGCTGGTCGGCGAGACGGGCGATGGCGACGGCAGCCGCCAAGTGGAACGCGTGCAAACCGGGCAGTACCTCTAAGACCTCTGCGTCGTTCCACGAAGGCCACTTCGGGCGTACCCTCTCGGATATGGCTATACCGAAGATCTCCGGCATCGAGACCGAATACGGCATCTCGGTCCGCGGGAGCACGGAGTTCAACCCGATCCTGACGTCTTCGTTGTTGATCAACGCGTACGCGAAGCCGGCGTTCAGCCGTGTGCGGTGGGACTACGAGGAGGAGAGCCCGCTGCGCGACGCCCGCGGCTTCGACCGTGCTCAGGCAGACGTCGTCGTGGAGGACGAGTCGGGGTTGGTCAACATCATCCTGCCGAACGGATCTAGGTACTACGTCGACCACGCACATCCCGAGTACTCGAGCCCCGAGTGTTCGAACGCGCGCGACGTCGTGATCTGGGACAAGGCGGGGGAGCGGATCCTTGCTGATTCCATCAAGGCCGCGACCCCGGTTTTGCGCGAGGGCGAGAGGGTCTTCATCTACAAGAACAATTCCGACGGGAAGGGCAACTCATACGGGACCCACGAGAACTATCTCGTTTCTCGTGAGACGCCGTTCCCTCAGATCGTGAAGCACCTCACTCCGTTCTTCGTGACTCGGCAGGTCTTCACGGGGGCGGGAAAGGTGGGGGCCGAGAACGGGGCCGAATCCGTCGACTACCAACTGTCGCAGCGGGCCGACTTCTTCGAGGTCGAGGTGGGGCTCGAGACAACGTTCAAGCGACCCATCATCAACACGCGGGACGAACCCCACGCGGATCCCGAGCGCTACCGCCGCCTCCACGTCATCGTCGGCGACGCCAACCTTGCCGAGGTCCCGACATACCTGAAGATCGGGACGACCGCGCTCTTGCTTCGCATGATCGAGGACGACTTCATCGCGGACGACCTGTCACTCGCGCAGCCCGTCCGCTCCATGAAGATGGTGTCGCACGATCCCTCATGCAAACAGACGGTCGAGCTGTTGGACGGACGCAAGATAACCGCGGTCGAGCTGCAGTGGGAGTACCTGAAGCTCGCCAAGAAGTACGCGCAGGACAACGAAACCGATGTCGGAAGCGATCAGGTTCTCGAGCGGTGGGAGAGCGTGCTCGAGGGCCTCGAGCGAGATCCCATGTCGCTGTCTTCACAGCTCGACTGGGTGGCGAAGCTGAAGGTGATGGAGGCGTATCGGGAACGTGATGGGTTGGCGTGGGACGACTCGAAGCTGAGGTTGATCGACCTGCAGTACCACGACGTCGACCCGCAGCGCGGTTTGTACTGGAAGCTCGTGAAGTCGAACAAGATCGAGCGACTCGTGTCCGAAGACGAGATCGCGCATGCCGTCGATCACCCTCCGGAGGACACGCGCGCGTATTTCCGCGGCGAATGCCTGCGCCGCTTCTCCGACTCGATCGTGGCCGCGTCGTGGGACGCCCTCATCTTCGACTCGGGGGACGACCCGCTGCGGAAGGTCCCGACGATGGAGCCGATGCGCGGGACGAAGTCCCACGTGCAAGGGCTGTTCGACGCAAGCCCCGACGTCTCGTCGTTGCTCGCGAACCTCAGCGCCTAGACCCATTTCCGTTCTAGGGCGGTAGTAGAGTTAGCGCATGGCCGACCAGACGCGCAAGCCGAAGCCGAAGAAGGAAGAGGAAGCACCTCAAGCTTCCGAGACCACAACGACCGAAGAGAAGGACGAGGAACTAGAAGACCTTCTCGACGAGATCGACGAGGTCCTCGAAGTCAATGCCGAGGATTTTGTGCGCTCATATGTCCAAAAAGGCGGTCAGTGAGGTTCCTGTTGCGCGTGTGATTAGAGACTAGGTCCTCCCTGAAGTGGATTCGGACCCGCGCCCCGGATCAGGAAACGAGAGGTGGCGCGTCCGTGAACGGATTCAAACGATGCATAGCGTGCGGAGAGCCGAAACCTTACAGCGACTTCTATCAACAGCGCGGGATGCGCGACGGCTTTCGCAATGATTGCAAAGCCTGTATGTGCGAGCAGAAGAGGCGGAGATCTCGCGCCGACCCAGGTGCACACATCAGCCGGGTTCAGCAGTGGCAACGCGAGAACCGGGAGCGATATCTAGAGGCTCAGCGACGACGAAGGGCCGCTAGAGGACCTGCGGAGAAACGCCGGGAGCGTGACCTGCATCTTTCCCGACACTACGGGTTGACCCAAGACGATTTCGAGTTCCTCGTGGTCGTACAGCGTGGACGCTGCGCGATCTGCGGGAAGGAGGATGGGTCGCGTCTCCATGTTGACCACGACCACTCTTCGGGTCGTGTACGCGGTCTTCTCTGCGGTAGCTGCAACCGAGCGATGGGGCTGTTTCACGAGGACGCTGCTCGATTCGAAGCGGCGGGCGCTTATCTGCGGAGACGACAGCTACCTCTGGGTACGGGCGATCGTCCGCGGCGAGTGCCACGGCGGATTCCGAAGAGCTAGCTAGCCGACCTGCTGCGGCGCGGCCTCAGTTATCTTGAGCGCCATGGATGGCATGGACAGCTACAGCTTTGGTGACATCTTGCGTATGCCGGTGTACGGGCCCGGCTCTTCGTTCACGGAGGTCTTGAAGAGCGCGGCCCCGGACCACCTCCCGGAGACGAAGCTGGAAAGCCCGGTGCACGCGCCCGAGGGGACGACGGTCCTCGCTCTGCGGTTCGCGGACGGCGTCATCGTCGCGGGCGACCGCCGGGCGACGGAGGGCTTCCAGATCGCCCATCGGTCGATCGAGAAGGTATTCGCCGCCGACGACATGAGCGCGGTGGCGATCGCGGGCGCGGCGGGGCCCGCCGTCGAGATGGTGCGCCTGTTCCAGACCGAGCTCGAGCACTACGAGAAGGTCGAGGGGGAGCGACTGACGCTCGAAGGTAAAGCGAACAAGCTCTCGCAGATGATCAGGGCGAACCTGCCCGCCGCGATGCAGGGGCTTGCGGTGGTGCCGCTCTTCGCGGGGTTCGACGAGGCGCGGCAGATCGGGCGCATCTTCAAGTACGACATCACGGGCGGCCGCTACGAGGAAGACGATTACCACGCCACCGGCTCGGGCGGGAAAGACGCCCGGTCGTCGCTGAAGAAGCGGTTCGACGACGGCCTCAGCAGGGACGAGGCTGTCAAGATCGCGATCGAGGCATTGTTCGACGCGGCCGACGAGGACGTAGGGACGGGAGGTCCCGATCTGATGCGCGGGATCTTTCCGACCGTCGCTTCGATCACGGCGTCGGGCACCGTGGAGATCCGCGAGGACGAGATCCGCTCCCTGTTCGAGCAACTGATCGCAGAACGACGCGACGACATGCTCCTGCCCGAGACCCACACGGTCGACGTGCGCAGAGCGAAACCGGAGCGATGAGCATGGCCAGCCCCTACTACGTGTCTCCGGAACAACTGATGAAGGACAAGGCCGACTACGCGCGCAAGGGCATAGCGCGCGGCAGATCCGTCATCGCTCTGGAATACGCGGACGGCATCATCTTCATCGCGGAGAACCCGTCCGCGACGCTGCACAAGGTGAGCGAGATCTACGACCGGATCGCGTTCGCGGGCGTCGGCAAGTTCAACGAGTTCGAGCAGCTGCGGATCGGGGGCATCCGGCTCGTCGACGTCAAGGGGTACTCGTACTCCCGTGAGGACGTCACGGCGAAGGCGCTGGCGAACGCGTACTCGCAGAGCCTCGGCAACATCTTCACGACCGAGCTGAAGCCCTACGAGTGCGAGATCCTGGTGGCGGCGGTGGGAGACACGCCCGACCGCAACGAGCTCTTCCACATTCTCTTCGACGGGTCGGTGAGCGACCGCCAGGGCTGGGTGGCCATGGGTGGTCAGGCCGAGGCGCTGGGCACCTACCTCGGCGACAAGTACCCGAAGAAGTCGCCCGCCCTGAAGCAGGCGGTGAAGCTCGGCGACGAAGCTTTGCGCAACGTCGAGGGGCGCGAGATGCCCGCCGAGCATCTCGAGGTCGCGGTGCTGGACCGGAACAGGCCGCGCCGGAAGTTCCGCCGCTTGACGAACAAGGAGCTTCAAGACTTCCTCAGATAGGAGCCCAAACCCGGCTCGCGGGGGACAATGGTCCGATGGAGCGACGGATCTTCGGAACCGAGAACGAATACGGCGTCACCTGCACGTTCAGGGGCCAGCGGCGGCTGTCGCCCGACGAGGTGGCCCGCTACCTCTTCCGCCGCGTCGTCTCCTGGGGCCGCTCTTCGAACGTCTTTCTCGAGAACGGGGCGCGCCTCTACCTCGACGTCGGGTCTCATCCGGAATACGCGACGCCCGAGTGCGACTCGGTCTACGACCTGGTCGTTCACGACAAGGCGGGCGAAAGGATCCTCGAGGGCTTGCTGAAAGCCGCGGAGGCGCGGCTTCGGGAGGAAGGCATCTCCGGCGACATCTACCTCTTTAAGAACAACACGGATTCGGCCGGCAACTCCTACGGCAGCCACGAGAACTACTTGGTCTCGAGGTACGGCGAGTTCGGGCGCCTCGCCGAGGTCATGATCCCGTTCTTCGTCACGCGCCAGATCTACGCGGGCGCCGGAAAGGTCCTGCAGACGGCGCGAGGTGCCTTGTTCTGCATCTCACAACGGGCGGAGCACATATGGGAGGGCGTGTCCTCGGCAACAACGCGCTCGCGTCCGATCATCAACACGCGCGACGAGCCTCACGCGGACGCCGAGAAGTACCGGCGCCTCCACGTCATCGTCGGCGACTCGAACATGAACGAGTGGGCTTCGTATCTGAAGGTCGGAAGCACGGCGCTCTTGCTGAGGATGCTCGAGGAGGGCGTGCAGGTGCGCGACATGACCTTAGAGAACCCGATCCGCGCGATCCGAGAGATCTCCCACGACACGACCTGTCGGCGACGAGTGCGGCTCGCCAACGGACGCGAGGCGTCGGCTCTGGACATGCAGAAGGAGTACCTCGAGAAGGCGCTTCGATGGGTGGAGCAGAGAGACGATCACGTCTTGAAAGAGATAGCCGCGATGTGGGAGCACGCGCTGCATTGCCTGGAGCACGATCAGGGAGGTCTGGAGCGTCAGGTCGACTGGATCGCGAAGCGGAAGCTGATCGAGGACTACCGCCATAGGCACAAGAACATGTCGCTCGCCCATCCACGCGTGGCTTTGATGGACCTCGCGTACCACGATGTCAACCGGAAGCGCGGCCTCTACTACATCCTCGAGCGGCGCGGGCTGGCGGAGAGGATGTGCGACGAGGCGGACATCGAGCTCGCGACGCAAGAGCCCCCCGACACCACCCGTGCGAAGCTGCGCGGGGAGTTCATCCGCGCCGCGAAGCGCAAGCGCCGGGACTTCACCGTCGACTGGGTCCACCTCAAGCTCAACGATCAGGCGCAGCGGACGGTCCTCTGCAAGGACCCGTTCCGGTCCGTGGACGAGCGGGTCGCCAAGCTGATCGCGTCTCTCTGATGGCACTCTTCCACGAGGGCAAGGTGGTGGCCGTCGTGGAGGTGACGCCGGAGCGCGTTCGAGCGAAGGTGGCGCTTGGGGACCGAGAGATCGACGCCGTCGGTTACCCCTCCATGCTCCAGGGGGAACTTGCCGAGGGCGATGCAGTCGTTGTCAACGTGACCGGGCTCGAGCTGGGCCTCGGAACCGGCGGCATCGGGCTGATCCTGTGGAACCTCGACGGCGGAGGGGGAACCGTCGGGGAAGGCCACATCATGAAGATGAGGTACACGCCGTGGCAGATGAACGTGGTCGCGGCGGAGGCGCCGGAGAGCCCGCACCACGAGGCTCTACGGGACGCGGACGATCTCGGAGGGTTGCCGGTGGTCGCCTGCGGTCTGCACTCCCAGATCCCCGCGGTCGCCGCCGGCATACGAGCCGCCGCACCAGCGGCCCGCGTCGGCTACCTCATGACGGACGGCGGAGCCCTTCCCGCCGCGTTCAGCAACCTCGTGACCCAGATGAAGGAGGCCGGGCTCGTCGACAGCACCTGCACGACGGGGCATGCATTCGGCGGGGACCTCGAAGCGGTGAACGTCTTCAGCGGCCTGGTCGCACTGCAACGAGCCACCCGCTGTGATGCCGTGATCGCGGCGATGGGCCCGGGCGTGGTCGGCACCGGCAGCCGCCTCGGACACAGCGCGATCGAGCAGGGACAACTGCTGGACGCGGCCACGGCCCTTCACGGCAGGGCGATCGCCACCGTGCGGGTGTCGTTCCACGACGGCAGGCCCCGCCACTTCGGGATCAGCCATCACACGCTGACGGCATTGACGGTGGCGGCCCGTGAGCGCTGCACCGTGGTCGTTCCAAAACTGCCCGTAGCGCAGACCCGCCTCATGGAGGCACAGCTCGAGAAGTCGGAAGTCTGCGCCCGTCACGAGCTCGTGTTCGCGAGCGGACGTCCCGGTGTTCGCCTCCTGCGCGAGCGCGGCATCAACCCCGTGTCGATGGGCCGAACTATGGGTGAGGCGCCGGAGCTGTGGTACGCGGCCGCCGCTGCCGGCAGCGTCGCCGGGGAGGCTCTGGCGGACGGCGGTTAATCTCACGCGATGCGGCGCATCGAGCGGCTGATCAACCTCATCGCAGCGCTCCTCGACAGCCGCAGGCCGATGACCGCCGCCGAGATCCGGACGCGGATCGCCGGGTACCAGACCGAAAACGTCGAGGCCTTCCGTCGCTCGTTCGAGCGCGACAAGGCCGAGCTGCGCGAGATGGGCATCCCGATCGAGGTCGTGAAGGACGAAGAGGACGTGGATGCGTACACGATCCCGCCCGGGAAGTACTACATGCCCGACCTCGACCTGCAAGCCGACGAGCTCGCGGCGCTGCGGCTCGCGGCCGACGCCGTTCTCGGCGTGGGCGAGGAGGCTGCGGCCGGGTTCCGGAAGCTGTCGGTTGGCGCAGCAGAAGATGCCGTTGCCGCCCCGCACGTCGTGTGGGGTGCGGACGTGGCCGCCGAGCAGCCTCTTCTCGGCCCCCTGCTCTCCGCCCTTCTGGACAAGAGGCCCGTACGTTTCGACTACGAGAGCGGCGACGGCGCGCGCAGCAGCCGGCACCTGGAGCCGTACAGCCTCGTCCACCGCCGCGGGCACTGGTACCTGGTGGGTCGCGATGCGACCCGCGGTGCCGTCCGGTCATTCAAGGTCTCGAGGATCATCTCGTCGGTCACCTCCGCCGACGGCACGTACGAGGTTCCCGAGGACTTCGACGTCGACGCCCACACGGGCGTCGAGCCGTGGGAGCTCGGGGAGGACCATCACCAGCGCGCCACCGTCCGCTTCGACGAGGCTCTGCGGTGGTGGCCCCACCAGAACATGCCGCGGCTCGACGTCACGGGAGGCCCCGGCGGATCGGCGCAGGTGGAGATGCCCGTCGCTAACATCGAGGCGCTGGTGTCGTGGGCGATCGGGCTTGGCGCCTCCGTCGAGATCGTGGAGCCCGTAGAGGCTCGCGAGCGCATGATCGATCACCTGCGCCCCTTCCTGCCGAGGTCATGACGGAGAACGCCGGCAGGCTCGGTCGCAGGCTCAGCCGGATCCTGCTGCTGCTTCCGTACGCCATCCAACATCCGGGGACGACTGCCGGCGAGCTGTCGCGCAAGTTCCAGATCCCGAAGAACGAGTTGATCAATGACCTCAACCTCGTGTTCCTCTGTGGGCTCCCGGGCTACGGGCCCGGCGACCTCATCGACGTCGAGATCCAAGAGGACCGGATCTATATCCGGATGGCCGACTATTTCTCGGCCCCCCTCCGGCTGACGCCGGGGGAGGCGCTCGCCCTCTACGCGGGCGGCCAAGCCATCGCGGCTCTCCCCGCGATGGAGCAGGCGGACTCGCTGCGGCGAGCGCTCGTGAAGCTGGGCAAGGCGCTCGGGGCCGACGGAGACGGGGACGAGGGATCCGCGATCGAGGTGCGCTTCGAGACGACTCCGCAGCAGCACCTGCAGGTCCTGCAACAAGGTCTCTCCGAGCACAAGAGGGTGAAGATCGAGTACCTCTCCAGCTCTCGCAGCGAGCCGGCCACCAGAGAGATCGACCCGTGGGGACTTGTTGCGACCCTTGGACGCTGGTACGTCGTCGGCTTCGACCACCTGAGCGGCGAGGAGCGCATGTTCAGGGTCGACCGCATCAAGAGCTCGAGGCTGACGGATACGCCGGCGGCTCCTCCGGTCGACTTCGACGCGGAGCGCTACAAGGGCGCGTTCATCGGCCGCGACGATCAGACGGTGGTCACCGTCGAGATCTCACCCGAGGCCGCCCGCTGGTTCGAGGACTACTACCCCGTGCGGGCCGCGCGCGAGCTCCCCGACGGCTGGCGCGAGGTCGAGCTTCTGTCGAGCGGCGACAGGTGGGGCGCAACCCTGGCGCTTCGTCTCGGCGACCAGGTGAGAAACGTGCGGCCTGCCTCCGTGCTGGAAACGGCTCAGCGACTGGCGGAGCGCATAGCCCGCCGTCACGGCTGGGACGGCGGCTAAGAGGAGGCTTCGACAGCCGGCTTGGACCGGATCCGCACGACGCCGGCGGTAACGGCGCCGCGGGGGAGCGAGAACGAGAAGGTAGATCCCTTGCCCCATGTGGAGTCGACCCAGATGCGCCCGTTGTGCACCCGGACCAGCTGCGCACACAGGTACAGGCCGACACCGGTGCCGCCGTGCTCCCTCGTCGAGGACCCGTCGACCTGGCGGAAGCGCTCGAAGATGTGTGGGATGTCCGTCGAGACGAGGCCGATGCCCCTGTCGATCACGTCGATCCGCAGCTCATCGTCGTCCTCAGACGCGCGCACGACCACGGGCTGCGGCCCCGCCGAGTACTTCAGAGCGTTCTCGATCAGGTGCCGCAGGACCAGGCTGACCTTGGTCTCGTCACAAGGCCACGTCAGCCCACGAGGGATCTCCACCGCTACCTCGCGATCCTCGTAGTCACCGATGATCTCTTCCGCGACCGCCCGCGCGAGAGAAGCGATCTCTACCTGGTCGATGCGGAGCTGAGCTTCGCGCGACTCGATCTTCGATACGTAGAGCAGGTCTTCGATCAAACGTTCGAGTTGCGCGGCGCGAACGTCGATCGTGCGCAGAGCCTCCGTTGCGTCCTCGGGCTTCACGGTGTCGATGCGGCGGAGCAAGGTGCGGGCGAATCCCTTGATGATGGTGAGCGGCGTCCGCAGCTCGTGCCCGATCATCGCGACGAAGTCTCGCTGCGTCTGAACGATCTCGCGCTCGGACGTGACGTCGTCCATGATCAGCACGCGTCCCATCGGGGCCCGCGGGACGTGCACATCGGCTACTCGGACCTTGTAGGTGCGAGGTGGGTTGCCCGCGATGACCTCGGCCTGCAGCTCCCCCTCGGCCGTCAGCAGCCGCTCGATCTCGGGATGCCCCACGGTCCCGACTGCGGGGGCGCCCGCGGCGAACATGCTGGAGATGCCGAACAGCGTCTCGGACGCCGGGTTGACGGCCACCAGGTTCCCGCGGGCGTCGACCAACAGGATCGGGTTCGGCACCCCCTGGATGATCGACGTGAGCTCCGTCTCTTTGCGCTCGACCTCGTTGTGGAACTCGGCCGCGCCGATAGCGGCGCCGCCCTGCTGTGCGAAGGCGCGGAACAGGTGCCGGCGTTCTTCGATGATCTCCCGCTCTGCCTGGACCACCATGACGCCGGTGCTGCCCCTGGTGGTTCTGAGGCCCACGGCTACCACCGGCCCGCGATCAGGATCGTCGACCATCGCTACGTCTGTACGTTGGATGGCGTCCTGCACCTCCTCGAGGTCCAGCAAGGCGCGGATCTTGTCTTTCGCGAAGCCGCGGAAGACGCCGCGCGTGATCCCGCCGCTGTCGCTGTCGAACAGGCACGCGAACCCCTCGGTCGAACCCGCCAGGCGAGCTCCACCATCCAGCACGCTCTGAAGAAGCTCCTCGACGTCCAGACTCCCGAGGAGCCCGCGGCTGGATTCGACCAGAGCCATAAGGTCGGAGGACCGGTGCTCGGCCTGCTCGTGCAGCCGCGCGCGGTAGAGCAATCCCGCGGCTTGGTCCGCGAACATCTGGGCAACCCGCAGGTCTTCGTCTCCGAAGCGCGCGGGGGCATCGGTGACCGCGAGGCTGAGAACGCCGATGCCGCGCCCCTGGACGCGCAGCGGAACCACGATCGATGACGTGATCTGGCGGCTCTTCGGGACGAAGTTCACGAAGGCGTCGCGGTCGATGGCACCCAGGAGAAGTGGCTTGCCCGTAGCCAGGACGCGACCGGCGACCGACTCGCCCACCCGGATGGACTGACCGATCGGCACCTCGGACGGCAGCCCGTAGGACGCCACGAGGGTCAGGGTCTGACCGTCCTCCTGCAGCAACATGATCGAGCCCTGCTCGGCCTCGAGCAGCTCGATGGCCGCTTCGACCATGCCCTGAACCGCGTTCGGCAGCGCGGCGCCCGACGACGCGATCTCGGACACGCGCAGAGCGGCTTCCAGGGCCACCCGCGTCTTGTCTGGGCTCTCCGGAAGATCGTCTTTCCGGGCGCGGGTGAAGATGGGCATGTGTGCATTATCGGACGCCTAGAACACGTGATTGAGGAGCGCCCGTCGCGAGGCGAAACTACGTAGCGAAACCTTCTAAACCTTCTCCGAGTGGCGCCGATAGATGAACCATGACCACCATCAAAGCAACATGCCCCGGCTGTGGAGAGGTTGACCTGACCGCAGAGGACATCCTCCTGCGCATCGGAAGCCAGACCACGTCGAACAGCTACGGGTTCTCCTGCCCCGACTGCGGCGAGTTCGTAGAGAAGCCCGCGGACGACCGCATCGTGCGGCTGTTGCTGTCGGGCGGTGTCATGCCGATGTTGATGCACGTCCCCGCCGAGGCGCTCGAGCCCAAGCAGGGGCCGCCGATCGACTACGACGACCTGATCGCTTTCCACGAGGTGCTGAAGCGAGACGATTGGCTCGACGAGCTGATGGGACCGCAGCCTCAGTAGGGGTCTTCACACCAACGTTCCAAGAGGCGCCGGAGTCCGGCGCCTTTTTCTTTTACCGCCCGAGCAACTTCTAGACTGCGCCGATGCCGTCCCTTGGGCCCCTTGAGCTCCTCATGCTCGCGGTCATCGCGCTGATCGTGTTCGGCCCCCAACGGCTGCCGGAGATCGCCCGGACCGTCGGCAAGGCCTTGTCGGAGGTGCGTCGGATGGCGGCAGAGGCAAAGGCCGAGTTCGAAGACGGCTTGAGCCTCGACGACGTCGAGGACGAAGACGAAGACACCGCGCCCGCGCCACCCGCAGCCTCCGGCGAGGACAACTGATGGGAACTTCCGGGAACCTGCGCCGGCGCAGGTTGAGCTTCGTCGGCCGCAGACGTCGGAAGTCGCAGGTCGCGGCGATGACGATGATCGAGCACCTGCACGAGCTGCGCAGGCGGCTCATCTTCTCGCTGGCGGCCTTCGTGGCGATCTCGATCGGCGCCTTCTTCTTCTTCGAACCCATCCTTGATCTGTTGCTTGCGCCGCTGTGCGAGCTGGACCCCAGCTTGCTCGGCCCCCAGGGATGCAGGCTCAGCGGGTTCGGCCCGGCCGAACCCTTCATCGTGAGGCTGAAGGTGACGGCCATGGTGGGAGTCGTGTTCTCGGCGCCGGTCTGGATCTACCAGATCTGGGCCTTCGTGACGCCGGGGCTGACGCCGCAGGAGAAGAAGTACGCGTTGCCGTTCATCCTGTCGTCGATCGTGCTGTTCTCGGTGGGCGTGACCTTCGCCTACCTGACGCTCGAGCCGGGACTCCGCTTCCTGATCGGGCTCGGCGAGGGGCTGATCACCCCATTCTTCAGGGCCGACGCGTACCTGAACTTCGTGGGCCTGATGTTCATCGGCTTCGGGCTCACCTTCGAGTTGCCGCTGCTGTTGTTCTTCCTGGGACTGTCGGGAGCGGTCTCGGTGCAACAGTTGCAGCACCAGCGCCGCGCCGCCTTCGTTGCGATCGTTGCGCTCGCGGCCGTTGTGACGCCGAGTCAAGACCCCTACACGATGCTCCTCATGGCAGGGCCGCTATATGTTCTCTACGAGGGCACGATCATCCTGTTGAGGGTGGTGCAGAAGAGGAAGAGGCGCGCGGGCGCCGGTTTATAGTCCCGCCGTGGCGATCAAGGGCAAGAAGAAGTCTCAGAGCAGGGGCAGCCAGGCGCGGCGACGACCCGCCATGGCCCCTCGTCCCGCATCAAGCCGCTCGCAGAAGGTTCCCTGGTACAAGACCACCGCCGGGCAGACCATCGCGGCGATCACCGCCCTCATCGGCATCGTCGTCGTCCTGGCGCTGGTGAACAATGCCCGGACGGAGGCGCGGGAGAGGGAGCAGGCGCAGGTGTCGCTCGAGAACTACACCGAACAGGTTCGAGCGCTCCTTCAGAGGGTCAGCGGCCCAGCCTCGGACGTTGCCGCAGTCGCAACGGCCGCGGCCCCCGAAGATCTGAGCGAGAAGGCCCAGGAGTGGAGCGACAGCTTCGCCGCAGCCCAGACCGAGGTCGCTCAGTTCATAGCCCCCCCCGAAGTCAGCACGTCACGCGAGCTCTTCCTCCAGTCGTTGCAGCTCTACAAGTCGGGCGCCGACACATTGCGCGTCGCAGCTGGGCTGGAGGGCGGGGACCAGACGGAGCTGATCGCTTCGGCGACCACCCAGGTGACCTCCGCATCCGCCATCTGGGACTCCGCGGTCGCCGTTCTGGACGATGCCCGCGACGAGGCCGAGATCAGCCCCTCTGGGATCCGCTCTCCCACGGCGGCGCCACCCACCGGGGCGCAGCCTCCCGCCTCGACCACCGTTCCGGTCGAGCCCGACGATGGCGACGGCGGCGGCAAGGGTGGGGGCAAGGGCGGCAAGGGCGGCAAGGGCGGCAAGGGCGACAAGGGCGACGGCGCAGACGGCTAGGGCCCGCTCCGCCGACGCGGTCGCCGAGTTCGAGAGCTCCTACCGCTTCCCGTTCGACGAGTTCCAGAGGCGCGCGTGTGAGGCGATGGTGGGCGGGGCATCCGTCCTGGTTGCCGCTCCCACGGGCGCGGGCAAGACGGTGGTCGGCGAGTTCGCCGCCTGGCTCGCCATGAACACCGGGGGGAAGACCTTCTACACGACGCCGGTCAAGGCGCTCTCCAACCAGAAATACGGGGACTTCCTCGAGATCCACGGCGGCCCCAATGTCGGCCTCTTGACGGGTGACAACTCCTTGAACGGCGATGCGCCTGTCGTGGTGATGACCACCGAGGTGCTGCGCAACATGATCTACGAGGACTCGGCCGCGCTCGCGGGGCTCCGCTACGTCGTGCTCGACGAGGTGCACTACCTCCAGGACCCCTACCGCGGCGCGGTGTGGGAAGAGATCCTGATCCACCTCCCGGTGGACGTCCAGATCGTCTCTCTGTCGGCGACGGTCTCGAACGCGGAGGAGTTCGGCGAGTGGCTGCAGACGCTGCGGGGCCGCACCGAGGTGATCATCGAAGAGAAGCGGCCGGTGGACCTGGAGAACTGGTACTTCGCGGGTGATGAGCTGCTGCCGATGTTCGTCAAGAAACCGGACGGCACCGTGATGCCGAACCCGCGGGGCCGGGAGCTAGACCG
This sequence comes from Actinomycetota bacterium, assembly GCA_030776625.1. Taxonomy (NCBI): domain Bacteria; kingdom Bacillati; phylum Actinomycetota; species Actinomycetota bacterium. The sequence goes on along the minus strand of JALYHL010000003.1, from coordinate 259,939 downwards.
CAGGCGGAGCTCCGGCGCCGGCCGGCCCGGTCGCGGTGGGAAACGACCTCCCCAGAAGCGGGCCCGAGTGCCGTGGCGCACCGAAGTGGTGGAGCGGCTGGATGCGGAGGGCATGCTGCCCGCGATCTACTTCATCTTCTCGCGCAAGGGCTGCAGCGAAGCCGTCAGGCAGTGCCTGCGCGAGGGGATCCGCCTCACAACCTCGGACGAGGCGCGGGCGATCCACGAGTACGCCGACATGCACGTCGCGGACCTGCCGCCGAACGAGCTCGACGTGCTCGGGTACGACGACTGGATCGAGGGCCTGCGCCGCGGGATCGCCGCCCATCACGCCGGCATGATCCCGCCTTTCAAGGAGGCGGTTGAAGATCTCTTCGCACGCGGGTTGGTCAAGGTCGTGTTCGCGACCGAGACGCTGGCCCTCGGGATCAACATGCCCGCGCGAAGCGTCGTGATCGAGAGCTTGATGAAGTTCACGGGCGAGAAGCACGAGCAGATGACCCCGGGCGAATACACCCAGCTATCGGGCCGCGCCGGCCGCAGGGGCAAGGACGCCCTCGGCCACAGCGTGGTCCTGCTGCAGAGGTTCATCCCCTTCGACGGGATCACCAGGCTCGCGTCCACCCGCACCTATCCGCTCCAGTCGTCGTTCCGGCCCTCGTACAACATGACCGTCAACCTCGTCCGCAACTACGACCGGTCGGAGGCGGAGCACCTCGTCAACTCGTCGTTCGCGCAGTTCCAGGCGGACCGCGACGTGGTGCGGTTGGAACGCAAACGTGAGAAGGACGCGGCGTACCTCGCCACCTATAGAGAGCGGATGGCGTGCGAGCTCGGCGACTTCGCGGAGTACCGGGACCTTCTGGAGCGCCTCGGTTCGGCCAACGGCGAACGGTCGCCGAGGGGCACGAAGGGCGCGCGTGTGTTGGACGCGGTCTCACGTCTCCGACCCGGCGACGTTATCGAGATCCCGGCCGGGAAACGGAAGGGCCGCTATGCCGTGATGGAGGTAACTCAGCGGCGTTCGGAAAGGGCCCCTCGCGTCTTGCTGCTCTCGGACGAAAGGTCGCTGGTCAGGTTCTCCCCGGCGGATTTCCGCGATCCGCCGCAACCCGTCGCTCGGCTCCCTCTTCCGCGCGGCTTCCAGACCCGCGACGCCAGAACCCGAAGAGACCTGAGCAGGGCGCTCGCTCGCCTGGAGATCACACCCCCGCCGGTGAGGGAGCGCGCAGCGGACGTCGTATCGACCTCTTCGGTTGCCACTCTGCGCGAGGAGCTCGAGCTACATCCCTGCCATGGCTGCCCCGAGAAGAAGCGTCACCTGCACTACGCGGAGCGGGCGGCGCGGCTGGAGCGCGAGCTGAAGAGCATCGACAGAAGGATGCAGAGACGTACCGGGACGCTCGCGAAGCGCTTCGACCAGGTCCTGGCGGTGCTGGAGCAGCTCGAGTACGTGAAGGAGTGGGTGCTGACCCGGAAGGGAGAGACGCTCACCCGCGTCTACAACGAATCCGACCTTCTAGTGGTCGAGTCGATCGAGCGCCGGCTGTTCGAGGACCTCCAGCCCCCCGAGCTGGCCGCCGTCTGTTCCACGCTCGTGTACGAGACCCGCGGTCCCGACACGGGCCTGATTCACGATATGCCGACGGTCGCATCCGGAGAGGTCTGGAGACAGCTGATGAAGCTGTGGCGCCAGGTGCGCCGGGAAGAGGAGTCGCGCGGCCTCGACCTCACCCGCGAACCTGACCCCGGCTTCGCACGGAAGGCGTACAGGTGGGCATCCGGCGCGCCGCTGGAGAAGGTCCTGGCCGAGGACGACGCTCCCGGAGACTTCGTCCGGTCGATCAAGCAGCTGGTGGACCTGTTGCGACAGCTCGAGGAGATCGCTACGACCCAGGACCTAGCGGACCGCACACGGTCGGCGATCGATTCGCTGAACCGGGGCGTCATCGCCTACTCGGCTGTGGAGGTCTAGAGACGAGGCTCGCTCGGGGCCAGGACCTAGCGGACCGCGCACGGTCGGCGATCGACTCGCTGAACCGGGGCGTCATCGCCTAGTCCGCTGTGGAGGTCTAGAAGACACCGGATAGATTGCTGGCCTATGAGAGACGTGTTCGTGATCGACGCGGTCCGGACGCCCATGGGCCGCTTCGGCGGCGCTCTCGCCTCCGTCCGGCCGGACGACCTCGCGGCGCGGGCGATCTCGGCTCTGGTCGAACGTACCGGCGTTCCTCCCGGTGCCGTGGACGACGTGGTCTGGGGCGCGGCGAACCAGGCGGGCGAGGACAATCGCAACGTCGCGAGGATGGCTCTTCTGCTTGCCGGTCTGCCGGTCGAGGTGCCTGGTGCAACGGTGAACAGACTGTGCGGCTCGGGCCTCGAGGCGGTGAACTCCGCCTACAGGGAGATCCGCTCCGAAGAGGCCGAGCTGACGATCGCCGGCGGAAGCGAATCGATGACGCGGGCGCCGTTCGTGATGGCGAAGGCCGAGAAGCCGTTCGACCGCAGCGCGCAGGTCTACGACACGACGATCGGCTGGCGCTTCGTCAACCCGAGGATGAAGGAGCTGTGGGGTTGCCACGCGATGGGGGAGACGGCGGAGATAAACGGCCGCGAGTACGGGATCACGCGCGAGGAGCAAGACGCCTTCGCCCTCGAGAGCCATCTCCGCGCGGTAGAGGCGCGTGACAGCGGCCGTTTCGACGACGAGATCGTCGCCGTCGAGGTGCCCCAACGGAAAGGTGATCCGGTCCTGGTCGGGCGGGACGAGCCACCGCGCGCGGACAGCAGCCTCGACCGCCTTGCACGGCTGAAGCCGGCGTTCGAGGACTCTGGGACGGTGACCGCCGGCAACTCCTCGACCCTGAACGACGGCGCCTCCGCGCTGCTGCTCGCGTCCGAGGCATCGGTGCGCGAGCACGGATGGCAGCCCATGGCGCGAATCGTTACCTCGGCGGTGGCCGGGGTCGAGCCCCAACGGATGGGTATCGGGCCGGTTCACGCGACCCGAAAGGCGTTGAAGCGGGCGGGGCTGTCGCTGGACGACATCGACCTGGTCGAGCTGAACGAAGCGTTCGCCGCGCAGTCGCTCGCCTGCGTCAAAGAGCTCGGGCTCGACCTCTCGAAGGTCAACGTCAACGGCGGCGCGATCGCGCTGGGGCACCCGCTGGGTTGCTCCGGCGCCCGCATCCTGACCACCCTCGTCCACGAGATGAGACGTCGCGAGGCGCGCTACGGCCTGGCGACGATGTGCATCGGGGTCGGGCAGGGGATCGCCACGATCGTGGAAGGCATGTGAAGGCAGTAGCCGAGCTCGCCGAACTGATTGGCCCGCACCGCGTCGGTTCACATCCCGCGGATCTGCACCGTCACGCGACCGACCGTTCGACGTCGGCGCTCCTCGCGCGGCGTGCTGGGACCGCGTACGAGCTGCCGCAGTGTGTCGTGCGGCCGCACACGACCGAGCAGGTAGCGCAGGTACTGGAGTGGGCGCACCGAACGCGCACGCCGGTCGTGCCGTACGGTGGGGGTTCGGGAGTCTCCCAGGGGATCGCGGCGGGTGGTGCCGTAGTGGTGGAGCTGCGCGCTCTGAACGAGATCCTGGATTTCGACGAGAAGAGCCGGCTCGTTCGAGCGCAGAGCGGGGTGCTGGGGCCGGACCTCGCGAAGGCGCTCCGTTCGTGGGGCCAGACCCTCGGGCACGAGCCGCAGTCGCTGGAGATCTCCACCCTCGGGGGGTGGGTCGCGACACGCGCTTCAGGCCAACTGTCCGCGCGCTACGGAAGCATCGAGAACATGATCTCGGGGCTCGAGGCCGTGCTTCCTGGGGGCCGAGTGGTTCGGTCGAAGACGGTGCCTCGCCGCGCCACGGGCCCGGATCTTGCTGCCCTGATGGTCGGGTCGGAAGGGACGCTCGGGATCGTGACGGAGGTCACCCTGAAGGTGTCTCCTCTACCCGCCGAGCGGGTGCATCGGTGCGTACGGTTCCAACACATGGCCGACGGCGTCGCCGCGTGCCGGAAGATCGCGCAGAGTGGCTTGGCGCCGACGCTGGTGCGGCTCTACGACCCCGAAGACTCCGCCATCCTGCTGCGCAACCTGCCGGAGGAGACACCGGGGACGCTACTGCTCCTCACGTTCCAAGACGCGGGCGCGGTGCAGCGGGCGGATCAGGCGGCGGAGCTGAGCAGCGGTATCCCCGGCGACGACTCGCTGGTGGAGCACTGGTGGGAGCATCGGAACGACGCGGTCGAACAGCTGATGATCCTGATGGCGGGCGAGGGCGTACTCGGACCGCACGCGCTCGTCGACACGATCGAGGTGTCGGGGACGTGGTCGGGTCTGCGCGACCTGTATCACTCGATGAAAGACGAGCTCAGCGGCCTCGCGGACCTGGCCGCGTGCCATCTCTCACACATCTATCCGGACGGCGCCTGCCTCTACTTCACGCTCGCGTCCGCATGCGAGGACGACGCTGCGGCCGCCGAGCTGCTCGAGCGGTGGTGGGAGGTTGGTATGGAGTCTTGCTTGAGAGCCGGCGGGTCGATCAGCCACCACCACGGCATCGGCCGGCGAAAGGTGAAGTGGCTGGAGCGTGAGCTCGACGGATGGTGGGACGTGCTGCGCGCGGTCAAGGAGGCGATCGACCCTCACGGCATCATGAATCCGGGCGCTCTCGGCCTGGGAGGTTGAAGGCATGAGCAGCCCCTTCGGCCCGATGCTCTTGATCTGCAACTCTCGCTCCGGCCGGGGCGGCGTCGCGAGGGCGCTTCCGGAGGTGCAAGAGCACCTCGAGAACCGGAACCTCGAATACGAGCTGCGCTACACGGAGGGACCGGGCCACGCGACGGAGCTCGCCCGCGCGGCCCTCGCCTCCGGCACCCGCTTCCTCGTAGCGGTCGGTGGCGACGGCACCGTTCACGAGGTCGTCAACGGGATGATCGACGACGACCGTGCGGTGGATCCCGACGCCGTGCTCGGCGTGGTGGCCGCCGGCACCGGATCGGACTTCATCAAGACCTTCGGGATGAGACCCCTTCCGGGCGCGGCGGTCGCGCATCTGGACGGCGGCAACTCGTTCCCGATCGACATCGGAAAGATCGTCTTCACCGAGGACGGCCGTCAGGTCACGCGCTACTTCCCCAACATCGCGGAGGCGGGGCTGGGTGCCGAGGTCGTTGCCCGCGCCGCCCGCCTGCCGCGCTGGCTCGGTCCGACCGTGTACCTGTTCGCGTTCTGGCTGACGATGAGCAAGCACAAGCCCGCGCAGGTGAAGGTCGACCTCGTCGACAGGACCTACGAGGGCTCGATGAACAACCTGGTCGTAGCCAACGGCCAGTTCTTCGGGGGCGGGATGAAGATCGCGCCGAAGGCCGCTCCTACGGACGGGCTACTCGACGTCCAGATCGAGCACGCCCGCAAGAAGGACGCGATCGCGATGATGCCGAAGGTATTCAAGGGCGCTCATCTTCCGCATCCGGACGTGGTGGAGGCGAAGCGCGTCAAGGTCAGCATCTCCGCCGATCGGCCGCTGCTCATCGAGGCCGATGGCGAGGTGCTGGGTCACACGCCCGCCACGTTCGAGGTTCTTCGGGACGTGATCTCTCTCAAGGTCTGAAGTGCGCGGCCATGTCGAGCGCCAGCCGCTCCGGATACTCGAGGGGGATGAAGTGACTTCCCTTCTGGTACACCACCTTCTCCGCGAGCGGTAGGCGCGTCAGCATCTCGTCCACCATCCCCTGCGTCGCGAACCGGTCGCGTCTGCCGGACACGACGAGGCAGGGGGCCTGGACCTCGGCGAAGACCGAGGGATCGGAGTCACCCGCCACCTCTTCGTAGATCGTGAGCAGCTGCCTCAGGTCGCAGGCGGCGAAGCTCTGCAGGACCGCCACCAATCCATCCACGTCGGCGGTCGGACCGATCACACCAGACTGACGGACGACGCCCGCGATCTCCGGGCGTGAGACGAAGGCCCGGAAGGCTCCTTGGAGAGAGCCCGCGAAGTGTTTCGCTAGACCGGCGCCGTACGGGAACAGCGGAGAGGTCTCGAGGTATCTGAAGAGGCCGCGGAAGCCGCGCCCGGCGCCGCCACAGACGATTGCGAGCGCCTTCACCCGTTCCGGATAAGTGCGGGCGAGCTCGACCGCGATCCTGGTGCCGGTGCTCCACGCGGCAAGCACGAAGCGTTGTGCCCCCGTCGCGTCCAGCACCGCTATCGCATCCTCGCAGTGAGCCGCTGCGTCTACCCGCTGCGACGCGGGCTTCCCCGATCCGTGGAGACCGCGGAGGTCCCAAGCTACGACCGGTCGCTCCGGCTCCACCTCGTCGATCACGTAACGCCACGCGGACAGGTCGGGGCCGATCGCGTTGACCAGCACCAGCGGCTCCAGGGTTCCGCCGTCGAAGTGGTAGCCCGCGAGCGAGGTGCCGTCGAAGCCCGTGACGGTAAGTCTGGATGCGACTCTGGTCATCCCGTGTGGAGCGTGGCTCGCGCGTCCGCCACTCGCAGTGCAACGGCGCGCAACGGCAGACCGCGCTCACTCTCGACGTCAGCGCGGTGCGCTTCCCGCTGGCGCACCGTCTCGTCGTCGCTCCAGGACCGCTCGGAGGCGAGGATGGCCGTAGCCGAGGAGGACGAGCCGATCCCCGCTTCTGGATCGGTCAGCGCGAGGCGCGTCCGCCGGCTCAAGAGGTCGCCGAGGTGTGTTGCCATCTCGGCGCGCGCGCAGTAGGCGGCCTCGGCCTGGATCGGCTGCATCCCGGGGACGAGGCTGTCCGTGAGGTCCTCCTTGCCTGCGACCTCCAGCACATCAAGCGCGCGGTCGCCGTAGCAGCGGACGAGGTTCGCTGCGACCGAACGATCCAGGCCGAGCACCCGGCAACGTCGCTCCACCGCGACCGAGAGGGCCGAGACGTTGCGGGAGCCGAGGCGGATCCAGTGCGTCTTCGAGCGCGTGGAGATGCCCAGGTCCTCGGCGACGCCGTCCATCGCATCTTTCGCCATGCGTCGGTAGGTGGTCATCTTGCCGCCGGTGATCCCGGTGATGCCGGGAGCGATCTCGTAGACCGAGTGACGGCGAGAGAGATCCGCGGTCGCATCCCTCTCGCCGGCGATAAGTGGCCGCAGTCCCGCGTACGCACCCGCTACGTCGCGCTCGTCGAGATCCAGACCCAGCGTCGTGTTGAGCGCATCGAGACAGTACCGACGGTCGGCCTCGTCGACGGTCGGATGGTCGAGGCTTCCGGTGTAGGCATCATCGGTGGTGCCTACGATCACGTGGTCCAGCCACGGGATCACGAACAACATCCGGCGGTTGTCCGCATCGGGGATGAAGGCGCCCGCGTCCAGGACCGGCACGGCATCTCGACGGAACACCAGGTGGACCCCCTTCGAGGGCCGCAGCCTCGGAGCCGCAGCGGGCCTAGCCAGCGCCTCGACATCGTCTGCCCACACTCCGGCGGCGACGATGATCCGGCGCGCTTTGATCTCGAGGTCGGAGCCGCTCACCGTGTCCTCGACGGCGGCCCGGCACATCCCCCCCGCGGCAGAGAGGTCGCGCACGACGCAGTGGTTCACGGAGGCGGCGCCGTAGCGGCGCGCCTGGATCAGGTTCTCCATCACGAGACGCACGTCGTCGGTTTTGCAGTCGTAGTAGACGAAGCCGCCCCTGACCTGGCCCCGCGGGAGCGCGGGGACCAGGGCTTCGGCCTCGAGCGCATCCAGGTGCTTGTGGAGCTTCAGGTTCCGGAAGCTCGCCAGAGCGTCGTACGCCCACAGGCCGACGCCGAACTTCGCACGGGTGGTCCGAGCGGCGAACGGCAGCACGAACGCGAGCGGCTCCACGAGGTGCGGCGCCAACCGTCGCAGGAGGTCGCGCTCGGTGCACGCCTCCCTCATCAGCCCGAACTCGCGCTGCTCGAGGTACCGGAGCCCACCGTGGATCAACTTAGAGGACTTGCTGGAGGTCCCAGACGCGAAGTCGTAACGCTCGACCAGGCCGACGGTAGCGCCCCTCGAGGCCGCGTCGAGCGCTATCCCGGCGCCGGTGATCCCTCCACCGACCACGAGCACGTCCAGGGGCTCCGACCGCTCCGCCAGGTGCGCCAGTGCCGCGTCGCGCGGGCCCAGACCCGGCCCGGTCACGACACCAGCCCGACGGCCCACCGCACCACCGTCACCGCGCCGATGATGACGAAGACGACAGCGAAGAGCACCAGCGGGCCGACCCACCAGTCCATCTGGCGCTCGATGGGAGCCGCATCCTCGGCGCCGGCTCGTTGCACCACGAGCTCCGGTCCTCCGAGCTGCTGGAAGTGGAGGTGTTCGCGCTTGCCCTCGATCAGATCGGCCAGCCCCTGGAGTAGGTCGATCAGCTCCTCGTCGTCGACCGTGACGGTCGTTTCCGGGACCGCCTCACCGCGCCTGTCCTCGATCTTCATGTTCCCTCTCCGGATATCCTGCGGCGCATGCCGGCGGACCTGCGACTGCTCGACGATGAGCAGCGCTCTCTCGTTCAGATGGTACGGGAGTTCGCGGACGAAGTAGCCGCGCCGGCCGCACACGAGTACGAGCAACGTTCCGAGGATCCGGCTCCTCTCTACAAGCAACTGGCGGAGCTGGACCTCACCGGCATCCCCTACCCCGAGCAGTACAACGGGCTCGGCCTGCCCTACGGCACCTATCTAGCTGTGATCGAAGAGCTGGCGAGGGCGTATCTTGGCTTCGCGGTCGGCCTGTCGGTTCACACCCTGTGCGCGTTCGCCGTGGCCGAGTTCGGAAGCGACGCGTTGAAGGAGGACGTCCTCAGCCGCCTCTGCTCGGGGGAGTGGTTCGGCGCCTACTCCCTCTCGGAACCTCACTCCGGTTCCGATGCGGTAGCGCTCGGAACGAAGGCGCGGCTGGCCGCTGACGGATACCGGCTCAGCGGATCGAAGGTGTTCTGCACCCGCGGGAACGAAGCCGACGCGGTGTTGGTGATGGCTAGGACGGGCGAGGCCGGGGCGAAAGGGATCAGCGCCTTCATCATCGAGAGGGGGACCGACGGGTTCGGCGGCGCTAAGAAGGAAGACAAGATGGGCTGGCGCTCGTCGCCGACGTGGATGTTGCAGTTAGACGAAGCTCTCGTCCCCGAGTCTAGGCGGGTGGGCGAGGAGGGCCAGGGGTTCCGGATCGCCCTGGCGTCGTTGGATTCCGGCCGCCTCGGGATCGCCGCGTGTTCGGTCGGCCTCGCCCAGGCCGCGCTGGACGAGGCGCTGAAGTTCACCGCCGAGCGGGAGCAGTTCGGCAAGCCGGTCAACCAGAACCAGGGCCTCCAGTTCATGCTGGCGGATATGTCCACGCAGATAGAGGCCGGACGAGCGTTGTACAGGTACGCGGCGGGACTGCGAGACGCGGGCAAGGAGTACTCGCTGGCGGCGGCTCAAGCGAAGCTCTTCTGCTCGGACGTCGCGATGCGGGTCACGACCGACGCGGTCCAGCTGCACGGTGGTTACGGCTACATCACCGAGTACCCGGTGGAGCGATACATGCGCGAGGCAAAGGCGCTTCAGATCGTCGAGGGCACCAATCAGATCCAGCGCCTGGTGATCGGCCGCAAGCTCACCAGCGCCTGACACGCGGCCGGGCATGGGGCACTCCCACTCTCACTCGCATACCGACGTCGAGGTTCCCAAGCGGACGCAGCGCAGGCTCCTCGTCGCCGTCGTCCCCTTCGTCGTCGCCACGCTCGCGGGCCTCGTGATCCTGTGGCCGAACTCCGCCGACGTGTCCGGCAGGTTCGCCGGCGGCGACAGGGGAGAGCGGTTCACCGCGTCGGTCGTTCAGGTGACACCTGAGGAGTGCCAGGGCGTCCCCGAAGGAACCGTCTATTTCTGCTCCGCGGTCACGGCGCGGCTCGTGGAAGGCCCAGACGCGGGAGACGACGTTTCGTTCGACTACGCGCGCGGCGAGGGCTCTAGAGGCATCGAGGAGGGCGACGACGTCGTCGTTGCGCGCTTCGAGACCGCGCCGGGGGAGTCGCAATACACGTTCGTCGACTTCAAGAGAGCGCAGCCGCTGGTGACTCTCGCGATCCTCTTCGGTGTCGTCGTGGTCGTGACGAGCCGTTGGCGCGGTGTCACCGCGCTCATCGGCCTCGGGCTGAGCGTGATGATCCTGGTGCGGTTCATGATGCCGGCGATCCTGGCCGGGGAAGACCCCCTGGCGGTAGCGATCGTCGGAGCCGCGGCGATCATGTTCATGGCGCTCTACCTCGCGCACGGGTTCCACGCCGCCACCACCACGGCGGTGCTCGGGACGCTCGCCAGCCTTACTTTGACCGCGCTGCTGGCGACGCTGTTCGTTCGTGCCGCCAGCTTCACCGGGCTCGCGTCCGAAGAGGCCGGTTTCCTGCAGCTCTCCGCGGGGCAGGTGGACCTCGAGGGCCTGCTGTTGGGCGGCATCATCGTCGGCGCGCTCGGCGTGTTGGACGACGTCACGATCACCCAGGCCTCCGCCGTGTGGGAGCTACGCGCCGCCAACCCGTCGATGGGTTTCGGGCGGCTGTATCGCTCGGCGCTGCGCATAGGCCGCGACCACATCGCTTCGACGGTGAACACCCTGGTGCTGGCCTACGCGGGAGCGTCGCTACCCCTGCTTTTGATCTTCAGCCTGTCGGACCAGACCGTCGGCGACATCCTGACCACGGAGATCATGGCCGAGGAGATCGTCCGGACCTTGGTGGGGAGCATCGGCCTGGTCTCGTCGGTGCCGATCACGACCGCGCTCGCCGCTCTAGTCGTCGCGGGGGGGCCGGAGAAGCCGCGGGAGCCGAGACCGGCGCGGGAGCCGAAGCCGCCACGTGAACGCGGCGAGCGATGGAAGGCACCCCGAGCGGAGCGAGAGTGGCGCCAGGACGAGCCGTCCGTTTAGAAGGCAGCACCGGGCCCACGGCGCCGCAGGTTCAGAAGAGGGCGCCGCCGAGCTAGAAGTCGCCGCCCCCGAAGTCTCCTCCGCCTCCGAAGTCGCCGCCCCCGAAGCCCCCGCCGAAGTCGCCGCCGCCGAACCCGCCGAAGCCACCGCCGGGGTCGCCGGAGCCTCCATCGCCGAAGCCGCCGTAGCCGAAGCCGCCCATGCCCCAGGGACCGAAGCCGCCGAGCATGGTGCCGAGCAACATCGTGTTCAGCAGCCCGCCGCCGAAGAAGCCGAAGTACCCGCCGTACCACGGCGAGAAGTAAGCGGGAGCGCCCCACAGGGGCGTCATCATCCCGCCCGCCTGCACGAGACGCGACTCCGGCTCCTCGCCGGCCTCGACGCGCGCGGCGTCCGCCGCACACGCGGGAACGTCGCGGGCCTCCCCGCCCGGAGGAGCCCACTGGACGTCTCTGACGGAAGGGCCGTGCCGAGGATCGAAGAAGCAGGGCGGACGTCGCTCCGGCAACGGCTGATTCTCGAGAGCCGCCCTGGCACACGCGATCTCGTAGCGACCCTCCTCGAGAGCGCTCGTGACCTGCCGGATGTCTTCTGGGCGGGCGGCGTCATCGAGGTTGGCCGTCGCGGTCTCGTAGCAGCCGAGGGCGCGCGTGTAGTGGGCTTTCGCGTTGGCGCCGACGCCGGGCATCTCGACGTCGAGGTCCAGCGAGCGAAGGTCCTCGCCGAGCGCGACCAGGTCGTCGAGAGCCGCCAGCTTCACCTCTTCTAGCTGCCGTCGCTCCTCATCCTGTTGCCGCTTGCGACGCCGCCTGGACGACACGAACCACAGCGCACCGCCTCCGATGAGCAGGATGGGCAAGAACCCGATCCCGCCGGAGTCATCAGATGACCCTTCACCCGACGCCTCGTCCGACAGCCGGTCGAGCATGTATCCCAGAACCGCCGCGGCACCCCGGCCGCGTCTCTCCTCGACGGCTTCGTTCGCGATGTCCGGAACGACACCGGCATCGAACGTGTTGCTGCCGGCGCGGAGCTCTCCGCCGGCTACCACGATGTAGGTCCCGGCGCGACCGAGCTGACTGCCGATCAGCTGGATCAGCCCGTCCGGGTCGCCGCCGGCTTCGGCCGTCGCTTCCTCGGGCAGGGCCACGATATAGATGGGCCCCGCGTCGGCGGCGGCTATCTGGTCCCTCAGGTCGTCTGCCTCGCCGTCGCTGAGGATGTCCTCCGCATCGGGGTGGACGTAGACCGGATCCGTGGCGAGCGATTCCGCGGCAGCATCGACATACGAATCCGTGGTCGTCTGCTGAGCGAGGACGGCCGGCGGTAGCGACCACATGAGGCCACACACGACAGCGAGGAGCCCCCAGCGCTTCTTCACATCTCAAGTGTGCCCTACCCTGCATATCCTTGAACCCGACGACGCCGGACGCCGGAGCTAGGAGAGCCGATGAGCTTGATGCGAAGACTGTCGATGATCTTCAAGTCGAAGGCGGCGAGAGCCCTCGACGCGGCCGAGGATCCGCGCGAGACGCTGGATTACTCCTACGAGCGCACGGTGGAGATGCTGCAGAAGATGCGGCGCGCCGTGACCGACGTGGCGACCTCGCGGAAGCGTCTCGAGATCCAAGGGCAGCAGCTAGAGGCGACGGCGACGAAGCTCGAGGGCCAGGCTCGGCGCGCGTTGGAGCAAGATCGCGAGGACCTGGCGCGGGAAGCGCTCTCGCGGCGGGAGGCGGTCGCGACGCAGCTCGAAGACATCCATCGTCAGCACCAACAGCTGCAGAACCAGGAGAGCAAGCTGGTGGCGTCGGCGCGACGGCTCGAGTCCAAGGTCGCGGCGTTCCGGACTCGGAAGGAGACGATCAAGGCCACGTACTCCGCCGCCGAGGCCGAGACGAAGGTGAACGAGGCCGTCAGCGGCATCTCGGAGGAGATGGGTGATGTCGGGCTTGCGATGCAGCGCGCCGAGGACAAGGTCATGCAGATGCAGGCTCGCAGCCAGGCCCTGGACGAGCTGATGGCCTCGGGCGCGATCGAAGATGTAGCGCACGGCGGTGACGACATCGAGCGGCAGCTTGGCAGCGGCGGTAACGACACCCAGGTCGAGTTGGAGCTGGCGCGCTTGAAGAACGAGCTCGTCGCCCCCGAGGAGCGGTCCGAGCTGGAGAGCAGCAAGGAGGGGGAGCGCGGTTGATCGTTCGCATACTCGGGGAGGGACAGTTCGAGCTGGACGACGCGCGGCTCGAAGGCTTGAACCAGCTGGACGAAGCCGTCGTTGCTGCGGTCGAGCGCGGCGATGAGGCCGGTTACTCCACCGCCCTGGGAGACCTCCTAGCGGCGGTGAGGTCCGAGGGGCGTCCCGTCGCCGATGACTTCATCGCACCGTCCGACGCGCTGCTTCCGTCCGAAGACGTATCACTGGGAGAGCTAAGAGACCTGCTGGGGGACGAGGGCCTCATCCCGGGCTAGGCGCGGCGGCATCCTCCAGCCGCCAAAGGCGTGCTCCAGCTCCAGGGCGCCCGCGATCGTGAGATGGTCGTTTCCCCGCGCCGCGGCGACCTGTATCCCTAACGGGAGGCCGTCGGCGTTCAGGCCCAGAGGGACCTGCGTCACCGGCATCTCCGCGATGTTGAATATCGCGGTGTAGACCCAGTTGACCGGCGGGAACAGTGGCCGGTTGTGTTTGGGCGCCACCTGGGTGTACGAGGGGTAGAGCATCACGCCGCGATCGCCGATGAAGTCCTCGAGCTCGTCCGCCAGCGCCTTCCCCTTCTCGACGAACCTCTGGGTCCTGTTCGGGGACAGGTCGCCCAGCCGCTCCAGCACCGTGAGCCCGATCGCGGGGAAGGTGTGCTCCGAGCGGCCCACGACGAGACGACCCAATTCTCGCAGCGGGCGCAGACGACGCCCGTCTCCCAGCAGCTCCGCGAAGGAGGTGTCGGCGGCATCGGACATCATCGACCCCCAGATATCGAGCGATCGCTTGAGGCTCGGTATCAACGCCCGGCTGACATCCGCGCCGGATCCCGAAAGGGCATGAGCGGCGCGCTCCTGAGCCTCTCCCAGCTCGGCCGAGACGCGGCGGAACCCGTTTCCGCGCACGTCGACCACCTTCAGGCCCTCTATATCTACCGAGGCCGGGTTGCCGAGCTTCTGGTCGTAGCAGCCCGTGTCGATCCCGTCGGGGCCGGCCAGGATACGAAGGAGCGGCATCAGGTCCTCGGCCCGCCGCGCGATCGGCCCGGTGCAGAGATAACGGAGTGCATCGTTCTCCGCGAGCGGGTACTGCCCGGTTCCAGGCACGAGACCTCCGGTTGGTTTGTGGCCGAACACGCCGTTGAAGAAAGCCGGCATCCGGATGGAACCGCCGATGTCGGAGCCGAGGCCGAACGGGCTGGCGCCGGCGGCCACGATCGCTCCCTCGCCTCCCGAGCTTCCTCCGACGATCCGGGTCGGGTCGTACGGATTGTTCGTGCGCCCGTACAGCTTGTTCGAGGTCTCCATCCACATGCAGAGCTCGGAGACGTTGGTCGTCCCCATCACGATGGCCCCCGCGGCGCGCAGCCTGGTGACGGCCGTTGCCTCCTCGGTCGCGACGAAGTCTCGCCTCCCGACGATCCCGGAGGTCTGGCGCATGCCGGGCACTGCGAACACCTCTTTGACGGTGCACGGGACGCCGTGCAGGGGGGGCAGGTCCTCAGGTCCGCTGCTCGCGACCTGCTCGTCCGCGGCGTCGGCTTCTTTCAACGCGTCCTCGAACCGCTCCTCGACGACAGCGTTCAGCACCGGGTTCACGGCCCGGATGCGCTCGATGTGGGCGTGGACGACCGCGCGAGACGTCATCTCGCCCGAGCGGATCGATGCGGCGATCTTCGAGGCCGACCACGTGAACATCGGCCGAGTGTCGCACGCCGCCGGTGTGGCTACGGCTGCTCCGATCGGGCTGTCAGCATCGGGCGGCGCTCGAACGGGGTCGACAAGACGATCGTCGAACGGGTGACGACCTCGAGCTTGGCCCGCAGCGCGTCCAGGAGCTCCTCGAGGTCCTTCGTCGATGCGGCGCGGACCACTAGGGCATAGGAGTTGTCGCCGGCGACCGAGTAGCAGGTCTCGACCTGCGGGAACTCGGCGATCTTCGACGGGATGTCGCCGGGTGACGCCGGACGCAAGGCGAGGCTCACGATGGCCGTGATCGGGAGCCCGGCGGCTTCGTAGTCGATCTCGGCGCGATAAGCCTTGATCAGACCCCGCCGCTCGAGCTTGCGGACCCGGTCGTGGACCGACGAGGGTGCCAGGCCCACGGCGGCGGCAATCTCCGTATAGCCCAGCCTCGCGTCGGTCTCGAGGAGGGCCAGGATGCTCCGATCCTTGTTGTCCATGCCGAATATCATTCCGGATAATCGCTAGTTTGTCTAATCAGATTCCGCTAGACTGCCAGAACCGTGGCTATCGTCGAGCTCTCTCCCGTTACCGCCCCGCGCCGAGCGCAGGCCGCGCCGCAGCCCTACCCGTACCCGCCCCAGCGCGAGCTGGTGGAGCCGGACTGGACGCGCCTGCCCGGGTACGCCGGCGTGACCCGCCACGAGTGGGAGAGCGCGAAATGGCAGCGCCTGCACACCGTCAAGAGCCTGTCGGAGCTTCGGCGAGTGTTCGGCCAACTGCTCCCGGGGGAGCTCGCGGCCTCGATCGAGCGGGATCAGAGGGAGCGGGCGACGATGTCGATGTTGATCCCGCCCCAGATGCTGAACACGATGGACGAGACCGACCTGTGGCGCGATCCCATTCGCCATTACATGATCCCCGCGTTCGACGACCGGGCTCCGGAGTGGCCGAGCCACCCGCTCGCGGAGCGGGACTCGTTGCACGAGGCCGACATGTGGGCGGTGGAGGGACTCACGCATAGGTACCCGACGAAGGTGCTCGCGGAGCTGTTGGCGACCTGCCCCCAGTACTGCGGACACTGCACGCGGATGGACCTCGTCGGCAACAACGTCCCTCAAGTGGTCAAGCACCGCTTCGAGCTCAAGCAGAAGGAGCGCTACCAAGCGATCCTCGAGTACCTGCGTGTGACGCCCAGCGTGCGCGACGTCGTCGTGTCGGGTGGAGACGTGGCGAACCTGCCCATCGCTCACCTCGAGGAGTTCGTGGGATCGCTGATCGAGATCCCCAACATCCGCGACATCCGTCTTGCGACCAAGGGCCTCATGGGGCTGCCCCAGCACTTCCTTCAGGACGAGGTTCTGGCGGGGCTCGAACGCCTCGCTAAGAAGGCGATCGAGTACGAGGTCGACCTCGCGATCCACACCCACGTGAACCACGCGAACTCGGTCACCCCGCTGGTCGCGCGGGCGGTGAAGAAGCTACACGAGATGGGCTTCCGCGACGTCCGCAACCAGGGCGTCTTGATGCGCGGGGTGAACGCGTCCCAGGAGGCGCTCTTGGACCTCTGCTTCGCTCTGCTAGACCACGCCAAGGTGATGCCGTACTACTTCTATATGTGCGACATGATCCCGAACTCCGAGCACTGGCGCGTGAGCGTGCGTGAGGCGCAAGACCTGCAGCACTCGATCATGGGTTACCTCCCGGGATTCGCCACGCCGCGCGTCGTGTGCGATGTCCCGTTCGTCGGCAAGCGCTGGGTCCATCAAGTGGAGTCGTACGACGGCGTCAGCGGGATCTCCTACTGGACGAAGAACTACCGGACCGGCATCGAGTACGACGATCCAGATGCTCTTGGACGCACGTACCCGTACTACGACCCGATCTACACGCTGCCGCCGGAGGGACAGGACCTGTGGCGGCGGCGCGACGCCACCGCGGCCGCAGAGATCTGATGGAGCGCTTCGGCACGCACCGCTCCGTCGAGCCCCCCGGCGTCCTTCCGCAACAAGCGCAGATCGTCGACGCGACGTCGCCGCTAGCGGCGGATGAGCTGGCGATCGACGTCGAGTTCCTGAACATCGACTCGGCTTCGTGGCAACAGCTCCGGTCCGCCACGGGAGGAGGAGCGGCCGAGATGCGCGATCGGATCGTGGAGATCGTGAAGGAGCGGGGCAAGATGCACAACCCCGATACGGGATCGGGCGGCATGCTGGTGGGGCGCGTCGCCGAGCTCGGCCCCCATCGCACGGAGCCCCAGGTAGGTACACGTATAGCGACGCTCGTCTCTCTGAGCCTGACCCCGTTGCTGCTCGACGAGGTGCTGGAGCTTGACCCCACCTCGGAGAAGGTGAAGGTCCGGGGGCGGGCGATCGTGTTCGGCTCGGGCATCTACTCGGAGGTCCCGGAGGACCTGCCCGATGACGTCGTGCTAGGAGTGTTGGACGTTTGCGGCGCGCCCGCGTGGATGGCGCGCCTAGCGCGGCCCGGCATGAACGTCGCGGTGATCGGAGCCGGCGGTAAGTCCGGCGTGTTGGCATGCGCTCAAGCGGTGCGGTCGCTCCATGGTGAAGGGCGCGTGCTGGGACTGTGCTGGCCGCCCGAGACTGCGCCCGCTGCCGCCGTGGCCGGCGCGGAGCCGCTCGTTGTCGACTGCACCGACGCCACCGCGGTTCTGGACGAGGTGGCGGGTGCGCTGGGGGGCCGCGCGGCAGACCTAGTTTTCGTGTGCGCGAACGTCCCGGGATGCGAAGGTGGCGCCATCCTTGCCTGCGAGGACAACGGGCGCATCGTGTTCTTCTCCATGGTGACTTCGTTCACGGCCGCGGCCCTGCAAGCTGAAGGTGTCGGCAAAGCGTGCGAGATGACGATCGGGAACGGCTTCGTCCCCGGACACGCCCAGCTGGCACTGGACCTCGTACGGTCGGACGAGCGACTCCTCGCGATCTTCGCGGCATGACCACCACGCTCTTCCGCAATGGAACGATCCGGAGGCTGCCCGGCAAGGCGGTGGCGGAATGGTTGTTGGTCGAGGACTCGATGGTGACCGCGGTGGGAACCGGTGAGCGTCCGCAAGGTGACCGTGTAATCGATCTGGACGGCGGCACTTTGGTCCCGGCGTTCCGGGACGCGCACGTCCACCTGCCCGCAACGGGCCTGTACGCGACCGGGCTCGACTTCCGCGGCGAGAGAAGAACCCGCGCGATCGTGGAGGCACTCGCCGAACGAGCCGTCCACTCAGACGCCGTGCTGTTCGGCGGGAACTTCGAGGACCCTCTCGATCGGCCGCTGACGCGGTTTGAGCTGGACGAGGCAGCGGGGGCGCGTCCCGCCCTCGTTGCGCGCGCCGACATGCACTCTTGCGTCGTGTCGAGCGCGCTTCTCGAGCAGCTCGAACTGACGGAGCTCGACGGTGTCGACGTCGATGAGCACGGCGTCCCCACCGGGTACCTGCGCGAGCGAGCCGCCGCGCAAGCCTGGACCTGGTTCGACCGCAACATGACCGCGCAGGAACAGCGCGACCTCGTCCGAGCCGCGATCTCACTGGCGTACTCGAAAGGGATCGCCGAGGTCCACGAGATGTTCGTCGTGGAGTGGCGCGGCTGGGACTCGGCCGAGGCGTTCTTGGACGCGGTCGCCGACGTCGCGCTCGAGGTCTCGCTGTGGCTGGCGACGCCGGACGTCGAGCGCGTTGTCGACATGGGTCTGCCGCGCATAGGCGGCGACTTCTTCCTCGACGGCTCCTTCGGATCTCACACCGCCTGGTTGAACGAGCCCTACGCTACCCACCCTCCCGCGGGCACTCCTGCGAACGGGATCCCATACCGCTCCGACGAAGAGCTCCTCGACTTCTTCACCCGCGCGCAGCAGGCCGGCCTCCAGGCGGGCGTTCACGCGATCGGCGACGCCGCGATCGATCAGGCGATCCGAACGTGGGAGAAGGTCGCCGCGGACTGCGGCGAGACCGAGGTTCGCGACCTCGGCCATCGCATCGAGCACTTCGAGTGCGCGTCGGACGACCACATCGCTCGCGCTCGAAGACTCGGGCTGCGCGCCAGCGTTCAGCCCACCTTCGATCGGTACTGGGGCGGCCCCGACGGCCTCTATTCCAACAGGATCGGCTGGAACCGGGCGCGCGACATGAACCGCTTCTCCACGATGCTCAAAGCGGGGCTCGTTCTTGCGGCCGGCTCGGATTCGACGGTGACGCCCCTCGATCCCTTCCTGCAGATGGCAGCGCTGCGCGAGCACCACCGCGACGACGAACGGATGAGCGCGCTGGAGGCGCTTCGCCTCCACACGATGGCGCCCGCGGTGCTCGCGCGCCACCACGCCACCAGGTCGACCCTCGAGCCCGGGATGCTGGCGGATCTGGCGCTGCTGGACCGCGACCCGCTGTCGGTGAGCCCCGGCGAGCTGGTGGACACGGTCGTTCTGGGGACGTGGGTAGCGGGCCACCGCGTGTGGCCCGAGGACGAAGCGGAGACCGCATGAGCACCTTCCAGAGACCGGTGGGCCGTCTGCGGATCGACATCGACGCGGTCGACGAATGCCGGGAGCTCGCGGCAGAGATCTCGCGTCCTGTTGAGGAGCTCGCTGTCACCAACACGACGGTGTCGCTGGAGCGAGCTTGCTTGCGGCTGGTCGGAGTGGACGGTGTGGAGGGCGAGGGGGTCGGGGCCGCTCCGATACCGAACCTGGTGCTGGAGCGGATCCGCGGCGCTGCCGGTCTGCAGCGGGGCGTGCTGATTCCGTTCTTCGACGCCGTCGAAAGATGTGGCGAAGACATACAGACGACCGCGCAGCGGGTCGCGAGCGGCGAGGTAGAGGTGCGGTTCCCCGAAGGATCCGATCTCGATCGCTCTCGTGCGCGCAGCGGGGCTGAGGCCGAGAGAGCGGTCGCGGTCATCGCGGCGGCTGCCACCGATAGGGCGCGCAGGATCGAGCGAGTCGGCGACGCACCCAAGCCCTGGTTCTACGAGATCGTCGCCACGGGCAACATCTACGAGGACATCCCTCAGGCGCAGGCTGCGGCGCGGGAGGGCTGCGACGTCGTCGCCGTGATCCGCTCGACGGGGCAGTCGCTTCTCGACTACGTCCCTTACGGCGCGACCACCGACGGGTTCGCGGGGACGTTCGCGACTCAAGAGAACTTCCGGCTCATGCGCGCCGCCCTCGATCGGGTCGGCGAGGAGCTCGGGCGCTACATCCGGCTGACGAACTACGCGAGCGGCCTGTGCATGCCCGAGATCGCAGCGATGGCGGCGATGGAGCGGCTGGACATGATGCTCAACGACTGCATGTACGGAATCATCTTCCGCGACATCAACATGCTGCGGACGTTCGTGGACCAGCACTTCTCGCGCATGGTGCACGCGCTCGCCGGCATCGTCATCAACACCGGAGAGGACAACTACCTCACCACCGCGAACGCGATCGACTCCGCTCACACCGTGCTGGCGTCGCAG
This sequence comes from Actinomycetota bacterium, assembly GCA_030776625.1. Classification (NCBI taxonomy): domain Bacteria; kingdom Bacillati; phylum Actinomycetota; species Actinomycetota bacterium. Next base: position 239,680 of record JALYHL010000003.1, on the reverse strand, counting down.
TTCCTGAACGAGCGGCTGGCGCTGGTCGCGGGGCTCAAAGAAGAGCAGATGGGTTTGGGACATGCGTTCGAGATCGACCCTTCGGCGCCGGATCAGATCGCGCTCGAGCTCGCGCACGCGCAGCTGATCCGCGAGTGCTTCCCGAACGCCCCGCTCAAGTACATGCCGCCGACCAAGCACATGACGGGCAACATCTTCCAGGGCTTCCTCTACGACGGGATGTTCAACCTCGTCGGGGCGCTGACGGGCCAAGACATCATCCTTCTCGGGATGATGACGGAGGGGGTCCACACTCCGTTCCTGTCGGATCGGGATCTGGCGCTCGAGAACGCCCGCTACATCTTCGGCGGCGCCGCCACGCTGGCGGGGGAGATCCGTTTCGAGCCCGGTGGTGACGTCGAGCGGCGCGCCGGTCAAGTACTCGAGGAGTGCCGGCAGATGCTGCGCAAGGTCTCCGAGCTCGGGATGTTCGGCGCGATCGAGGCCGGCATGTTCGCCGACACCATCCGCACCAGGGATGGCGGAAAGGGCCTCGACGGCGTGATTCCGAAGCACCCGCGCTACGTGAACCCCATCGTCGATCTTTTGAGCGAGCGAACAGGGGCGTTGGCCTGAAGGATATCAAGCCCTATGGGGACTCGAGGGACGACGGGCTCGTGCAGGTTTCGTTCACGCTTCCGATAACCGAGTCGGAGCGCGCGCGGCAGGCGGCGCTGGCTTTGGCTCGGAAGATGGGGTTCCAGCGCCCCCAGGTCGTCCACATGAAGGCGATGGGACCGGACTTCACCTTCTTCGTCATGTACGGCGCCACGGCTCACGCCGTCGATCCCGCAACCGTCGTGGTCGAGGAGCGGGAGTTCCCGCTGCTGACGTCGCCCGAGATCAACCGCATCATCCGCGAGCGGCTGAAGAGGCGCCTGGTGGTGGTCGGAGCCTGCACCGGCACGGATGCCCACACCGTCGGGCTCGACGCCATCCTGTCCATGAAGGGGTTCGCCGGTGACAAGGGGCTGGAGTATTTCCAGGAGATGCGCGTCGTGAACATGGGGGCGCAGGTGGAGCCTGCCGAGATCGTGGAGGTGGTTCGGCATGAACGCGCCGACGCGGTGTTGATCTCCCAAGTCGTCACGCAGCGAGATGCACACATCGTCCACCTGAACCAGGTCCGCGCCGCACTCGACGCGGCGGGGGAGCGGGACGGTCTGATCCTCGTCGGGGGCGGGCCGCGTTTCTCTCCCGAGCAAGCGGTCGAGCTTGGCTACGACCGCATCTTCGGGCGCGGCACGAAACCGTCCGAGGTCGCGTCGTATCTCGCGCACCGCGTCGCGGTGAAGGAGAGCGCGTGAAAGAGGGGCTGGAGGCGCGTCACCGTATGCGCCTGTCACAGGCGGACGCGCACTACGGCGGTGACCTGGTCGCGGGCGGGCGGCTGATGGAGCTGTTCGGTGACGTCGCGACAGAGCTCTGCATCCGATCCGACGGGGACGAGGGTCTGCTCGCGGGTTACAGCGAGGTCCGGTTCCTCGCCCCCGTGTACGCGGGAGATTTCATCGAGGTCATCGCGCGCATAATCCGTGCCGGCGACACCTCGCGCGAGATGGCATTCCAGGTGCTCCGATACGCGGCGCCGCGTCCCGACGTCTCCGATTCCGCCGCGGACCTGTCTCTTCAGCCGGAACCTGTCGCCACCGCCACCGGAACCTGCGTCGTGAAGAAGGACCGCCAGCGCAGGTGAGTCATCCCTGCACGGGTACGGTGGCGTCCAATGAACACAGACGAGCTTCTCAGCGCGTACGCCGATCTGGCGGTGCGGGTTGGCGTGAACCTGCAGCCCGGCCAACACGTCCTGGTCGAGGGAAAGCTCGAGCACGCTCCGCTCATCCGGGCTCTGACCGAAGCTGCTTACCGCGCCGGCGCCGCGTACGTCAGCGTCACCTACTCCGACGATCACGTGCGCAGGGCGATGATCGAGCACGGGCCGGAGGACGCGCTCAGCTGGACGCCGCCGCACCTCCTCGCGGCGCTGCAGCACGTCGACGCAACGGGCGGAGCGCGCATCAGCGTCGCCGGGGACGCCGAGCCCGCGCTCCTTGCCGACCTCGACCCGACCAGGGTCGGGAGGGCGAAGATGGTTGATCTGGCGAAGCTTCGCCTAGAACAGGTGAATCGACGCTCCGTCTCGTGGACGATCGTGGCTTGTCCGAACGAAGGTTGGGCTGCGGCCGCGCTGGGCGAGCCCGACGTCGAGCGCTTGTGGGACGCGGTCGCCAAGGCAACCCGCCTGTACGAGCCCGACCCGGTGCAGGCGTGGAAGGAGCACCTCGCGCGGCTCGCGGAGCGCGCGGATGCGCTGAACGAACGGCGTTTCGAGGCCGTTCACTTCCGTGGGCCGGGAACGGACCTGACGGTGGGTCTGCACGAGGACAGCCGGTGGATCAGCGCGCGTTTCGCGACGGCGTCCGGGATCCGGCACGTCCCCAACCTGCCGACGGAAGAGGTGTTCACGACCCCGGACTTCCGGCGCGTCGAGGGGACGGTCGCCGCATCTCGTCCGTTACAGCTGTCGGCAGAGGGTGTGACGGTGACGGACCTGGAGGTCACTTTCGAGGAGGGCCGCGCGGTGAAGGTCGAGGCGAGCTCGGGAGCCGACGTCGTTCGGGCGCAGATGGCGATCGACGAGGGCGCGGCGAGGCTCGGGGAGGTGGCGTTGGTGGATCGGGCCTCCGCCGTCGGCGAGACCGGCATCACCTTCAACAGCACCCTGTTCGACGAGAACGCGACCTCACACATCGCCTATGGCGGCGCCTACACCTTCGCCGTCGACGGCGCCGCGGGGCTTTCTACCGATGAGTTGCTGGCTCGCGGGATCAACCACTCCACCGTGCATACCGACTTCATGATCGGGGGGCCGGGCGTTGACGTGGCCGGCGTGACGCGTGACGGGGGCCGCATCACGATCATCGAAGACAACGTCTGGCAGCTCTAGCTTTAGCCAGAGCCAAGCTCTAAGCGACGCGCCCGCGCCGTCGGCCGAGGCGTACTACTGTGGTCTTCAGGGGTCACTTTCTGCTTGACTATCGAACGTCTGTTCGATAGAGTGTCTGTACGCGCTCCCGGGCCGCAGCAGGTGGTGGCCTTGGAAAAGGAAAAGAACCAACAGGAACATCGGTTAACGCAACACCCGCGGTTCTGTAGCGATGACGAGCTCGTGGATTCGATGTGCGAGCTGAACTGCGTCGTTGCCTCTACGCAGCGGAACCTTCTGCGGTTCGTGCGCGAGCACGATCGTCGCAGGGCGTGGGAGAAGGACGGCTGCCGCAACATGGGGCAGTGGCTCTCTGGCCGCTTCGGGATCTCTGTCGCCGCCGGGATGCGCTGGACGCATGCGGCCCACGCCCTCGAGCACCTTCCTCTTACGTGCGCTGCCTTCGAGCGCGGCCAGATCTCGCTCGACAAGGTCCTCCAGCTGACCCGCTTCGCCACGGCGGGCACCGAGCGGGAGCTTCTGCGCTACGCACGCCGGACGACCGTGTCGGCCCTGAGGAAGCGGGCTGACCTGGCCACGCGGCCTCCGCTCGAAGAGCACAACGACACCCACCTCGCCCGCTACCTCGAGCTGCGCCCCTTCAACGACTCCGGTGCGATCTATCTAGAGGGCCTCCTTCCCGCGGACGAAGGAGCGGTCGTCGGGAACGGGCTTCGCCGCATCCTCGACCAGCTCCCCGAGATGCCGCCTCTTCCGCAGCAGAACGAGGAGATGACCATCCCCGGATGGGCGACTGCCGAGGGCGAGGAGCAGGTCATCCCGGCCGAGACCGTGATGGTCAGAGATGGACTCCCACAGCGGATGGCGGACGCGTTGGTGGTGCTCGCCTCTAGCCACATCGCCGCCGATCCCGATCCCGACCGCGCCACGGTGGTGGTGTCGACGACGCTTCAGGCCCTGCAGTCAGACGAGCGCGGTTGCGAGCTCGAAGGCTCCGGTGTGATCCACCCCGAGATCGCGCGGCGGATGTCGTGTGATTGCCGGCTCCAGTTCGTGCTGCGCCACCCCAACGGCACCGCCGCGGGCATCGGGCGCGCGGATCGCAACATCCCGGGCTATCTGCGGCGAGAGCTGCTCCATCGAGACGGCGGCTGCACCTTCCCCGGCTGCGGGACGCGCCGCTTCGTAGACGGTCACCACATCTGGCACTGGGAAGCCGGAGGTCCCACGGACCTAGACAACCTGGTGACGCTGTGTCACTTCCACCACAAGCTGGTGCACGAGCACGGGTGGCGGGTGGCGCTCGACGAGCACCAGGTGGCGAGGTGGTTCCGCCCCGACGGCCGAACTTACGAGCCGGCAGCGGCCCGCGCTGCCCCTGCTCTTTCGATGACCGGCTAGCCGGTCACCCAACCCATAAATCCGGTAGCCTGTCTGTCTCTGCCGCGCAGCGCCGACCTCGACCGGGAGTGATGCCTAGTGAGAAGAGTGGACGGCATCCGAGCAGTCACCTACGACTGCTGGGGAACCTTGTTGAAGGACCGTGATTGGGAGGGCGCTATGGAGATCAGACTTAGCGCCCTTCTTCGTTCCATGGATCTGTCCGAAGACGAGGGCCGGAAGCTCCTCGATGAAGCATGGGCGAGACACGACGAGGCGTGGAAGCAGGTCGAGACGTTCGGCCCCGGTCGCATGGCGGCCTACTGCCTCGAGGCTAAGGGGATCTTCGACGACGACAAGATCGCGGCTCTGACCGAGGAGTTCGAGCTCGCGTCGACGACGTCCGGGATCGAAGCGGTCGACGGTGCGCGCGAGACGCTCGAGCGTCTGCGGAGCAAGGGGATCCGGCTGGGTCTCGTCTGCGACACCGGCTTCACGCCCGGCCGCGTAGTTAGAGAGCGGCTCGCCGAGTGTCAGCTGGCCGAGTACCTAGAAGTGCTGTGCTTCTCGGACGAGGTCGGCGTTCCGAAGCCGGGTCACGAGATCTTCGACAAGGCTCTGGCGGAGCTCGGGGTGCGACCGCCGGACGCCTTGCACGTGGGGGACCTCAAGCGAACGGACATCGCCGGTGCTCACGATGTCGGCATGCACGCGGTGCGGTTCCGCGGCGTCCACAACGACAAGACCGACGCAACCGAGGCCGAGTCCGTCATCGATCGCCACGAGCAGATCTTCGAGGTACTCGGGCTCGACTAGGTACAGCCGGCGCGACCTAGCGCGTCGGCCTCAGGCACGCCGCACGTCCCAAAAGTGCGCGCGCTGGATCAGCGGTGGCTGCCGTTTGTCGGTGCTTGCGACCGGTCCGTCAGCCCTTCACGCAACGCACGTCTTCGAGCGCGCATGGCTTCGGCGCCGCTTTCAGGTCCATGCCGTTCAACGGGACGAACGGGAGCATGAGGCTCGAAGGCGCCTTCCCGCCGAAGTGGACCGTGTTCACGCCGGGGACGCGCTTGGGCACCCAGGCGTAGTAGCCGTCGATTAGCGGCGGCGTCGTGATCTTCACGACCAGCTGATGCCCGGGTCGGAACACGTGGCCGAACGGGAAGATCTCGACGAGGTACCGGTAGGTCTTGCCCGGCTCGATCGGCTGCGGGTTGGTGTGCGGGCGATGCGGCCGGTAGATCTCGCCGTTGTCCAGCCTGTCCGACAACCCCCGGATCACGGCACGGTGGCTCGCCCTCAGCAGCCCGCGCTGGATGTAGTAGCGCGTGCCGTCGGGAGCCTCGTCGATGATCTGCACGAACAGTTCCGTGTCGGGCGCCGTCGACGACATGAACAACGTCGCGGTCGCGGGCCCGATCACGGCCGTCGGTTTGTCGAACTTCGCCGTTCTGAAGGTGAGCCCGTCCGGGCCCTCCGCGGTCGTGAACGGGGCTCCGGCACTGTGCCCCGCGTGGTAGCTCCACGCCGACTGCCGTGGGCTGCCGGAGAGGTAGGACGCGGCTCCTGGGTCTCGCGGCGCGTTGCCCACCAGCTTGTTGTCGGCGCCGAGGTAGAGGTTCGTCCAGTCCGTGTCCTCTAGCGGGAAGGTGCGGTTCTCCTTCGCGACGGGGACGTCTTCTTCACCTTGCAGGTTCTCCAGGAAGGTCGCGACCGACGAGCGGGCGTAACCCTTGCCCACGTCGCGTAGGTAGTGGTCGAGGAACGCCTTGCGGTCGGGCTCCAGGAACCTGCCGTCTTGCTGGGTCCCGTGGTCGCCGTTGGTGATGAGGAGGCGGCGGACGGGCGCGTTCGTCACCTCCTCGAAGAGGTGGTACGGCCCACGCGGCCCCGTCTGCTCGTCCTGGTACGCCCCGGAGATGTGGATCGGGACGTCGATCCGCTCGGCGTAGTTGATCAGCGACCTCGCCTGGAACCAGGTGTTGTCGGTGTCGGAGACACCTTGCAGGATGGGGTCGTTCAGAACCGTGCGGCTCTTGGTCGGGGCGTTCCGCGCGCACCCCTCGGCCCCGCCCTCGTCCATACCGAGAAGGAAACCTCCGCCCACGTCGTACAGCGGTCGTACGCCGCCCGTCCAGAGCAACGGGAAGCCGTAGTTGCTGACCCCGCCGGGATAGACGATGCCCCTGTAGAGATCGTCGATGAGGCCGGAGACGGAGACCGCGTCCAGGCTCGGCGGACGCGTGGCGGCCACCATGAAGCCCGTGATGCCGCCGTAGGAGTGACCGTAGATGCCGATCTCGCCGTCGCTCCAGGGCTGGTCGTTGATCCACTCGATGATCTCGAAGCCGTCCTGGGCGCTCCGCCACGAGAACAGGTCGAACTCACCCCCCGGAGCATCCGGTGCCCCGGACCGAGGCGTGGATCGTGACGTAGTCCCTGTTGAACTGCTTCGACAGCACGCGACTGCCCTCTTCGGCGTAGGGCTCGTCGCCGTCGGAGCTGCCGCCGTCGTAGCCGGACATCTCGAAGATCGTCGGGTAGGTGCGGCCCTTCTGGAAGTTGTCCGGCATCCGGATGTTGACCGCGATCTTCACGCCGTCGCTCATCTCGAGGAACCGGTTTGGTGACGCTGTGGCGGGAGCCGCGGGCAGCAGAGATAGAAGCAGCGCCGCGACCGCCGCTACAGGCAGGAGGCGGCGGAGCCGGGGACGACGCGTCATCGGGACCTCCGCAGCGAATGGGACTTATCGGCAGATTTCGTCATGCGGAGCTTGATTCCCTGCCCGAGGCGGTTCGAACCTCGCACCGGGAGCCGAGCGTTTAGGCGCTAGTAAGCCTTCGCCCAGGTCGCTCGCTCCACGCCGGGCTGGCCGCAGACGAGGCACGCAGCTCCGGGGTCCTCGCGCTCCAGGGGGAGAAGCCTGACCGTCGCGGACGTGTCCTTCGTGACGCGGGTCTCGCAGTCTTCGCTGCCACACCAGGGGCCGATCCAGAAGCCGCCGCCGTCGATGAGACCGCCTCGCAGATCGTCGTAGGAGCCGGCCTCGTGGGTATTGGATTCGCGGAAGGCGCGTGCGTCGTCGAAGAGGTCGCGTTGCGCTTGCGCGAGCCGACCTGCCATCTCCATCACGACGTCGCTGGTGCCGACCTCCTCCTTGTCACCACTGAAGCGTGCGGCGACGACCACCCGGTCCGCGTCGACGTCTTTGGGACCGATCTCTATCCGCAGTGGAACCCCCTTGAGCTCCCACTCGCTGAACTTGTATCCGGGTCTGTAGTGATCGCGGTCGTCGAGCTTCACCCTGATGCCGTTGCCGGTGAGGCCGTCACGAAGCTTCGTCGCAACCTCGAGGACTCGCGTCTGCTCGTCGTCGGCGCGATAGATCGGAACGATCACCACCTGCACGGGCGCGACCGCGGGAGGAAGCTTGAGTCCTCGCTCGTCGCCGTGGGTCATGATCGCGGCACCGACCATGCGCGTCGATAGTCCCCACGACGTCGCCCAGGCGTACTCCTGCTCGCCCTTTTCGTTGAGGAACTGGACGTCGTAGGCCTTGGCAAAGTTCTGCCCCAGGAAGTGTGAGGTGCCGGACTGGAGCGCCTTTCCGTCCCGCATCAGGCCCTCGATGGTGAGCGTCTCCACCGCTCCTGGGAAGCGTTCGGAAGCCGACTTGCGCCCGGGCAGCACCGGAACCCCGAGCACGTCTTCCGCCACCTCGCGGTACACGCCCAGCATCCGCACGGTCTCTTCCCAGGCCTCGGCCTCGGTCGCGTGCGCGGTGTGGCCCTCCTGCCACAGGAACTCGCTCGTTCGCAGGAACAACCTGGTCCGCATCTCCCATCGCAGGACGTTGCACCATTGGTTGTAGAGCAGAGGCAGATCTCTATAGCTCTGGATCCAGTTCGCGTAGGTGTTCCAGATGACGGCTTCCGAAGTGGGACGGATCACCAACGGCTCTTCGAGCTTCTGTCCGCCGCCGTGCGTCACCACCGCGACCTGGGGCGAGAAACCCTCGACGTGTTCGGCCTCCTTGTGCAAGAGGCTCTCGGGGAAGAGGAGAGGGAAGTACACGTTCTCGTGCCCCGTGGCCTTGAAACGATCGTCGAGAGCCCGCTGGATGTGCTCCCACACCGCGTAACCGTGCGGCTTGATCACCATCATGCCTTTGGCGAGCCCATGCTCCGCCATACCGGCTTGCTTGACGACCTCGACGTACCAGCCGGGGAAATCCTCTTTGGGATCGGGGAGGCGGTTGTTCTTGGCCATAGCTATTCACCCACCACTTGGATCTGCAGCTCGCGATCGCGCGGCTCCTCGAGCTCGAGCAGGAGGATCCGTTGCCAGGTGCCGAGCCGGATGCGGCTCCCGACGACGGGGAGTACCAATGACGGCGAGCCCGCGGTGGGAGGCGTCGCACCGGAAGCGGAACCCAGCCGCTCCAGCGTTGCCTGCACGTCTGCATGCAACCCCTTCTCCTGTTCGTTCAACACAAGGGCGCATCCGGCGCTCGGTCGCAGGATCGTTACGCGGCCATCCGTGACGTCGCATGACGCGACCGCGGTCTCGACGGCGTCGGTCACGTCGACGAAGCCCAACCTGGAGCGCGCGGCGATGGTGAAAGTCGTTTGATGCGTCTGCATGCACCAACCCTATTTGCTCGATGCCGTTTACAGATGACTCACAAACTGTGGATTAAATGTGGAGAGACGAGAATCTTTCGCGGACCCCGAAATTCTGCGAAAGAAGATATTGACTCCACTCGTCGGCCTCTCTATCTTGCGAAACGTCCCAAGCAGTCAACCGGCACGCAGCGCCGCCGGACCGCACGGCCCTCGGGCCCGCTGCGGACCAAGGCGGAGCGGCCGACCGGAGGAGTTCGCTCCACCGGAACCGGGTGGTTGCTTGGGACAAAGCTTTGGGACCCGAGTGGCCCAGGGAAAACGCTCCAATAACCGGCTCCGGCCGGCTACCGAGCGGGTCCTGGTCGGTCACTCGGGTCTCTTGCGTTGCGCTTCGTTTGAGTTTGGGACGCCTTAGTCTGGGGAGCACTGTTTTCGTCCCGACACGATTCCGGCGGAGGATCCCACAGTGGCGCCTAAGGCTACGAGCGAAGAAGAACCCGAAGAAGAGATAGAAGGCCCCGACGACGATCTCGAGGATCTGGAGGACGACGAGGACGAGGTCGCTGCCGGGCTCGCGCTGGCGACCGACGACGACGAAGAGGGCGACGACGCGAGCCTGGAGGAACTGCTCGCGCAAAGAGGCGCCGCCCGGCGAGCCGCAGGCGAGCCGGATGAAGAGGAAGACGACATCATGTCGCTGTCTTCGGAGCGCGAGCCCACCGGCACCGAGGTCATCCGGACGAAAGTCATCCCCATCAAGGACAGGCAAGAGTTCGTCTGCAAGCGCTGCCACCTGGTGAAGGCGCGCTCGCAGCTGGCAGACGCGGACCGCGAGCTCTGCCGAGACTGCGTCTAGTCCAAGGCGTGATGCGCGGCGGGCGTGCATATCCCGCCGTGATCCTTGCAGGAGCCGCGCTCAGCCTCGCCTTCCCCGAACCAGACATCGCGCCGCTGGCGTGGGTCTCGTTGGTGCCGCTGCTTCTCGCCGCGCGAGGGGCCTCGGCAGGGCGCGGTTTCGGCCTCGGCTTCGCCTTCGGCGTCGGCTTCTTCGGAGCGCTGCTGATCTGGATCAGCATCGTCGGTTACATCGCGTGGGCGCTCTTGATCGTTCTCCAGTCGCTGTTCACGGGGTTGTTCGGGCTCCTGTGGTCGTGGCTATCGCGCCACGGGAGGGTGTGGCTGCGCGTGGCAGTGGCCGCCGCGGCGTGGGTGGCCGTGGAATATGTGCGGTCGGTCTTCCCCCTACGCGGGTTCACCTGGGGACAGCTCGCCCAGAGCCAGCACGACCTCTTCTTCTGGACGCTCCGGCCAGCGGCGTGGGGAGGTGCCTGGCTGGTCGCGGCGATCCTGGTGGCGGTGAACGCCTGCATCGCGGAAGCCATCACTTCGAACGGCCGTAGACGCTTGGCGCCGGCGCTGGCGGCTGCGGCTCTCCTAACGGCGCCGCTCGCTCTGCCGGTCGCCGCCGCGGACGGACCGGTCATGCGCGTCGCTATCGTCCAAGGAAACGTTCCGCGTCAGTTCACGGGGGGGCAGTTCGAGAAGGAGCTCGCCATCACGCGCAGCCACGCGCGTCTGACGAAACAGCTCGATCCCGGCGAGGTCGATCTGGTCGTGTGGCCGGAGAGTGCGGTTGGCCTCGACCTGCAACGAGCGCCCGTCGTGGCGGAGGAGGTCGCCTCGGCCGCCCAAGCCGTGCAGGCACCGATGATCGTCGGAGGCAACCTCGACATCGACGCCGATCGGTACAAGGTGGTCGCGTTCCACGTCTCGCCGGAGGGGGAGGTGGTCGACGTCTACCAGAAGACCCACCTCGTGCCCTTTGGCGAGTACGTGCCTGGGCGGGACCTCATCGGTTGGCTCCCTCCGCTGCAGCAGGTGCCGCGCGATGCCGTGGTCGGAGCGGAGCCGAAGGTCTTCGCGCTCCCGAAGGGCCCGGTCGCGACCGTCATCTCCTTCGAAGGTGACTTCGGTTCCCTTGTCAGGAAGCCCATCGCGGTCGGCGGTCGGCTGCTCGTGGTGGCGACGAACACGTCGACGTGGGAGGAGTCGTGGGCCTCCGCGCAACATGTCGCTTTCAGCCAGGTTCGCGCGGCGGAGAACGGGGTCGGCGTCGTCCACGCCGCGCTGAGCGGGATCTCGGCCTTCATCGAGCCGGGCGGGGAGCTGGTCGAACAGACCGGCCTCTTCGAAACGACGACGCTGGTTCACCCGATGAGCCTGGGCGTGAGTCCCAGCTTCTATGCGCGCACCGGTGACTGGTTCGCGTACCTGGCGCTCGTCCTCACCGCGCTAGCGGCGGTGGGCGCTGCGGCGACCGACAGGAGAAGTCGGCGGCAGCGCGCGCTAACGTCATCCGATGAGTGACCTGGACGAGCGTCGCCCGGCACAGGCTCTCGTCATAGTTCCGACGTACAACGAGCTCGATTCGATAGGGGAGGTTGCGGGTCGCTTGTTCGAGGCGGCGGGGGATCGCGTCGATCTACTGGTGGTCGACGATGGCTCTCCCGACGGTACGGCCGAGCTCGTGAAGCAGATGGCGCAGGGGCCGCACCCCGTCCATCTGATCGAACGCTCGCACAAGCAGGGGTTGGGGACGGCCTACGTTGCCGGCTTCCGATGGGCGATGGACCGCGGCTACGACGCCGTGGTCGAGATGGATGCCGACCTGTCGCATGACCCCGCCGACGTACCGCGCCTGTTGCAGCGCCTCCAGGACGCAGACCTGGTCGTCGGGTCGCGCTACGTGCCCGGCGGACGGATCGAGAACTGGGGCCTGGTACGCCGGTTGTTGTCGCTCGCCGGCAACCTCTATGCCCGCGCCTGGCTGGGTTACGGCGTGCGGGACTCCACCAGCGGTTTCCGCGCCTATAGGACGTCCGTCCTGCGGGGGGAACAGCTGGTCGGGCTTCGATCCGAGGGGTACTCCTTCCAGATCGAGATGACTCGGCGCGTCCACCTGGCGAGGGGAAAGATCGTGGAGGTTCCGATCACGTTCGTCGAACGAGCCAAGGGCCAGTCCAAGATGAGCCGCCGGATCGTGGTGGAGGCGATGTTGCGGGTGACGCTGTGGGGGGTCAGAGACCGCTTCCTCCGCCCCCACAGCTGACCGCTGCCTCCGCTTCGGGGCGGCGGGTCGAGATCGTGTCGCAGTGCCAACCTGGACCAAACGGGCCAAAGCTGGGGCGAATCACCCGTTTAGCCGTGCGGCGGGTTGATTCCGCCCCCGCATACTGCGTCAATGGGGTGCTAACTCTTACGAAAGGAACTGCCCGATGGCGACTAGGAGTGCGGCGCGCTCGACCTCTAGCAAGGCGACCAGCAAGTCGAAGAACGGAACGGCGACCGCGAAGGCGAAGAATGGAAGCGCCGGCGCCAAGACGAACGGGTCGCGCAACGGCCACACGGGCGTAGCACCCGAGCAGCTCGAAGAGCTCCTGCGAGCGCTCACCGCGGCACGCGACGGAGACTTCTCCGTTCGGATGCCGAGGCGCAGCGGGATCCTCGGAGACATCGGCCGCGCCTTCAACGAGCTGGTCGAGATGAACGCCCAACGCAGCAGAGAGACCGCGCGCGTGAGCCGCCTCATCGGACGGGAGGGACGCATGAACGAGCGCGTCGCCCGCCCCGCTCGTGGGGGGCAGTGGGCCACGACGGCGGACTCGCTGAACTCGATGATCGACGACCTGGTCCGTCCCACCACCGAGGTCGCCCGCGTGATCGAGGCCGTTGCCGAGGGTGACCTCTCTCAGAAGATGGCGCTGAAGATCGAGGGTCAGCCGGTGAAGGGCGAGTTCCTGCGGATCGGGACTGCGGTGAACTCGATGGTGGACCAACTCTCGTCGTTCGCCGCCGAGGTCACCCGCGTGGCACGCGAGGTCGGCACTGAAGGAAAGCTGGGTGGCCAGGCGAAGGTGAAGGGCGTCTCGGGAACCTGGAAGGACCTGACCGACAGCGTCAACTTCATGGCGGGGAACCTCACCGCGCAGGTGCGTGACATCGCCCAGGTGACGACGGCCGTCGCGAAGGGAGATCTCTCCCAGAAGATCACGGTCGACGTAAAGGGCGAGATCCTCGAGCTCAAGAACACGATCAACACCATGGTGGACCAGCTCTCGTCGTTCGCCGACGAGGTGACGCGAGTCGCCCGAGAGGTCGGGACCGAGGGCAAGCTCGGCGGTCAAGCGCAGGTGAAAGGCGTATCCGGCACCTGGAAAGACCTGACCGACAACGTGAACTTCATGGCCGGGAACCTCACCAGCCAGGTCCGCAACATCGCGCAGGTCGCGACCGCCGTCGCGACCGGTGACCTGACGCGGCGGATCACCGTCGAGGCCAAGGGTGAGGTCGCCGCCCTTGCCGAAGTGATCAACAGCATGACGGACACGCTGCGGGCTTTCGCCGACGAGGTAACGAGGGTGGCGCGCGAGGTCGGAACGGAAGGAAAACTCGGAGGCCAGGCCCGGGTCGAGGGCGTCGCGGGGACCTGGAAGGACCTCACCGACAACGTGAACTTCATGGCGGGGAACCTCACGAGCCAGGTCCGCAACATCGCGCAGGTCGCGACCGCGGTTGCCAACGGCGATCTGTCGCGCAAGATCACCGTCGAGGCCAAGGGTGAGGTCGCCGCACTGGCCGAAACCATCAACAGCATGACCGACACGCTGCAGGCCTTCGCGGACGAGGTGACGAGGGTCGCTCGCGAGGTGGGAACCGAGGGGAACCTGGGTGGCCAGGCGCGGGTCGAGGGCGTCGCGGGGACGTGGAAGGACCTCACCGACAGCGTCAACTTCATGGCGGGAAACCTGACGGCTCAGGTGCGGGACATCGCCGCAGTCACCACGGCCGTTGCGAACGGGGACCTCTCTCAGAAGATCACGGTGGATGTGAAGGGCGAGATCCTCGAGCTCAAGAACACGATCAACACGATGGTCGACCAGCTCTCCGCGTTCGCCGCCGAGGTCACGCGAGTCGCGCGCGAGGTCGGCACCGAAGGAAAGCTCGGCGGACAGGCGCGGGTCGAGGGAGTCTCCGGAACCTGGAAGGGCCTGACCCAGAACGTGAACTTCATGGCGAGCAACCTGACCGACCAGGTGCGGAACATCGCGCAGGTTGCAACCGCCGTTGCCACCGGAGACCTCTCGAAGAGGATCACGGTCGGCGCACAAGGCGAGATCTTGGAGCTGAAGGACACGATCAACACGATGGTCGACCAGCTCTCGTCGTTCGCCGACGAGGTCACAAGGGTCGCCCGCGAGGTCGGCACCGAGGGCAAGCTCGGCGGGCAGGCACGTGTCGAGGGGGTCTCGGGAACGTGGCGCGGTCTCACCGAGAGCGTGAACTTCATGGCCAGCAACCTGACCGCTCAGGTGCGAGACATCGCACAGGTCACTACCGCGGTCGCGAACGGGGACCTCTCCCAGAAGATCACGGTGGACGTGAAGGGCGAGATCCTCCAGCTGAAGAAAACGATCAACACGATGGTCGACCAGCTCTCGTCGTTCGCCGACGAGGTCACAAGGGTCGCCCGCGAGGTCGGCACGGAGGGCAAGCTCGGCGGGCAGGCGCGGGTCGAGGGCGTCTCCGGAACCTGGAAGGGCCTGACCGAGAACGTGAACTTCATGGCCAGCAACCTGACGACACAGGTGAGGAACATCGCGACCGTGACCACCGCGGTCGCGCAGGGAGATCTCTCCAAGAAGATCACGGTGGAGGCCAAAGGCGAGGTCGCGGCCCTCGCCGAGACGATCAACACGATGGTGGATCAGCTCTCGTCGTTCGCGGACGAGGTCACCCGCGTGGCTCGCGAGGTCGGCACGGAGGGCAAGCTCGGCGGGCAGGCGCGGGTCGAGGGCGTCTCCGGAACCTGGAAGGGCCTGACCGAGAACGTGAACTTCATGGCCGGCAACCTCACCGACCAGGTGCGGAACATCGCGCAGGTGGCGACCGCGGTTGCAGGCGGTGACCTGACTCAGAAGATCACGGTCGACGCCAAGGGCGAGATCCTCGAGCTCAAGAACACGATCAACACGATGGTCGACCAGCTCTCGTCGTTCGCGGACGAGGTCACCCGCGTGGCACGCGAGGTCGGCACCGAAGGAAAGCTCGGCGGGCAGGCCAAGGTTGAGGGGGTCTCCGGTACCTGGAAGGGCCTGACCGAGAACGTGAACTTCATGGCGGGGAACCTGACGGCCCAGGTGCGAGACATCGCTCAGGTCACCACCGCCGTCGCGAAGGGTGACCTCTCTCAGAAGATCACCGTCGACGTCAAGGGCGAGATCCTCGAGCTGAAGAACACGATCAACACGATGGTGGACCAGCTCTCGTCGTTCGCGGACGAGGTCACGCGCGTCGCCCGAGAGGTCGGCACGGAGGGAAAACTCGGCGGGCAGGCGCAGGTGAAGGGGGTCTCCGGAACGTGGAAGGGGCTCACCGACAACGTGAACTCCATGGCCGGGAACCTCACCGGACAGGTCCGGAACATCGCGCAGGTGGCGACCGCCGTCGCGCGCGGAGACCTGTCCCAGAAGATCACGGTCGACGTCCAGGGCGAGATCCTCGAGCTCAAGAACACGATCAACACGATGGTCGACCAGCTCTCGTCCTTCGCCGACGAGGTGACGCGAGTCGCCCGTGAGGTCGGCACGGAAGGGAAGCTGGGTGGTCAGGCCCAGGTGAAGGGCGTCTCCGGGACGTGGCGCGATCTGACGGACAACGTGAACTTCATGGCAGGGAACCTCACCAGCCAGGTCCGCAACATCGCGACCGTCACCACCGCCGTCGCCAAGGGTGACCTGTCCAAAAAGATCACCGTCGATGCGCGGGGCGAGATCCTGGAGCTGAAGGACACGATCAACACGATGGTCGACCAGCTGTCGTCGTTCGCGGCGGAGGTGACTCGTGTCGCGAAAGAGGTTGGCAGCGAGGGGAAGCTCGGCGGCCAGGCGCGGGTCGAGGGAGTCTCCGGTACCTGGAAAGGCCTCACCGAGAACGTGAACCAACTCGCTGGCAACCTCACCACGCAGGTGCGCGCCATCGCCGACGTTGCCACCGCGGTCACGCAGGGAGACCTGACGCGGGAGATCACGGTAGCCGCGCAAGGCGAGGTGGCTCAGCTGAAAGACAAGATCAACCAGATGATCACGAACCTCGCGGAGACGACGCAACGGAACGAGGAGCAAGACTGGCTGAAGACGAACCTCGCGAAGATCTCCGGGATGATGCAGGGACAGCGCGATCTGCAGACGGTGACTCGATTGATCATGTCGGAGCTGACCCCAACCGTCGCGTCCCAGCACGGCGCTTTCTTCCTCGCCGAGACAGAAAACGGGAACGGGACCGCCGCGTCCGAAGAGGACCTCGTCCTCAAATTGAAGGCGAGCTACGGCTACAAGGCGCGCAAGACCGTGTCCAACAAGTTCAAGCTGGGGGAGGGGCTGGTCGGACAGGCGGCACTCGAGAAGAAGCCCATCCTCATCACGCAGGCGCCCGAGGACTACATCAAGGTCAGCTCTGGGTTGGGCGAGGCCGCACCGGTCAACATCATCGTCGTCCCGGTCATCTTCGAAGACCAGGTGCTGGGCGTGATCGAGCTCGCATCCCTGCGCCCCTTCAGCGACGTGAACCAGACCTTCCTGGACCAGCTGATCGAGACGCTGGGCGTTGTGCTGAACACGATCATCGCGAACATGCGGACCGAGGAGTTGCTCGAGGAATCGCAACGACTCACCCGCGAGCTGCAGAGCCAATCGGAAGAGCTCCAGACGCAGCAGGAAGAACTGCAGCAGACCAACGAGGAGCTGCAAGAGAAGGCGGCCCTTCTCGCGGAGCAGAACCGCAACATCGAGATCAAGAACCAGGAGATCGAGTTGGCGCGTTCCAGCTTGGAGGAGAAGGCGCAGCAGCTGGCGCTCAGTTCGAAGTACAAGTCGGAGTTCCTCGCGAACATGTCACACGAGCTCCGAACGCCGCTGAACAGCTTGCTGATCCTGGCGAAGCTTCTCGGCGACAACGACGAGAAGAACCTCACGGACAAGCAGATCGAGTTCGCGAAGACGATCCACAACGCGGGCGCGGATCTGCTCTCGCTGATCAACGACATCCTGGACCTGTCCAAGGTCGAGGCCGGCAAGATGGACGTGAACCCGCACGACGTCCGACTCGCCGCGCTTGCCGACAACATCGAGCAGTCGTTCCGCCCGGTCGCGGATCAGAAGGGGCTGTCGTTCGAGGTGAACATCTCCGAGGGAGCAGGGACGAGCATCACGACCGACGAGCAGCGGCTTCAGCAGATCCTCAACAATCTCCTCTCGAACGCGTTCAAGTTCACAACCGAGGGAGGCGTCAGGGTCGACATCGACAGAGCTCCCGCTGGGATGCGGTTCCTCAACGATCAGCTGGATCGGACGGAGAAGGTGATCGGGTTCGCCGTCACCGACACCGGGATCGGGGTCGCGGAGGACAAGCTGCGCTTGATCTTCGAGGCCTTCCAGCAGGCGGACGGTACGACCAGCCGCAGGTTCGGCGGCACGGGGTTGGGCCTCTCGATCAGCAGGGAGATCGCACGCCTGCTGGGAGGCGAGATCCGGGTCGAGAGCGAGGCCGGCACCGGCAGCACCTTCACCCTGTATCTGCCGGAGACCTACGTCGCTGCTCCCGCGGTCGCGGAGGCTCCGCCGATCCAGCTCGGGCGGCCGGAGCTGGTGACCCAGCCTCCGGGAGAGGACCCGGCTCCATCGGTGCGCCTCGTGCCGGTGCCGGATCAGGACGATGACGAGGTCCTGGACCTGCCGAACGCTCTAGACGACGACAGGGCGGGGCTGTCCAGCAGCGACCGGACGCTCCTGGTCGTGGCGGACCCAGATACTGCACGCGGGTGGATGGACGCGGCGAGGGACAAGCAGTTCAAAGCCCTCGGCGCGACGACGGCAGATGCAACTCTGGCGCTCGCACGGGAGTACCAGCCGGATGCGATCTTGCTGGATTCCGACCTGCCCGGCGTAGGCGGGCTCGTCCTGCTCCACCGGCTGAAGCTCGATCCCGCCACCCGCCACATCCCCGTTTACCTGGTGACCGATCCGGACCAGCGCCAGGAAGCGATGCGGTCGGGAGCCGCTGCATGCGTGGACAAGCCCGTGACTGCCGAGGCGCTGTCCAGCTTGCTAGGAGCGGCCGCGTACTTCATCGAGCGCGGCGTGAAGAACCTCATAGTCGTCGAGGACAACGAGCGCGAGCGGGCGGCGATCGTCGAACTGATCGGGACGGGCGACGACGTCGACATCACTGCGGTGGGATCGAGCGAGGAGGCGCTCGCGCAGATGGAGGCCAAGCATTTCGACTGCATGGTGCTGGACCTCAAGCTCCCGGACATGACCGGCTTCGATCTGCTCGAGAAGCTGCGGAACGACTCGCGGTTCCGGGACCTTCCGATCATCATCTACACCGGCAAGGACCTGACGCGCAAAGACGAGACGAAGCTGCGCAAGTACAGCGACGCGATCATCATCAAGGACGTGAACTCACCGGAGCGGTTGCTCGACGAGACGGCCCTCTTCCTTCACCGCCTGGCTGCCGGTCTTCCCGCGGAGAAGCGACAGATGATCGAGCACCTTCACAGGGCCGATTCTGTCTTCCAGAACAAGAAGATCCTCGTCGTCGATGACGACGTCCGAAATGTCTTCGCGCTGACCAGCATCCTCGAAACGAGAGGTATGCAGGTGGTCTACGCGGAGAACGGCCGCGACGGCATAGAGACGCTTCGGGAGAACCCCGACGTGGATCTCGTGCTGATGGACATCATGATGCCGGAGATGGACGGCTACGAGACGACGCGCCACATCCGTAACGAGCCGGCCTTCGCGGGGCTTCCGATCATCGCCCTCACGGCGAAGGCGATGAAGGGCGATCGGGAGAAGAGCATCGCCGCGGGCGCATCGGACTACATCACGAAGCCCGTCGACCCAGATCAGCTGTTGTCGTTGATGAGGGTGTGGCTCTACCAGTAGGCGAGGACCTACAACAGGCATGCCTGCGCACCGGGGTTCGGACCCTCCGAGAGACGACATCGAGAGCATCGAGATGAGGATGCTGCTGGAGGCCGTTTATCAGCACTACGGGTACGACTTCCGGAGGTACGCCCGCGGCTCCTTGCGGAGAAGGTTGTGGAGACGTGCAGATGCCGAGGGAGTAAAGACGATCTCGGGCTTGCAGGAGCGCGTCTTGCACAACCCGGTGGCCATGGACGCGTTGTTGATGGACCTGTCGGTGAACGTGACCGCGATGTTCCGCGACCCCACCTTCTACCTGGCGCTGCGGGAGAAGGTCGTCCCGATACTGCGGACCTATCCGTTCATCCGGATATGGAACGCCGGCTGCTCGACCGGCGAGGAGGTGTACTCGGTTGCGATCCTCCTGCAGGAGGAGGGTCTCCTCGAGCGGGCGCGGATCTACGCGACAGACATCAACGAGCGCGTGCTAGAGCGAGCGCACGAGGCCACCATCCCGCTCGATCGGATGCAGACCTTCACGCAGAACTACCACCGCGGGGGCGGGACGTCTGCCTTCTCCGAGTACTACAAGGCAGACCGGGACCAGGCGCGGATCGACCGCAGCTTGCTCGAAAACGTCGTCTTCGCCCACCACAACCTGGTGTCGGACAGATCCTTCAACGAGTTCCACCTCATCATCTGCAGGAATGTGATGATCTATTTCGACAAGGAGCTGCAGGATCACGTTCACGAGCTCTTCTACGAGAGCCTCGTGAACCTGGGCATCATCGCCCTCGGAAACAAGGAGTCGATCCGGTTCAGCAGCGTCGCGTCCCGTTACGACGAGCTCGACGCCGAAGAGAAGATCTACAGGCGGGCGGAATGACCTACGACAACGCCTTGTCATACGGCCGGGCCGAACCCGAACACAAGATCTACAGGCGGCCAGCGTGAGGTACGACATCGTGACGATCGGCAGTTCCTGGGGCGGTCTGGCCGCCGTCAAGACGGTGCTGGGCGGCCTCCCGGGAGACTTCAGGCCCACCGTCGTCATCGCGCAGCACCGCAGCGCGGACTCGCGGGACAAGGGACTGGCGGCGTACTACGACGCCCGCTGCGAGCTTCCAGTCTGCACCGTTGACGACAAGCAACCTATCGAGCCAGGACGCGTCTACTTCGCACCACCCGACTATCACTTGCTGGTGGATCGCGGATTCTTCGAGTTGAGCGTAGACATGCCGGTGCAGTTCAGCCGGCCCTCGATCGACGTGCTGTTCGAATCCGCCGCGGACGCTTACGGCGACCGGGTGATCGGCGTGGTTCTGACCGGCGCCAACGCGGACGGAGCTGAAGGGTTGTCCTCTATCCACAAGGCGGGAGGCTTCACGATCGTGCAGAACCCCGCGACCGCGGAGCGACCCGACATGCCGTCCGCCGCCCTCGATGCGGTCAGACGACCCGGAGCGGTGCTGGATCTCGAGGACGTCCCCACATACCTGACGAAGCTTGCGGGAGAGCCGCGCTGATGGCTCTTCGGACGGATCTGCCGATAGGCCAGCGCCTCGGGAGCGGCGGTGGCGGCGGTGCGGGGATCTTGATCGTCGACGACCGTGCCGAGAACCTCTTGGCCCTCGAGGCGGCTCTGGAACCTCTGCAGCAAGAGATCATCAGGGCCGGCTCCGGAGACGAGGCCCTTCGATGCTTGCTCAAGAAGGAGGTAGCGGTGATCATCCTCGACGTCCAGATGCCGGGGCTGGACGGGTTCGAGACAGCCGCTTACATCAAGCAGCTGGACAGGACGAGGTACATCCCGATCATCTTTCTGACGGCCATCAACAAGGAAGCCGAGCATGTCTTCCGTGGATATTCGGCCGGTGCCGTCGACTACCTCTTCAAGCCCTTCGACCCGACCGTGCTGCGGTCGAAGGTATCGGTGTTCATCGAGCTGCACCAGAAGAACAAAGAGCTGCAGATAAGCGAGGAGCGGTTCCGCAGAGCTTTCCACGACGCGCCGACCGGCGTCGCGCTGGTCGCCTTGGACGGGTCGGTGCTCCGCGCCAACCGAGCGTTAGAGGCTATGACCGGCAAGGCCGTCACCACCGCGGGGTCATTTTCGATCCGGGAGCTCTTCGATCCGCAGGAACCGCCGCTCGAGCTCAGCGAGCTCAGCACCAGCAACCCCGCCGGAGCGTCGCACGCGGAGAGGAAGCTCATATCGCGCGACCCGGTCCAGAGATACGTGCTCGTCACGGCCTCGTTCATCCCGGCGGCCGTCTCACTCGGTCCGCATTACATCGTGCAGATGACCGACATCACCGATCGCCGCGAGCTCGAGGCATTCCGGGAGCGCTTCGTTTCACACGCCGCGCACGAGCTAAGGACGCCGGCGACGGTGATCGCAGGAACAGCCGCCTTGCTCCATGAGAGCCGGGACCGGATGAAGCCCGCGGAGATCGACCAATGCGTCACGGCCTTGCACCGCCAGTCGGAGAGGTTGACCGCCATGGTTCGCAATCTGCTGGACATCGCTCGGCTCAAGGAAGGAACGTTCAAGGCCGAGCTCGACGCTGTGGAGCTAGCCGCCGTCGCGCAACAGGCCGTGGACAACATCCCTCCTCCGGAAGGCAAAGACGTTCACCTCGACATCGCAGACGATGCAGTGGTTCTCGCGGATCCCCATGGGATGGATCACGTCATCTCGAACTTGTTGGTGAATGCGTACAGATACGGCGGCCCCACCGTCGAGCTGGAGGCGCGCCGGCAAGACGGTAAGGTCGCGGTCACGATCAGCGACGACGGAGCAGGCGTGCCTCCCGATCTCGTCCCAAAGATGTTCGAGCCGTTCACCCGTGGCAAGTCGGCATCTTCCGTCGGCGGCTCCGGCCTCGGTCTCGCGTTGGTTAAGAGCTTGGTGGAAGCGAGCAGGGGAGAGATCTCGTACGAGCCCGGAGCGGGTGGGGGAGCGCGGTTCGTCATCCGCCTGGAGGCTGCACCGTGACCCGACACCGGATCCTGGTGGTAGACGACGAGCCCGACATGCGACTGCTGCTGCGCCTGATGCTGGCCGGGCGAGGATACGAGGTCGCGGAGGCCCACAGGGGGGAGGAGGCTCTGGAGATGGCCGGCGGCGTCGACCTCGTCCTGCTCGACCTGAATCTGCCGGGGATCAGCGGGATGGACGTTCTCGAGGCGTGGTCGCAGCAGGGCGTCATCCCTCAGCTGCCGGTCCTGATGCTCACGGCAGACGCTCGGCCCGGCCTGCGGGAAGAAGCCCTCGCCCTGGGGTGCCACGACTACCTCTCGAAGCCCGTGCCACCGAAGGAGCTCCTCGACCACATCGAGAGCGCCCTACGCCCCGAGTCGTCATCAACCGCTACGGTGGAGGCTCTATGAGGATCTTGCTGGTCGACGACGACCCCGCCTTCGTGCTCGCGGTGAAGGAGCTGCTGGCCCGCGCCGGACACGAGGTCGAGGTCGCGTGGGACGGATCGGAGGCTCTCGTCGCGGCAGGACAGGAGCAACCTCGGATCGTGATCCTCGATTACAAGATGCCGGGCTTCAACGGTGGCGTTACGGGCCGGATGCTGCGCAGCTTCTCGCCGGGCGTCCACATCATCGGCGTATCCGCGATCTCCGACATAGACACGACGTGGTCCGACTCGTTCCTGCGCAAGGATCAGGTACTCACCGAGCTCGTTCCTCTAGTAGAGCGACTCGCGTCGACGGTCGGCGAAACAGGCGGCGGTCAAGAGCCATCCTGAGCGGCCCGTAAGCCCGAGCAGGGACGCTCGAGGATCGCCCTGGAGCCGAGGAGGGAGCCCGGGAGGCGTCGCAAGCAGCGCTGCGGAGGTCTTAGCCCCCCGACGATCTGCGCTGCCAGGGCGGCTTGCCCTCGATCTCTATCTGCAGAGCAAGGCTCAGGAAGGTCCTTATCAGCACGATCAGCGCGAGCGCCGCGACCGATCCGAGGGTGGGGGAGATGACCACCGTGCGGATGATGTCTGCCGCCACGAGGAGCTCCAGCCCGAGGAGGATCGCGCGCCCGAGCCTCCTGCGCACCTGGTGGTACTCGTCGTCGCCGGCGCGGCGCATCGCCAGAGGCACCAGATAGCGCGCCAGAGACACCAACGCGCCGACGACCAAGATGAGGATCCCGAGGCCATCTATGAGTTGCCCCGCGAACTCGACGGCTTCGTCGAACGTCACCTCCACACGATCAGCCTCTCTCCCTTATGACGTGTCCGGGCTCTGTGGCGCCGCCAGCTAGGCCACTCGGTCGAAGCGCGACGCGCATCGTCTTACCCGGCCTCCCTTACGACGTCGCCGGCGTCCTTGTCGTCACGGACGCCCAAGAAGCGAGGATGTCGCAGGCGCCCATCCCTCGTCCACTCGCTGAACCCGACCTGCACGACCAGCTCCGGTCGCACCCAGTGGACCCGTTTACGCGCCGGAGGTTTGCCGGCGAAGGGGCTTTCTGGTTGCTCTAGCGCCGTGAGCCGCGCCGTGAGCGACCGCAGCAGTGCGTGGTTGTAGCCGGTACCCACCTTGCCCGCATAGAGGAACCCCTCGTCGGAGTGGTAACCGACCAGCAGCGCGCCGAACCCTTCGCGCGCTCCCTGCGGATCCGTGAAGCCTCCGACGACGAACTCCTGCTCCTTGGAGCACTTGAACTTCAGCCACTCCTTAGCGCGGCCTTGCACGTAAGGAGCCGAGGCGCGCTTCGCGATGAGGCCCTCCCATCCCTGCTCACACGCCTCCTGCAGATAGGCCTCTCCGGATCCCTCCCGGTATCCCACCAGCTCGATGACGGCACCAGGAGTAACGGCGTTGGCAAGGATCTGCTTGCGATCAAGGAGGGGGAGCGCCGTCAGGTCGTGGCCCGCCAGGTGCGGGGCGTCGAAGACGTAGTACGCGAGCGAGCCCGCGCCCTCGAGTAGGTGCCGCTGAAGCGACTGGAACCGAGACACGCCGGCGCTAACGACGGCGACCTCGCCGTCGAGGATGCCCTCGGCGAGCTCGAGCCGGCTCACGGCGTCGACCACCGCCGGGTAACGATCGTTGAGCGACAACTGGTTGCGCGACATGAGCCGAACCCGCTTGCCGCTCTTGAAGGCCAGGCACCGCACGCCGTCCAGCTTCGGCTCGAACACCCACGCGGGG
This sequence comes from Actinomycetota bacterium, assembly GCA_030776625.1. Classification (NCBI taxonomy): domain Bacteria; kingdom Bacillati; phylum Actinomycetota; species Actinomycetota bacterium. The sequence goes on along the minus strand of JALYHL010000003.1, from coordinate 215,542 downwards.
TCCGAGAAGTACTCCTCGGTGAGCGTCGCCAGCATCGGGTCGATCCAGTTCGGCTGCTTCCTGCGCCGCACCAGCTTCCTGGCGTCCTCCGCTACGCCATCCAGCAGATGAACGTCGCGCCGACCCATGCCGGAAGTATGCGTGAAGCCGAAGTTAGCCTCGAGTATGGCGGCGCCCTCGCTGGCGTTGCTGTGTGCCCATAATGAATCTTATGTCTACTTGATTCGGCGTCGGCTCCCCTAGGGCGATCGCGTGCGACTTTATGTCTACTTGATTTGCCAGCGGCTCCCCTAGGGCGACCGTGTGCGACTAGGCTGGCGTCATGGAGGACGTCACGATCACGCCACACGAGGACGGGCCTTACCTGATCCGCGGCTCGTTCAAGCTCACCGACGTCGACGGCAACGAGATCGACCCGGGCCGCAAGACCATCGCGCTCTGTCGCTGCGGCCGGTCCAAGATCAAGCCGTTCTGCGACGGGATGCACAAGACGTCTCGCTTCCAGGCCCCGAGTGGCTGCGAGGCCCCGCGCCCGGCCTCTTAGCCCAAGGAGCCGAACCGCCGCTGAAGCCCTTAACGGGTGGCGGCGCCCTCTAACACCGGCGGATCGGCCGAAGCGATGGTCAGGCCCCCTTCATCGGGGTGGCGACTCGCTCGACAACGCCGGCGTCTTAGCCGAAGCGCCGCTCGAGCTCCTTCATCGGGGTGGCGGCTCGCTCGATCACCCCGTCCGCGTAGCGGACGCCACCGTCCCTCGCCCGCCGAGCTACGGCCAGCCACATGCAGACACCCCGTTCGAGCAGCCAGGCCGGAGCGAACAGCGAGGCCCGGGCCGGGAAGACCGCAGCTCCTCCTCCCCTTCGGCGCCCGACCTCTGCCACGGCGACAGACGCGCCGGCGGCGATCGCGACGTGGCAGTAGGCGCGGCGCCGAGCGGCCCAGACCAGCGCCGGCACGATCGAGAGCCACACGGCCATCCGCCCGGGCAGAGCGAACTCGTCGTAGGCCTGGCGTACCCGCTGGTCGAAGAAGCGCGAGGTCTCAGGGGGACGCCTGCGCACGTAGAGGTCGAGTGGAGCCGCCTCCCGACCGCCCGCGGCGCGAAGCGTACGGATCAGCTCGAGGTTCTCGAACAAGACGTCGCCGTCGTAACCCCCGGCGCGCTCGAAGAGGCTCTTGCGGATCCCCAGCGTGCCCGGGTAGTCCGTCGCCACCGACCGGTTGATCAGCGACCGCGCGCTGTCCCACGCCGCGTGCCACGGCAGCGGGTCGAAGAAGTTCTGTGGCCGCACCAGATCGTGGGCGCGCAGTAACGCCGCGACCCGCTCTAACGAGCGGCGGTCGTAGCGGACGTCGTCGTCCGCGATCACGACGGCTTCGGTCTCCGCCAGACGCACGCCGGTGGTCGCTCCCAGCGCCTTGCCGTTCCGGAAGCCAAGACGGGGGTCGGGGCGCACGTGGAGGACGTGGCTCCCCCACTCGCGAGCGTGGACGGCAAAGACCTCTGGCGGTGAGCCGTCTACCACGATCACCTGGGCGACCTGCTCCGACAGCCACCGCAGATAGGACGTCAGCTCCGGGAGCTCGGAGTCTTCCTGCCACTTGAGCGGAAGGACGTAGGAGACGTCCCCCGGCATCATCTGCTGTGTGGCGCGGGCTGCCTCAAGGAGGTCGAGTCCTGCTCCCACGCCGACAACAGCGTCTGTGCGAAGTAGCTCTCGACGAACGCGAGGGCCTCCGCGCCGAAAACGATGTCCGTCGCCAACTCCGGCTCTTGTACCGCCAGAGCGCCTGCTAGGTCATGAGCCGCGATCGCTTCGTGGACCGAATCCGCCTCGACGTGCTCGTCGTAGAAACGAGTCACTTCTCCACCGAACCCCAGCCGGCGCAACCCATTCGCGTAGCGGCGGTTAGGAATCGATGAATCCATCTCGAGAAGCGCGAGGTGTCCCACGGCCGCTCCGCGGCGGCGGCGATGCAGCCCGAAGGTCGACATCAGGTTGAGCGTCGCCAACGTCGCCCCCGGCGCCTGCTCGACGTAGGCGCCGTAGGAGTTGTCCAACCCGAAGGAGGCCATCAAGCCGGCGAAAAGGCTCGAGTGCATCCTGTGCAAGATCCCCCCGCCGTATTCGTCGGCTTGGATCTCGACCAGTGCCGCCTTCGGCGCGCCGCCCAGGCGCGGCACGACCCAGGTGTGCGGGTCCGCCTCGCGCAGGTGATAGATCGAGCGGTGCATCACGAACTCGCGGAACTGCTCGACCGTCGCACGCTCCTCCAGGTACCGCGACAGCGACGGTCCGCCGCTCGCGAGCGCGAGCTTCTTCAGAGCTGCCGGGACGTCCTCGGCCCGAACCTGCCGCCGCTGGACCTTGGCTTCGAGAGCCGACTCGAAAGCGGCAACGAGCTCGTTGCGGAGCGCGATGACTGAGGGCTCCCACTCCCACCCGTCCGAAACCTCATCGAACCCCCGGTAGTGGAGCTCGTAACAGACGAACAGCGACAACTGGAAGTCGTCGTCGAAGAGCGGGTCGCCGTGCTCGTCTATAGGAGCGATGCCTCCGGGCGAGCCCGGCAGTCGCTCTACGAGGGACTCGCTTATGGGCCCTCGTGCAGACGGCAGCCGCATCTAGTCCCCCTCTCGATCACGAACGCGCCACCCTGCGAGGCGCCGGTTGTGCGATTCGACCACAAAAGGACGGTGGGACGCTCTAGGCGCGTCTGTCTAGCGCGTGCAGCCGGGCGCGCCCTTCTGACACCGCGGCCGATCCGGCTCCGGCGGCTCTTCCTGCTCTCTGGTCTGGCTGTTCGCGACCGCCGCGGCGACGTCCGCCTGGACGGGCGGGAACGGCACTCCGACGAAAGGCCGGTTCGGGCACGCATAGATCGTCTGCGCTTCGGGAGGACCGGTGGGGCCGGTGAAGTCGTTCTTGTAGAAGCAGTTGTTCGCGCCCGTTCCGTCCCACGCGAGGTCGTACTTGCGCGACGACCGGATGAGGTTGTAGCGCACGCGGTTGTTCATCGGCAGCGAGTCCTCGTCGATGCTCTGCGTTATCAGCACGCCGTACCGGTTGTGGTTCCGGATCACGTTCTTCTTCACGATGTTGTTGTGAACGCCCGCGAGCCAGACACCGGTGCCGAAGGGGATGCCGACGTTCTCCGAGAAGCCCGCCGCCGGGATGTTCTCGTAGTTGTTGTTCTCGATGACGTTGTCGATGATCGTGGTGCCCCGGTTCGGCGACAGCTCCTCCGTCGGAAGCGTGTTCGGAACCACGCCCGCGCCGTTGCGCACGAAGGTCGAGTCTCTGATCACCACACCCGTCGCGTTGGTGCCCGAGTAACCGAGATAGTTCATCTCGCTGTGAACGTTCTCGATAAGCGCGGAGCAGCCGAGGCACTGGCCGACGTAGAAGGCTGAGTCCCCGCTCCCCCACCCGAATGACTTCTTGATGATGCCGTCGTAGGAGTTGAAGGCGTAGATGCCGTAGGTACGGTTCTTGATCGAGTCGACGCGGCTCACCGCGTACCCGGTGGCGTCGTTGAAGAAGACCCCGTTCTGGAGGAAGTTCCGGACGGTGAGGTTCTTCACCGTCACGTCGTGGACGCCGTCCACGATTATCCCGTTCTCCTTCGAGTCCCCGCCGTGAAGGACGGTTCTGAACCTGTCGACGCCCTTAATCACGAGACGCGGCGTCTTGACGATGACCGCCTCTCGGTAGACGCCGGGCCGGATCACGATCGTGGAGCCGGGATTGGCCGCGTCTGCGGCTTTCTGGATCGTGGGGAACTCCGTAGGAACCACGAGGCGAGGACGGTCTTCTCCCGAGGGGGTCGTGGTCGGGGGCGGCTCCGGAGGGTCACCGACGATCACGAGGCCCGCCATGCCCGCTCCCCCGCGGCCGCCGTGGTACCGGCAGAAGTACGGGTAGTAGCCCTCCTGGCTGAACGTGTGTGAGTACGTCTCCCCCGGGCGCATGTCCCCCGACGCGAACTCGCCGCGTTCGTCGGAGGTGACGGTGTGGGTGTTCTGCCCGCGGTCGTACGCCCACAGGACCGTGTCACCCGGGTCGATCCGGACCTCTTCCGGCGAGAACACGTTGTCACGGACCGACACCGTCGTCGACGCGGCTTCGGCGCGTTCCGGGAGTGCGGCGACAAGAGACGCCGCGATCAGACCTGCGAACGCAAACAGCAAGACGGCCTGCCGCCGCACCTCAGCCATGGTGTCGGGTCCCGCGCTTCCAGCGCCGGATAGCGGCCTTCGTCTGCTCGGTCATCTCGCCGCCTGCGGTCCTGACGACGAAGAGGCCCTCCATCCCCGAATCGGAGTGGTTCTGGACGTGGCAGTGATACATCCACGCCCCCGGCCCCACGTGCTCACCCGCCACCACCTGGAACCCGAACGAGTCCGCGGGTCCAACGGTCCTGTTGTCTATGAGTCGCGCCGAGTCCGATGGTGCCGTGATGATCCCCGAGCGGTTGTCGGCCCAGCGGTGCGCGTGCAAGTGGAAGGTGTGGAAAAGATCGCCGTGTCCGATCACGACGAACTCGACACGCTCGCCCATGTTCACGATCGGCATCGGAGTGCGAGGCGCAACCTTGTTGTTGAAGGTGATCTGGTTCATCACGAGGACGACGGGCTTTCGATCCGGTTCGGGGTCCCCGGCGCGACGAACGATCAAGGCACCGTAAAGACCGCTCCGAACGCCGCCACTGCCGTGATTAGTGCCCATGCAGTGGTCGTGGTAGTGCCAGTAGCCGGCGGTACCGGGATCGATCGTCCCGTCCGCGCGGGTAGAGGGCCCCGGCGCGTTGAAGACGTAGGTCTTTGCCCGGCCGGGCGCGACGCAGCCCTGGTTGTGAGGGGTCCCGTCGCTCGCGAAGGTGTAGGCCACGCCGTGCGCGTGCATGCTCAACTTCTTGTCGGTGTCGTTCACCAACGTCACCTGCAAACACTCACCTTCAGTCATCTCGAGGGTAGGTCCCGGAACCTGCGCGGTACCCGCCGAGCGCCCGTATCCGATACGTCCGCCCGGCAGCTCCTCGGCGAACAACGACACGGAGTTGGTGGGGTCATCACACGCCTGGGGGCCGGGGCCATCTGCGACCGGAACCTGGGCGCGCGTGCCGACCGAGCCCGTCAGTGCCGCGAGCACGACGCATAGCACGACCAGGACCCGACTACGAGAAGAGACGACCCCGCCCATGAAGTAATGGAACCACAATCGGAAGGGGGTCATTCCCCAGATAAGACGCCGGCCCGTCCCCTAGTAGAACCAGTGGCCTTGGGTGAAGACCACTACTCCCAACGTCGCAAGCGGAGCGAGCCCGATGATCATCCACTCGTGCAACCGCGGCCGTTCGTGTGTCACCTTTGCCAGGAACAACACGACCGGGAACATCGTCAACAGCATGCGCGGGATCGAGTAGTACCAGGTGCTCGTCACGAGCACCGCAAGCAACGAGCCCATGAACGTGGCGTAACCCCACTCTTTCTTCCACAGGGCCCACACGACGAACGCGAGGCCGACCGCGGCCGCCACTATCTCTAGCCGCCAGGCTAGGAGCCAGTTCGTCGGGTGCGTAGACACGTCCCACGTGTTCCAGGTGTTCATGAACGAAGCGACGGGACCCACGAAGGTCCTCCCCCACCCCTCCCTCTGATGAACGAGGAACTGGAATGGGTTCCCCATGGCGCGGGCGAGGAACGCGCCGTAGGCAAGCAGAGGCAGGAGGCCGACGATCAACGAGAAGAGCGCATTGCCCACCCTTTCGAATGAGAACTCCCGCTGGCGCACGAACTCGACGGCGAGTCCCAAGATCAGGAACAGCCCCGCCGCGCGCGCTCCCATCGCAACTGCCGCCGGCAGCGCCACCAGGTGCCAGCGGGCGCGGCGCGCGTAGTAGAAGGCGGCGATCGCTCCCGCGAGGAAGATCGATTCGCTGTAGGGAGCGATCAGGAACACCGCCGTGGGAAAGATCGTGAGGTACAGAAGGGCGCGCCTCCCTGCGCCCTCACCGATCTCCTCTTCGGCCAACCTGAAGAGGAAGACGCCGGCAACGATCGCGCCCATCGCCGCCACGACGAGGCCGGCTACCACCGGAGAGAATCCGAGCCACAACAGGGGGCGCACCGCGAGAGGGAAGGCGGGAAAGAATGCGGCCGCATGCTCGTCGCTCTGCGGCGCGGTGTAGCCATACTCCGCGATGGTGAGGAAGTGGTCCGCATCCCATCGCCGCCACATCTCCTCGAAACCGGTGGCGGGGGCGCCCGTCGTGTTCGTGGTCAGCATCCAGCTGACCGCGAGGCCGACGCCGAAGAAGGACACCCGAGACAGCAGCGCGAGGCGGAGCGACTCGGTCCACGCTCGTTGAACGAGGCTGTCCGCTGTGGTGGCAGAGCGCGGGGTCTCTAGGCGCTCGCCGGTCGCGGCGTCGATGGAGCTCACCTCTGAAGGATAAGCAGGTCCTCGTTCAAAAGAACCACGCGCCTCGGGTGTAGACGACGACCCCGACCGCCGCCACCGTGGACGTCACCATGAGATACGACTCGTGGAGCTTCGGAAACCGCAGCGTCAGCTGGGCCATGAACAGCGCAGCAGGAAAGAAAGAGAGCAGGATCCTGGGGACGCTGAAGTACTCCGTGCTGGTGAGCAGCACCGCGAGCATGCTGCCCATGTACGCCGCGTAGCCCCACTCTTTCTTGTTGAGCGCCCAGACGACGAAGGCGGTGCCGGCGATCCCGGCGACGACCTCGAAGCGATAGGCGACAAGGAAGTTGGTGCTCTGCGTGGGATCGTCCCACCTATCGATCGTGTTGCGCAGCGCGTTCACCGGCCCCACGAAGGCGCGGCCCCATCCCAGGCGCTGTTCGGTGAAGAAGTAGAGGGCATCCCCTTTGGTCAGGGCCAGGAAGGCGCCGTATCCCAGCAAGGGCAGAGTGCCCATCAGCAGTGACGTTGCCGCCGCGATGTTCCTAGGCGCCGAGAAATCGCGTTGCCGCAGGAACTCCACCAGCAGCCCGAAGAGCAGGAATACCCCCGCGAAACGACTCCCCATCGCGATCGCGGCTGGCAGCCCGACCTGATCCCAGCGTCCGCGCCGCGCCATGTAGAAGGCCGGGACCGCTCCCGCGAGGAAGAGGGCTTCGCTGTAGGGAGCGATGAGGAAGACGCCGGTCGGGAAGAGCGCGAGGTACAGCACCGCGCGCCGCCCTGTGCCTTGGCCAAGCTCCTCATCCGCGAGCTTCAACAGGAACGTGAAAGCGATCCAGGAAGAAACCGCAGAGACGAGCAGGCCGGCGGCGAGGCTCGGGATGCCGAGGAACCCGAGCGCCCTGATGGCGAGTGGGAAGAAGGGGAAGAAGGCATACGAGTTCGTAAAGCTTCCCGGTCCCTCGTATCCGAGATCGGCCGTGACGAGAAAGCGGGTCGCGTCCCAGTTGACCCACATATCGAACGGCCCCCGCTCCGGCAACCCCTGCGTATCGCCGGACAACAGGAACGAAGCGACGTAGGCGAGAGCGAAGAAAACGACCCTCACGCCGAGGACGATGACTCCCGCGATGACCCACGGCGACCGGCGCTCGGTGGCGGGCACGGCTCTACTCAGGCGACCAGCGCAGCCTCAGCTCTCGTGCAGCTTTGGCTTCGTCCGGCCGTCGCACCGGCGTGGTGACCGGCGCGCCCTTCAACAGGTCCGGGTTCGTCTCGGCCTCGGACGCGATCTGGTTCAGAGCTGCAGCGAGACCGTCGATCGTCTCTTTCGATTCCGTTTCCGTCGGCTCCACCATCAAAGCCTCGTCGACGACGAGCGGGAAGTAGACGGTCGGCGGGTGATAGCCGAGGTCGATCAAGCGTTTGGCTACATCCATAGCCTTCACCCCGTGCCTCTTGAGCGGCTTCGCGGTCGACACGAACTCGTGCATGCAGTCGCCCGGATAGGCCGTGGGGAACGCTTCTTCGATCAACGCCTTCAGGTAGTTCGCGTTCAGAACAGCCCGCTCCGCGACCAGCCGCAGCCCCTCGGGTCCCAGCGAGCGCAGGTACGCGTACGCGCGGACGTTGATGCCGAAGTTCCCGTGGAAGGAGTGGATCCGCCCGATGGAGTCTGGCCGGTCGTGGTCCCACCTCCACCTGTCGCCCTCGTGTGCCGGAGGCGCGAGAACGGGCGCTGGCAGGAAGCGTTCGAGGCGTTCGGAGACGGCTAGGGGCCCAGAGCCCGGGCCGCCGCCGCCATGGGGGGTCGCGAACGTCTTGTGCAGGTTCAAGTGGACGATGTCGAAGCCCATGTCGCCGGGCCGAACGACGCCGACGATCGAGTTGAAGTTCGCGCCGTCGTAGTACAGCAGGCCGCCGACGCGGTGGACGGCTGCCGCTATCTCTTTGATGTCGCGCTCGAAGAGACCGAGCGTGTTGGGGTTGGTGAGCATGAGGCCCGCGGTCTCGTCGTCCAGCGCGGCCTTCAGCGCGTCCAGGTCGACCAAGCCCCGCTCGTCGGAGCGAACCTCCTCGGCGCGATAGCCGGCAAGCGACACGCTCGCGGGGTTCGTGCCGTGGGCGGAGTCCGGGATGATGACCTTGGCCCTCTGGTCGTTCCGGCTCGCGTGGAACGCGCGCATCATGAGAAGCCCCGTGAGCTCGCCTTGAGCGCCCGCAGCGGGCTGGAACGTGAGGCGCGCCATCCCGGTGGCTTCACACAGTGCGCGCTCGAGAGTGCCGAGAAGCTCCAAAGCTCCCTGGACGAGCTCCTCGCCCGCGAACGGGTGCAGCGTCGCGAAACCCGGCAGGTTCGCCGCCTGCTCGGCGATCTTCGGGTTGTACTTCATGCTGCACGACCCCAGGGGGTACGGCCCTACGTCGATCGCCCAGTTGCGCTGGGAAAGCCGCGTGTAGTGACGCACCAGATCCAGCTCGCTTACCTCCGGCAGCGCGGGTGGAGCCGTGCGCCGATGCTCCACGGGGAGCAGATCGTCTAGCTCCGGCGCGTCGACCGCCACCTCCGGAAGCGACCAGGCGCGCCGTCCGGGGCGGGAGGTCTCGAAGATCAACGGAAACGTGTCCGCATCCCCTCCGGGGCGAGTAGCGGTCCGCGTGCCGCCCGAGGGCTCCAGCGTCCGGGTCACCGCTCCGCCAGCTCCTTCTCCACCGCTTCGGCGAGAGCGTCGATGTCGGCCGCCGTGCGCTTCTCCGTCACCGCAACCAACAGACACCTATCTAGATCCGGGTACCAGGTGCCGAGGGCCGGACCGGCGAGCACACCCCGCTTCGCCAGCGCGCGCACCAACGACCCCGCCACCACGGGCGTCTCCAGCACGATCTCTTTGAAGTGCGGACCTGCGAAACGAACCGTGCAGCCGGGGATCTCCTGCAGCCGGGCTGCGGCCGCGGCCGTTCTGCGCATGCACACCTCGCCGAGCCGGGCGAGGCCCTGGGGGCCGAGCCACGACAGATGGACGGCGGCCGCGATCGCCATCAGGGTCTGGTTGGTGCAAACGTTCGACGTCGCCTTGGCGCGACGGATGTGCTGCTCGCGCGCCTGGAGGGTCAACACGTAGGCTCGGCGGCCGTCTGCATCCAGCGTTTGGCCCGCGATCCGTCCCGGCACCTGGCGCACCAGCTCGAGCTTCGTCGCAAACAGCCCCACGTAAGGGCCGCCGTAAGACGACAGGTTCCCGAGCGCCTGGCCCTCTCCGACCGCGACGTCGGCGCCCATCTCCCCCGGCGAGCGAAGCACGCCCATGGCGGTGGGATCGGTGACGCAGACGACCAGGGCCCCGGCCTCGTGGGCGCGCTCGCACACCGCCGCCACATCCTCCAGCCGTCCGAAGAAGTTCGGGTACCCCAGCACGACTGCGGCCGCCCCCTGCGGGTCGATAGAGCCAGGATCGACCACGCCGCGGGGGCCGTGCGGCAGCTCCTGGATCTCGAGATCTAAACCTGAGGTATAGGTCTTGAGCACCTGGCGGTAGTGTGGATGGATGGAGTCGGCGACCAGCACCTTCTCGCGGCGCGTCGACCGAACCGCCAGGTTCACGCCCTCCACCAAAGCGTTCGCGCCGTCGTAGAGGGAGGCGTTCGCGACGTCCATGCCATAGAGCTCGCAGACGAGGCTCTGGAACTCGAATACAGCTTGGAGCACGCCCTGCGAGAGCTCCGGTTGATAGGGCGTATAGGAGGTGGCGAACTCCGCCCTACCCGCCAGGGCTCCGACGGCCGCCGGAACGTGGTGGTCGTACGCTCCCCCACCGGCGAAGCACAGGAGGTCGCGCCCGCTCGCGGAGCGGCTCGCGAGATCGGCCATATGAGCCGCGAGCTCTGGTTCCGCCAGCGGCTCCGGCACATCGAGGGCGCGGCCGAGCTTCAGGTCCTGTGGGATGGACGCGAACAGCTCGGCGACGTCGGCGAACCCGGCGCGCGCCAGCATCTCGGCCACGTCGTCGGCCGTGTGTGGCATGAAGTCCACGTCAGGAGGTCCTTTGTCTACATGTGGACAAGGTCACTTCTTGCCTCTCTCGATGAACGGCGGCTTGACGATAACCCCCGGGATCCGGCGGCCGCGCGCCTCTATAGCGACCTCGTCGGCGGCCGCGGGCGCACCTGCGCGGGGACCCAGCGCCAGTGCGATCCCGGTTTGAAGTGTGGGCGAGAAGTTCCCGCTGGTGACCGTTCCCACCTCCTCGCCGCCGCGCCTCACCGAGTGGCCCTGACGCGGCACACCGCGGTCGGTGCAGCGCACGCCGAAGAGCTTCCGCTCGGGCTTCGCGGCGCGCACCTTCTCGAGAGCCTCGCGGCCGCGGAAAGGCGTCTCCCACGCGAGGGTCCAGCCGAGCCCCGCCTCCAGAGGGTTCACGGCCAGAGTGATCTCATGTCCGTAGAGCGCGTATCCCATCTCCAGTCGGAGGGTGTCGCGGGCGCCGAGCCCGGCGGGGGTCGCTCCCAGGGAAACGATCCTCTGGAACGTCGCGGGGGCGGACGCGGCGGGGACGTACAGCTCGACTCCCTTCTCTCCGGTGTAGCCCGTCCGGGCGACCATCCCGAGGCCCGTCTCGAATGGCAGCTCGGCCCATGCATGAAGCGCTAACTCATGAGCGCCGGATCCAGGCCATCCCCGCTCGAACAGCTCCAACGAGCGCGGGCCCTGAAGCGCCAGGATGGCGAATCGATCCCACTCGTCGGTCGGTTCCGACCCGGCCTCTGCTATCGCGTCGGCCACCGCGGTGACGTTCGACGCGTTCGGCACCACCAGCCACTCCTGGTCGCCGATGCGGTACGCGAAGACGTCGTCGATGCAGCCGCCTTCGTCGGTGAGGACGAGCGAGTAGGTGGCGCGACCCGGTGCCAGCGCGGCGATATCTGCAGTGAGGGCCCTCTGCAGCGCGGCTTCAGCCGCGGCGCCCGCAACGCGGAGCTTTCCCAAGTGGGAGACGTCGAAGACGCCCGCCGCGGTGCGTACGGCGTTGTGCTCCGCGATCACACCCGTGTATTGCAAGGGCATCTGCCAGCCGCCGAAGTCGGTGAGCCTCGCCCCCAGCTCCCGATGCTCGGCGAGCAGCGGGCTCGATCTCTCCTGTAGCACTAACCCGCGAGCGGCTTTTCGAACAGAGAGACCGGCGGCGCATCCGCCGCCTTCGCCGTCAGCAACGATCCCTGGGAGGGCTCCTCGAGTCCGTACTTGATCAACAGGTTCAGGTAGTCCCGCTGGTAGAGGATCTTGCACTTGACGTCGGGGTAGAGCTCCATCAGGCGGCGCGCCTTGCGGTTCTTCTTCGTGACGAGCTTCTGGTTGAGCGTCGTGATCTCTATGTAGAGGTCGAACGCAGGCAGGTAGAAGTCGGGCGAGAAGCGCTGGGTGGGGGTGCCGGAACGATCCCATTCGATGTCGAAGGTCGTGGGCTCGTAGCACCAGTCGATCCGATAGAAGTCGAGAAGCCTGGCGAACTGACGCTCGCTGTTGTGCGCGAAGGCGACGCGTTCGTGGGGAAGTGAGGGTGTCGCCCGATCGCTCGGGCCGCCGATGCCCTCCAGGATCGCTTACCCCTCCTCGGCCGCCGTTGTCACCTTCGGGTCCGTCGAACGGTACTCCACCTGCTCCCCTACGGGGCGGAGTTCTCGCAAAGTTCCCGCGAGCTGGTCGCGCACCTTGTCCACCGCCACGATGGCCCCGAGAACTCCCTGCCCGGAGCGCAGCAGATCGACGACCTGCGCATCGGAGGTGCACGCGTAGACGCCGTTGCCGTCGGTGACGATGGTGACCTTCGACCAGTCGTCGTCGAGGTGATCGCGCACATACTCGATCGCCTGGCGGACCTTCTGGAGGCTGGCACCCGCGTCGGTCAGGCTCTTGATCACCTTCAGCTGAAGCAGGTCGTTGAACGAGTACAGACGCTGCGTTCCGGAGCCCTTCGCCTCTTGTAGCGAGGGCACGACCAGGCCGGTGCGGGTCCAGTAGTCGAGCTGGCGGTAGGTGATGTCGACGATCTTGCAGGTCTGCGGTCCGCGGTAGCCGGTCTCGCTCATCATCTCTCCCCGTCGAGTGAGTGACACCTTCGTAGTTACGTGGATGGCAAACAGTAGGGGCCGCCGGCGCCTATGTCAAGAACAACCCTAAAGCGGAACTAGACGGTCGCGCGTACGCCGCGGTCGGTCCCCGCTCTTCACCAGTGCCGGAGCGCGGCTAGCCGATACAGGCAGTTCGAGACACAGAAGATCGGGCCCGCTACTGGTCGGCGGCGAAATCCTCGGGGGTGACCTGGTCGAGGAACTCACGGAACTTCTCCACCTCGGTCTCCTCTTCGTCCCGCAGCTCGATCCCGGCCTGGTCCAGAACCTCCTCGGCCGCGTAGATCGGAGCGTTGATCCGGACCGCAAGGGCGATCGCGTCGCTGGGGCGCGACGACACCTCGACGGTGCGGCCGTCGCTGCTCATCCGGATGAGGGCGTAGAAGGTTTGGTCGACGAGCTCCGAGATGAGGATCCGCTCGACGGCGACACGCGTCTCTCCCAAGATGTCGCGCATCAAGTCGTGGGTCATCGGCCGCGGGGTCTGGATGCCTTGCAGCGCGAATGCGATCGCCGTTGCCTCAACGGCTCCGATCCAGATAGGGAGGTACCGATCGCCGTCGGACTCCTTCAGAAGGACGATCGGTTGGTTCGACGGGAGCTCGACGCGCACGCCGACGAGCGAAAGCTCCTTCATGGAATCGAAACTAACACTCCCCTACGCGCCCGAACCCACGAACAACGGGGGGACGAGAAGCATCGGATCGTTCGCCAGTTTCGCGATGTCCTTGATCGCCAGGATCTCGGGAACATTGCGGTAGAGACCCTGGAAGTCGAGCCCATACCCCACCACGAACACGTCGGGGATCTCGAAGCCGGAATACTCCAACTCCACGGGCACGATGCGGCGCGCGACCTTGTCGAGCAGAGTTACCGCGCGCAGCGATGACGGCCGGCGCTCGCCCAACGTGCGGCGCAGATAGTTGAGAGTCAGCCCCGTGTCCACGATGTCTTCGACTATCACGACGTCGCGCTCCGCGATGTCGATCTCTAGGTCCTTCTCGATGCGCACGACGCCCGAGGACGCTCCGGACTGGGAGTACGAAGAGATGGAGATGAAGTCGATCTCGATCTCGACCTGCATCGACCGCGCGAGGTCGGCGAGGAACAAGGTCGATCCCTTCAACACCCCGACCAACAGCGGGGGCCGGATCGGGTCGCGGAAGTCCTCGCTCATCTGGCGTGCGAGCTCCTCGATCCTCGCGGCGAGCTCGTCCGCGGGGATCAACCGATCCATGGAGTGATCGCCTGTCGTCACGCAGCTCCCGCGCCGATCACCGTCGCCGCCGTCCGCAGGAGCCCGGAGAGTGCGAGGGCGCCCCACGACGGCGGGTCAAGCGCCACCGCATCTTCCGCAACCGCGGGGATCGTCTGAACCGCGTCTCCAACCGCTACCTCGAGCGTCCCTACCTCCTGGCCCGCGTCCAGCGGCAGGAGCAGGTCGTCGGAGGGTGTGAAAGTGATCGCGACCTGGTCGGCGGCCGAAGCGGGTCCCGTGACCTCTGCACCGGCCACGATCCCGGTCGCGCCGCCGGGATCGAACACCAACGACCCGACGCGTTCACGCTCCGCAACCAGGACCGAGGTCCTGGCGGCGGCTCGCTTCTCGAGCAGCCGAAGGCGAGCGAACCCGAGGTCGAGTAATCGCCGCGAGTCCGAGGCCGCGTCGACCGAGCGCATCGCGACGGCGATGACCCTCCGGGGACCGCGTTCCGCGGCCGCAACCAGAACCTCTCCCGCGCCCAGGGTTCGGCCGGTCTTGACGCCGATCGCGCCGCGGTAACTCTCGAGTAGAAGATTACGGTTCTCCACCGTGACCCTGCCTTCGGGTGTGGCGATCGCGCGTCGGGGCGTCGTCACGATCCGTGCGAGCTCGGGTGTCGCGAGCAGGTCTTGCGCGATAAGGACGAGGTCGTAAGCGGTGGAGACGTGCCCCGGCTCGTCGAGACCGTGGGGGTTGGCGAACGAGGTGTCTTCGGCTCCAAGGGCAGCGGCGGCCCGGTTCATGTCACGCACGAAGCGGTCGATGTCTCCACCGACGTGAGAGGCCAGCGCGGCCGCCGCTTCGTTCGAAGAGTCGAGGAGCAGCGCGTAGAGAAGATCTCTTACCGAGAAGACATCTCCGGCCTCGAGGTCGAGGCCTCCCCCGCCCACGGCCGCCGCATCCGCCGGCACCCGCACCAGATCGCCCATCTCCGCGCCTTCCACGGTCAAGAGGGCGGTCATCATCTTCGTGGTGCTGGCGTTCGGCAGGCGCTCGTGCATGTTCCTAGCGAACAGCACGCGCTGCGTCGCGGGGTCAAAGACGAGGCAGGCGCGGCAGGTGACCTCGACCGGGCCTTCCTGAGCCTGCGCCGCGCCGCTCTGGTCCGAGGTGCCCACGCCCGGGGTCAGCACCAACAGGGCCGCGACGAAGCAGAGGAGGTGTCGCTTTATCGATAGATACACAAATAGCTACAGGATCTCGCGCAGGCTCGACCTCAGCGCGGCTTCCTTGAGCTGGCGAGATAGCCGCGCGAGCTCCTGGACGGATTCGATGGCTTGGGTTTGTGCCGAAGGATCGCGGCGGCGGGCGCCGGGAGAAACGATCTGCGCGAAGAACGTCGCCTCCCTCTCCGCGAACTGCCGGTACATCCGGAGGTGGCGGGGCTCGACGCCGAAGTCGAAGAACCGCCTGGCCGCGCGAGCGACCACGAGGTCGTTCTCGTCGTAGGTGCCGCTGGAGGTGCCGGGCAGGATGCCGAACTCGTCCAAACCGCGCATCTCCTGCTCGGACAGATTCGCGGCCGCCCGAAGCTCGTCCCGGCTCATCTGCACCGCGGTCATGTCGGCTCCGGCGCCGTTCCCTCCAGCCGCGGAGTCCGTCGGAGGGGCGGCAGCGGCGGGGTCTCCGGGAGGGATCCCACCGTTGGCGTCTGCGTCCCTCAACCTCTGCTTGATGACTCGCAGCGGCAGGAACTGGTCACGCTGGAGGGACAGGATGTATCGCAGCCGCGCCACATCGCTCTCATAGAACTTGCGGTAGCCCGACGCGGTCCGCTCGGGGACGATCAACCCTTCCGCCTCCAGGAACCTGATCTTCGAGATGCTCACCTCCGGGAAGTCCGTTTTGACGCTCTCTAGGACCTCACCGATGCTCAGGTAATCGCGCGACCGTGACAGCGGCATCGATCAACCGCCGCCGAGGAACACGAGCTTGAACTTCCCCACCTGGATCTCATCACCGCTGCGGAGACCTCCCTGCTCGACCCGCTCGCGGTTGACGTAGGTACCGTTCAGGCTGCCTACGTCGTGGATCGCGAACCCGTCCCCGGTCCGCCGGATCTCCGCGTGGCGCCGGGAGACGGTGATGTCATCGAGGAATATCTCGCTGTCCGGGTGGCGCCCGATCTCGGTGCTGTCGGAGTCGAGGAAGAACTTGCTGCCGGCGTTGGGGCCGCGCTTCACGATCAAGACCCCCCGCCCGTCCTCCAACTCCTCGGGGGAGATGTGAACCTCTTCCTCGAGGTCGGTCTCCAGCTCGGGGGTCGCGAAGGTGATCGTGGTGTCGTGGCCGCCGACCCGATCGGTGAGGGGCGTGCCGCAAGAGGCGCAGAAGTTGCTGCCCTCAGGGTTCTTGTGTCCGCAGTTCGTGCAGTACATCGCGCGGACCCTATAGCACAGCTTTAGGCTTGGTCAACGCTTGCAGGAGCGTCACTAGCCCTCCTCCGTGAAGCGTCGGTATTCGTCTGCCGTCATGAGCCCGTCGATGCTCCCGTCACTGCCCTCGAGAGCGACCAGCCAGCCGCGACCATAGGGGTCGTCGTTGATCAGCTCGGGGTTCTGCTCGACCTCCGGGTTCTTCTCCACGACCCTGCCGCTGACGGGGCTGTAGACATCGGAGACGGACTTCGTCGACTCGACCTCCCCCAGAGGTTGATTCGCCTGCACCTCCGTCCCCGCTTCCGGCAGCCCCACGAAGACAATGTCTCCCAGCTGATCCTGCGCGTAGTCGGTGATGCCGACGACGATCCGGCCGTCGTCCGGGCGCGCCCACTCGTGGTCCTTGGTGTAGCGGCGATCTTCGGGGAACTCGGACACCGATCCTCCTTTGCTAGTCACTCTCACTTCGGAAACATATCGATATGTTGATAAAGCTCCCGAGGGCGCGCTCCTGCTCCGCCCCGACCACATCCTGCACCGCGCGCTCGGTCCGAGGGTCTCCGGGCTCGTCGTCACGGGCCCGCGCCCTTCAGAGCGCGCAGTCTCTTCACTGCCTCGCGCGCGTAGACGGCCGCCGCGGCCCAGTACAAGGCCGCGCCGACGAGCGTTGTGATCAAGCCGGGACCTTCGATCGACGCCGCGACGGGCAGCGTGGTCTCTGACACAGCGAGCAGCGTGAGACCGAGGAACAGAGAGGCGGTGGCGGCCTTCCCGGTGCGGTTGACCGCGATGCGCTCGATCTTCCTGCGCTCCAGATACGGGAAAAAGCTCAGGACCGCCAGGTCTCGACCCACGATCGAGGCCGCCACCCACCACGGAAGCGTCTCGCGCGCCACGAGGGCTAGAACCAGCGCGGCGATGAAGATGCGATCCGCCAACGGATCGAGGAGCTTCCCGAGCTCCGACACCTGGTTCGTTCGCCGGGCGATGTAACCATCGAGGAAGTCGCTCCATGCGCCGACCGCGTACAGGGCGACGGCCTGGTTCTCACGGTTGGTGACGAAGAGCCAAACGAACACCGGGACGGTGGCCAGCCTCACGAACGAGATCAGGTTCGGGATCGTCGCGATACGGGTGCTGGTGGCGGCAGCCGCGGGAGAGGGATCCATCTCCACGTCGCGGAGCCGACCCCCTTTCGGTACTGCCTACGCCTGTCGAGGCGTCCGGTCGGGACGGCCGGATTCGAACCGGCGACCCCTGGTCCCCCAGACCAGTGCGCTAACCAAGCTGCGCCACGTCCCGCTGCTAGCCGAGCTTGCGGCGCTCGGGCGCGAATCATAACGAGTCGCCCGTGGGCATCCGCCAGCGAGAGACAACAAGAAGACACGGTGACTTGTCTACAAGTGCCTTGTGTAGACGGCCTATGCCACGTGCTGCGCTGCACCTCGAGCTAGTGGCTGAGGGACAACCCCTGCGCCAAAAGCGCCACGGGCTGACATGCGGATCGCCCAGGTCCGTCGCTCGCCACGCGGGGGCGCCAGCGGGCGCTCGGAACGGGTGGTGGCGGCGGCGCCGTGTGTGGGCCGCTGTGCCAGTATCTAACCCTCTCGTTCATCTCGAGACTTGAGCCGGACCTCGATCTGGATCGGGCTTCCAGCGAAGGGCTCCCGCGCCCGGATCCTGTGCTCTATATGGCGTAGGTACGCAGGCTCCAGGCGGCCGGAGCTGAACAGCAAGAAGCGCGGAGGCGCCACAGAAGCCTGAACCGCGTAGAGGATGCGGCTCGCCCTTCCGCCGACCCGCGGGTGAGGCTTCCGCTCCTGGGCCTCCCGCACGAGTTGATTCACGACGGACGTCGGCAGTCGCCGCCGGTGCGAAGAGATGGCCGCCTCTAGCGCCGGCACCACCCTTTGCACCCCCCTCGCGGTGAGCGCAGATGTTCGGACGATCGTCGCCCACGGGATGAAGCGAAGACGATCGAGGACGAAGCGCTCGAGCCGCTCCCGGTCCACCGGATCGGACTCGATGAGATCCCACTTGTTGAGCACCACGACGCAGGCGCGTCCGCTTTCGACTATCTCCTGCGCGATCCGCTGATCGTGACCCGTTACTCGCTCCGACAGGTCGATCACGAGGACGGCCGCATCCACCCGGCCGAGCGTCTGGCGTGACCGCAGGAAGCTGAAATACTCGAGCGGGTCCTTGATCTGGACCTCGCGGCGCATCCCTGCCGTGTCGACGATCCTGATCCTGCGACCGTTCTCCAACAGCAGCTCCGAGTCGACCGGATCGCGGGTGGTGCCGGGCCGCGAGTCGACGATCGAGCGCTGCTCCCCCAGGAGCGCGTTCAGAAGCGACGACTTTCCGACGTTGGGACGCCCAACGATCGCGATGGATGCCCACGCATCCTCGGCATCACCAGTCTGCTCCGGCAGCTCCGCTACGAGCACGTCGAGGAAGTCGCCGGAGCCGCGGCCGTGGAGCGCGGACAGGGGTAGCGGTTCACCGAGGCCGAGCCGGTGAAAGGACGCCGCCATCGGGATGTCGCGCGGATCGTCCACCTTGTTCGCTGCCAGCACGACAGGCTTCCCCGATCGTCGGAGCGCGTCGGCCACAAGGTGGTCGTCTTGAAGCGCTCCCACGCTGGCGTCCACGACGAGAACGACCACGTCCGCGGACTCGATCGCGACGTGCGCCTGTTCCGCCACGCGCGCATCGAGGCCCTCCGCGCCGGGCTCGAGCCCGCCTGTGTCGAAGATCTCGAACCGGCGACCGCCCCAGTCCGCGATGAACCCGCGTCGGTCGCGTGTGACCCCCGGCGTCTCTTCCACGATCGCCTCCCGCCGCTGCAGGATGCGGTTCACGAGCGATGACTTGCCTACGTTCGGACGTCCAACCACTGCCACCACCGGCAAGCGGCCTCCGCCGTCAGCTGTGCTCATCGCCATCTCGCCGCAAAAAAGGACGGGCGATATCGCAGATCCGAGTGATCACCTGCTCCGTGGACATCTGTGTCGTATCGATCGCAATGGCGTCCTCCGCTTGCAGGAGAGGTGAGATCGCTCGGCTGCTGTCGCTGTCGTCTCGGCGGCGGATGTCACTCTCTAGCCGGGCGAGCGTGTCGGGATCTTCATCCAGTCCCAGCTGTCGTGCGCGCCTGCGGACCCGCTCGGGCAGAGACGCAGTGAGGAAGATCTTCACCTCCGCGTCCGGAAGGACGGCGGTCGTGACGTCGCGACCTTCCATCACGACGTCTCCCCCGCGCGCCGCGGTCCGTTGGAGAGACACCAGTGCGTCCCTAACGATCTGGTGGCGCGCGATCTTCGCCGCGGCCGCGGTCACGTCCGCAGCGCGGATCCGATCTTCCACCGGCCGCCCGTTCAAGGTGACGCCTCGGTCGGAGAACTCGACCCGCGACCTCGCCAACACCGCCGCGACCTCGCCCGCGTCGTGCGGATCCGCTCCTGCGTCGATCGCCGCGAGAGCGACCGCGCGGTACATCGCTCCCGTGTCGACGTAGCGGATACCCAAGCTGGCCGCGACCGAGCGCGCGACGAAGCTCTTCCCGGCGCCCGCAGGTCCGTCTATGGCTATCGCTGTCACCGGTTGAGCGCCTCCCGCGCTACGTTCAGGAACTTCGGGAGCGGCGCGGCGAGTCCCCGCGTCACCAAGGCCCCCGGCCTATCCGCGGGCCTGTCTATGGATCTCACCGTCACCGTCTGTCGGTCGCCTCCCCGAGCACGTCCAGGAACTCGGGGAACGACGTGTCGACACAGCTCCACCCGGCGATCCTGACGCGGTCGGACGCGATCAGGCCGGCGACAGCGAAAGCGAGAGCGATCCGGTGATCGCCGACGCTGTCTATGTGTCCGCCGGTCAAGCTGGTCGGCCCACGCACGATCAACCCGTCCGGTAGCTCTTCCGCGTCCGCTCCGAGCTCGCGCAGACCGGCAACGAGCGCCGCGATGCGATCCGATTCCTTCACGCGCAGCTCCCCGGCGCCGGTGAACGACGTCTCGCCTTCCGCCTGCGTCGCCACGATGGCGAGAGCCGGGATGTCGTCGATCAGCGACGGGACCCACTCCTCGGGCACGGCGATGCCGCGGAGCGAGGCGGCGCGCGCCCGCACCGTTCCGAGCGGCTCGCCGAGAGAAGATGCGGACTCGATCGCATCCACCTCCGCACCCATCATCCTCAAGACGTCCAAGGCCGCTCGGCGCGTCGGGTTCAGACCAACGTCGAGCAAGTTCAGGTCGGATCCCGGAACCAGGGCCGCAGCGGCGATCAAGAACATGGCTGACGAGATGTCGCCCGGCACCAGACCCTCCAAGCCGTGTGGGCGCTGGCCCCCCCGGACCGACGCCGCGCGGCCCTCCGACTCGACGTGGATCCCGGCGGAGGCCAACATCCTCTCGGTGTGGTCCCGGCTCCGGCGCGGCTCAGACACCCTCGTGACGCCCGCGGCATTCAGCCCCGCCAGCAAGAGAGCAGATTTCACCTGGGCGCTCGCCACCGGCAGCTCTACGTCCACCCCGGTCAGTGCGCCCCCCCGGACGGTGAGCGGAGCGAGATCTCCGTGGTTGCGCCCGTCGATCCGCGCCCCCATCTGACGCAGCGGAGCTACCACGCGCAACATCGGCCGCCGTCTCAAGGAGTCATCCCCCGTGAGAACGAAGAGCCCGTCGGCCCCCGCGCACGCGCCCGCCATCAGCCGCATCGTGGTGCCCGAGTTGCCCGCATCGAGGACGGCTTCGGGTTCACGGAAGGCCGCTCCACCGACCCCCTCCACCTTAGCTTGACCCTTCATCTCGTCCAGCTCGACCCGAACACCCAGCCGACGGAGAACCTCCGCGGTCGAGTGCACGTCGGCGCCGAAGTTCGGGCGCCGGACACGCGAGCCGCCGGCGGCTAGGGCACCGATGATCAGGGCGCGGTGCGAGATCGACTTGTCGCCCGGGATGGTGACGTCACCCCGCAGCGGCCGGGTCTTGGTCCGGAGTCTCTTCATCTATATGTCACCTTGTAGACAAGATCACGGCATCATGCGGGCCGGCCGCGCTCGACGCGATATCCGAGCGTACGCAGCCTCTCCGCCAGGTCTTCAGCGGGCCGCTCCCCCGCCACGATCAGCTCGAGCCGGCCTCTGCCTCCCTCGGTGGAGTGCACGATGCGCAGATCCTCGATGTTCGCGCCCAGACCGCCCGCGGCGGTCGTGACCTCCGCCAGAACGCCCGGGCGGTCGAGGATCGGTAGAGACAGAGCCACGGGTACGTCATGCATCTGCGGCTTCGCGAAGAGCTCCATCCGCGCCTGACGGGCCCGCCCGAGAAACGCCGCCAGATCCCCCCACCGCTCTTCTCGCAGTGCCGTCGCGACCTCCACGAGGCCACTGGAGAACTCCTCCAAAGCCTCGAGCACGGCTACACGGTTGGACCGAAGGATGCTGACCCACATCCCCGGATCGCTCGCCGCGATCCTCGTGACATCTCGGAAGCCGCCGGCAGCCAGCCCGAGCAAGCTCTCTTGGTCCTCGGCCGCGACCGCGGCGGCCACGATCCCGCTGGCCACTACCTGTGGAAGGTGGCTCAGCCGCGCCAACAGCCGGTCGTGCGCATCGGGCTCTATGGCAATGGGGCGGGCGCCGAGCGTCGCTGCCAGGGCACTCGCGGCCCGGTAGGCAAACGACCTCGTGGCGGCCGTCGGCGTCAGGATCCACCACGCATCTTGGAAGAGCTCGGCATCGGCGGCGGCGATCCCGTGCCTTTCGGAGCCCGCCATCGGATGGCCACCGACGAACCGGGCGCCGAGCAGCGCCTCACATTCTTCAACGACACCTGCTTTGGCGCTGCCCACATCCGTCACCACGGCATCTGGCGCCAGCGTGTCCAGCATGCGGGCGCAGACATCAGCGGTTGTGTCGACGGGGGTGGCAACGACCACGAGGTCCGCAGCCTGCACCGCCTCTCCGACCGACTCCGCCACCTCGCTGAACGCACCCCGCTCCAACCCCGCCCGCCCCGCGTCCGGATCAGTGTCGAACGCCACCACGTGAGGCGGCGGCAGGGCGGCGCGGAGTCCGAGGCAGATGGAGCCTCCGATCAGACCCGTCCCTACGACGGCAACCCTCTTAAACATCTAACCCTCTACTACAGCGCTACTCATCGAGGAGGTCCGTCCTCAGGGACCGCGCCTCGTTCAGGTACACGTGACGCAGCTCGGCCCGCGACAACGGCGTGTTCAGGTGCATCAGGACCCGGATGCAGCGGCGGGTGGCGCCGGGGACGTCCAGCTCCTGCGCGCACAGCAGGGGGACGTCTGAGATGCCCAGAGCGCGCGCCGCGGCCGCGGGGAAGTCCGCCGTCAGATCCGACGTGGCGGTGAATACGACGCTGATTAGGTCATCCGGGTGGACGGAGTTCCTCGCCAACATCTCGCCCAGCAGCTCCCGGGTCGCGGTGGCGATCGCGGTGGGGTCATCGGCCGTCGTCGTGGTCGCCCCTCGCAGAGCTTGTACACCCATCGATCCAGCGACTCCTCAACTCGTTTATTTGTCTACATATCGCCCCTACGCCGACCGCCGGGGCGCAGGCCCGATCGCGCACACTGCCGCCGGGCTGGAACTGGAGATATGTCGACAAGTAGAGGCTGTTCGTACAAGAGACTTGTCTACAAGTACCTACAGTCCCGCCGCGCGATATAGCGCCCGCACCTCCGCGGGCCCCAGCTTCCGGTACGTACCCGGCTTGAGCCGGCCCAGCTTAAGGGGACCGATGGAGGTACGCACCAGGCGGCGGACGGGGTGCCCGACGGCCTCGAACATCCGCCGCGCCTGCCGGTTGCGACCTTCCTTCAGGACTAGCTCTACCACGCTCGCCGTTGCGGCCCGTTCCAGCACCCTGGCTTGGGCGGGTGCGGTCGGACCGTCCTCCAGCTCGATGCCGCGAGCGAGCAGGCGGGCCGTACGCGGTGTCACGCTCCCCTGGACCTCCGCGACGTAGGTCTTCGAGACGCCGAAGCGCGGGTGAGTGAGGTGCAAGGTGAGCTCTCCGTCGTTCGTAAGCAGCAGAGCCCCTTCGGTTTCGAGATCCAACCGACCGACCGGCCACACGCGCGCCTCGGTTTCGATCAGGTCGACCACCGTCGGACGCCCTTCGGGATCGTCGGCAGTAGAGACCACGCCAGCTGGCTTGTTCAGGAGATAGTGGACGAGATCCTCCTGGAGCGGAACTAGGGAACCATCAACCTTTACTAGATCCTTCGCGGGATCGATCCGCTGCCCGAGGGAAGCTCGTATGCCGTTGACCTCGATCCGGCCGCGCTCGATCATCTCTTCCACCGCTCGGCGAGAACCTACGCCGGCGCGAGCGAGCACCTTCTGCAGGCGTTCGCCTTGGGCCTCGTTCACGCTCCGGGCGAGAGCCTCGACTCCATCTCCTCGACGGCTTCGGTGGTGGGCATGAACCCCACGAGAGGTGGGAGCTCGTCGACGGACCTCAGTCCCATCCGCTCGAGGAACTCGTCGCTCACGGTGAACAAGGAGGGAGCGCCGGGGCCGAGGTCGCGCGCGCTCTCGGAGATGAGGTTCCGCTGGAGCAGGGTCCTCACGACGCGGTCTGAATCCACGCCTCGGATCTCGGCTATCTCTGCCCTGGAGACGGGTTGCTTGTAGGCAACGACGGCTAGAACCTCCAGCGCCGCCCCCGACAACCGGCCCCGCCGGTGCCCCAGGACGAACCTCTCCAGCCACGGCGTGGTGTCGGGGCTGGTGTACAGCCTCCATCCCGCAGCGCTCTCGCGCAGAACAAAACCGCGCTCCTGCAGCGAGTACTCCGCGCTCAGGTCCTCGAGGAGCGCGTGGACCTCGGCAGCGGACCGCTCCAGGACCTCCGCCATCATCCCGGCGGGCACCGGCTCGTCCGCCACGAGGAGGATGGATTCGACGATCTTTCTCTCCGACGGCGTCACCGGTCACCTCCCGCTTCGAGCATGTATTCCTCCGCCCCCTCCACGATCGTCTGGACGTCCATCTCGCCTGTCCACGAAGCCGTGATGTCACCGAAGCGGTCCGCTTGTTGCAGGTCGATCGCGCCTGCCTTGAAGAGCTCCAGGAGCGCCAGGAAGCGCACCACCACCTCGATGCGCGTACGCCCGTGACCGCACAGCGAGCGAAAGCTCGCCCGCCCCCGCTCACCGAGCCCCAGGGCGAGCTCAGCGATCGCATCGCGCACGGACTCCCTTACCGCAGCCACATGAGACGTATCCAACTCCTCCGCCGGGGGCCCAGGAGCCAGCGCCCGCGCCGCGGCGCGGGCGAGATGTGATCCAGTGAGCCCCTGCAATGGATCTGGAACCAGGTCGAGGAGGTGGGGCTCCAGGGCAGCGGTCCGGCCGATGAATCCCTCGCCCGCGGTGAGCTGCGACGACAGCCACGCCCCCGCCTCCCGGAACGTCGAGAGCTCGACCAGTTTCGCCAGCAGCAGATCTCGCTCTTCGAGTAGCCGCGGGTCGGTTTCGTCGCGGTTTGCCTGCGGCAGCAGGCGAGCCGACTTCAGCTCGAGCAAAGTCGCCGCGATCACCAGGAAGCCCGTCGCCTGCTCGAGGTCGAAGCCTTCGAGGTCATCGAGCACCCGTAGGTATTCCTCCGTGATGGCCGCAAGTGAGACCTCGTAGATATCCACCCGTTGACGCGTGATCAGCTGGAGCAAGAGGTCGATGGGACCCTCGAACACCTCGGTCTTGACCTCGTGAACCACGCGACATCTCCCTCGTAGTTGTCGACTTATCGACACGTCGACCGCGGCCTCGCGTTGCCCGTCAACCCTATCGGCGCCCGCGCCCGGTGCGCCGGAAATCCGCCGGAGCCGGCGGCACGCGCCCTGGTGGGACGCCCCGGGGCGTTCGGCCTGCGCGACTGGCCGCCGGCGGTTCTCTACCCGCGAGGCACCAGCCCCGTCTTGGACCTCACGTCCGCCATCGTGTCTTCAGCGACGGCAGCCGCGGCCTCGGCTCCGCCCGCCAGCAGACGCTGCGTCTCGGCACCGTCCGCCATCAGCTCCGAGTAGCGCTGCCTGATCGGAGCCAGCGTCTCGACCAGCACCTCCGCCAGGGCCGCCTTGAACTCGCCGTAGCCGCTGGACCCGAAGCGCTCCTCGAGCTCAGCCACAGCGGTGCCGCTGGCCAAGGAGAAGATCGAGAGAAGGTTCGACATCGCCGGCTTGTCCTCGGCCGCTCGCACCTCGCGGCCCGAATCGGTGACGGCGGACCTCACCTTTTTTACGATCACGTCCGGAGGGTCGACAAGCTGGACCACCGAACCAGGTCGCTCCGCCGACTTGCTCATCTTCTGCGTGGGGTCGTCCAGAGCCATGATTCGGGCTCCGGTCGAAGGGATCCAAGCCTCGGGCAGCACGAAGGTCTCTCCCAGCAGGTTGTTGAACCGCTGCCCGATGTCTCTCATCAGCTCGACGTGCTGTCTCTGATCCTCACCCACCGGGACCCCGTGCGCCCGGTAGAGCAACACGTCTGCGGCTTGCAAGACGGGATAGGTGAAGAGCCCGACCGCCACTGACTCCGTCTCGCCCTTCGACTTCTCCTTGAACTGCACCATCCGGCGGAGCTCCCCCATCCGGGCGACACAGCTGAGGATCCACGCGAGCTCCGAGTGGGCCGCTACATGCGACTGCACGAACAGGACCGAGCGCTGGGGGTCGATGCCGCAGGCCAGTAGCTCCGCCGCCTTTGCAAGGGTCGCCCGCTTCAGCTCGTCGGGATCCCACGGAAGCGTCATCGAGTGCAGGTCGACGATGCAATAGAAGGCCTCGTGCGCGTCCTGGTTGGACACCCAGCTCCTGATCGCGCCGTAGAAGTTGCCGATGTGGGCCTCGCCCGTGGGCTGGATCCCGCTGAACAATCGCTTCTTCTGGCTAACTATCAAGTTGAGCTTGACCCCCACTGCGCGCTGGACGAGGCCCGATGGAGAGGGACTCGAAGGAGGCGCCTACAATACCGGCCCATGATGTCAGGCCCCCTCGGGCTGCTCCAGGGCGGCCTCCCCGGTTTGATTGCGTTCGTCCTGCTCGCGGGCGCACTCGTGGTCGCTATAGGGCTGCACGAGTACGCGCATGCGCTCGCGGCAGATCTTCAGGGGGACCGGCTCCCTCGCGCGATGGGACGACTAACGATCAATCCGTTACGGCACCTGGACCCGCTCGGCACCGTCCTCATCTTCATCGCCGGGTTCGGGTGGGGTAAGCCCGTGGAGTTCCGCCCGGAGGCGCTGTCGTCACGCCGGTTCGGCGCCGCGATCGTCGCGCTGGCCGGGCCGATGATGAACATCCTGCTCGCCATCTTGGGCGGATTCCTGTACCGCTTGTCCCTGCTCGGGCCGGAGCTTCAGTTCCTCGACCTCTTCCTGCAGCAGTTCATCTTCATCAACGCGGTCCTGGCGGTGTTCAACCTGATTCCAGTCCCGCCGCTCGACGGGTCGCGCCTCCTGACGATCTTCCTGCCGCCCAGCAAGCAGAAGATCATCTATTTCCTCGACCGCTACGGCTTCCTCATCCTCTTGGTGGTGGTCTTCCTAGGACCGCGCACGCTGTTCGACCCGATCATCGACTTCGTGATCCGGGTGGTCGGCACCCTCACCGGCCTGACCTACCTGCCGAGCTGACCCGGAGACTTATCTACAGGTCGACAAGTCGATGATGCGATAAGCACGGGGGCGCCGCGGCCGTAGCTGGTACGCCCAGGCGCCACCCCGCCCCGGCGGCGGCGGCCGGGGATCGCTGGAACACGGTCGGCGGGCGCCTGAAGGGCTCGCTCCGGGCAGGCGGCACGGCCATCGCGAGGCGGCCCCCGCTCCGGGCGGCCGGCGCGGGCATCGCCGTCACGCTCGGCGGGCGCCTGATCGGCGCCGGCCTCTCTCCGTTCCGGGCCACGCGCCTTGTTGGTTCGGCTATCGACGACGTGGCCCTCCACGACGGCCCGCTCAAACCCGTACACGCCGCCGCCTCCGCTCGTAAACGGCCGCCCCTCCGCCGTTGCAGAGGTCTGCGTCCGGGGAGGGGTGATCTCTATGGGGAAGAGGACCGGGTCGGGTTCCGGAGGGCGCCTCGGTTTTGCGCCCGGAGTGTCCCGGGCCGGTCCTCCACCCCGGCCTGCGCGGGTGGAAGGCGACCGTCCAACGCGAGGAACGAGACCTGGACGTATACGTGAGGCTTAGCTCTCCTCAGGCGATCCCGATCCGGGACGCCGAGCTGGTGTCGCGTGTCGGCCCACCGTAAGCGGGTACCTGCGGTCAAAGCCCCGTGGTCTCGAATTCGCGTCTGACCCGACCCCGACGCGGTTCCACCGACCGGTCGGTCCCTTGCGCCGCCCACCGCGGGGTCGTCTCTATAGTGATTTGAGTACTTACCTATTCGGATACAGAACTACAAGTCAACTAGGTGATGATGCCGCTGAGCTGGGCCCGTCGCCAGACAGACGGGGGGACACGTCAGCTTGGAGATAAGTTCCTCTGTTGATTTGTTGACTCTGTTCATGGTCGCCCCTGCGGCTCTGCACAGGCTCGTGACGCGAGGCCGCCACTGGTGCTCCACACGGCCGGCCGGTCGGAGTGCAGAAGGACCCCGTGGGGACAGACGCCGATCGAGGCCCACCTCTCCCCTTGCGGCCGTGCGTGTCGACGGGCCGCCGGCGCCCACAGCGCCCATCTGTGCGTGAGGTAGAGCCTTACTGTTTAGTCGCTCAGGCGACGCAGCAGGATCGAATCGTCGGAGCGCGCGTCGAAGTCCTCGAGCACGTAAGCGAGGGCGGCGCGAACGATCCTGCCTCGGTCCGCTGCGATGCCATGCTCCGCTCGCAGCTTCAATCTCGCCCTCTCGAGGCCCATGAGGTCGTCGCTGGTGCAATAGAAGGTGATCTTCTCGTCATGCCGAGGAGCGCGACGAGCAGGCGCAGAGGGCTCCGGCGCCTCCGGAGCGGCTACTTGTAGCTTTGTCGACTTAGTTTCTTGTGGTCTTTCCTCCGCCTCCGGGCGGCTGCGCTCTCCACCGCTGGTCCTGCGGAAGAGCTCTTCAGCTCCGGGCAAGCTCGCGCGACGAGACACGGCTGATCACCTCCATGGCTAGCTTCCGATAGGCGGCCGCACCGGTCGAGGTGGGGGCGTAGGTCAGGATCGGCTCCCCCGCCACCGGAGCCTCTGCGAACCGGATCGTCTTTCGGATCTTCGTGTCGAAGATCCAGGATCCGAACGCATCTTCGACCCGCTCCAGGACCTCGCGGCTGTGCACGGTCCTGTTGTCGAACATCGTGGCCAGGATGCCGTCGATCTGAAGTCGCGGGTTCAGTCGCTCCCGGATCCTCTCGATCGAGTCCATCAGTAGCGCCATCCCCCGGAGGGCGTAGTACTCGCACTCCAGCGGCACGATGACCCCGTCCGCGGCGGTCAGAGCGTTGATCGTGAGCAAGCCTAGTGACGGCGGGCAATCTATAAGGATGAAGTCGTACTTGACCCTTAGGGGCGCCAGCACCCGCATCAGGGTTTGCTCCCGCGCTACCTCCTGCACCAGCAGCAGCTCCGCGGCCGAGAGGTCGATGTTCGACGGCAAGAGCTCGAGGTTCGGCACCGACGTCTTCAAGACCACGTCTTCGACGGCACAGGAGCGATCGAGCAGGGCGTTGTAGACCGACAGATCCAGGCTCCCGGGCTCGATCCCGAGGCCGAGGGCGCATCCACCTTGGGGGTCGAAGTCCACCAGCAACACGCTTCGGTCCAGCTCGGCCAAGGCCGCGCCGAGGCTGATCGTCGTGGTGGTCTTGCCCACGCCGCCCTTCTGGTTCGCCAGGGCGATGATCCGGCCCTGGCGAGACGCGGGGCCAAAGCCAGGTGAAGATCCAGGCGGCGGCGTCGTCGCAGTCACCGATCCCGCCGCCGAGGGCGCCGCGGAGCCGGCCTTTGCCGCGTCTGGCTCGGTGACGTCGGTCTCTGCCACGCGTCCTTCCTCCATGGCACCTCCGGGAATGTCTAAGGAAACTTATCTACAAGTTGCTAGGCGCCTCGGACGTTACCCGCGCCACTGCGGCGGCACAAGGAAAACTCTTCGCGACCCGCGACCAAAACGGATGCATCCTTCGCCGACCCGCGGGCGCCCCGCTGTGCTCGGTGGGCAGGACGAGATCACAAGACGCAGGACCTCCTCCCCTTCCGAGTGCCTGTCTGGGGAAATCGTTGTGGCGAACCGTGGCGGCGGCACGGCCCGGCCGCTGACCGCGCGGGAGCCCCCGCCCCGGCTCGAGGCGACTCTGTAAGCGCGGAGTCGGTCGCGTAGACGGTGGCAGAGGCGTTGGGTCAGCGCAGCAGCAGCCGAGCAAAGGATTCGCCCGGCGTGCTGGTTGGGACCCCTAGCATCTGTGCGACCGTGGCGCCGAGGTCGCTGAAGCTTCCTCGTCGCCCGATGGGCACGCCGCGATGCAACCTGTCCCCCACCGCAAGCAGCGGGACCACCTCGCGCGAATGGTCGGTCGACGCGGTCGTGGGATCGTTCCCGTGGTCCGCCGTGATGAACAGAGCATCCTCCGGCCCCAGCGCCGTCATGATCGCCGGCAGCGACGAATCGAACTCCGCCAGCGCCTGTGCGTAGCCGGCCGGGTCGTTGCGGTGCCCGAAGGACTGGTCGAAGTCCACGAGGTTCGCGAAGACCAACCCGCTCCTGACCGCGCGGAGTTCGTCCGCGACCGCGACACTCCCGTCCGCATTGGAGAGCGTAGGCCGGGATGAGGTGACGCCGCGGCCGGCGAAGATGTCGGAGATCTTGCCGACACCTCGCACCTCGAGGCCCGCCGCCGAGATCTCGTCCAGAACCGTGGCTGCCGGAGGTAGAACAGAGAAGTCGTGCCGGTCCGGGGTTCGCACGAACGCTCCGGGCGTGCCGCGGAAGGGCCGTGCGATCACGCGCCCGACCTCGTGCGGTCCCCTCATGATCTCGCGCGCTATCCGGCACAGCTCGTACAACCTCTCGAGCGGGATCACATCCACGTGGGCGGCTATCTGGAAGACGCTGTCGGCTGAGGTGTAGACGATCGGGTGACCGGTGCGTAGGTGTTCCGCACCGAGGCGCTCGATGATCTCGGTCCCCGAGGCGGCGACGTTTCCCAACGAGCCGGTTCCCGCCTCGCGCTCGAACGCCTGGATCAGGTCCGCCGGGAACCCGTCCGGGTAGGTCGGGAACGGCCGATCCAGGATCACGCCGGCTATCTCCCAGTGCCCCGTAGTGGTGTCCTTGCCGGGGGACCGCTCGACCATGGAGCCATAGTTGCCCTGGGGCGCGTCGCTCGGCTCGACGCCTTTTATGTCGACGATGTTCCCGAGGCCCAGCCGCTGGAGGTTCGGGAGAGCCAGGCCCCCGACGGCCTCGGCGACGTGAGGCAGAGTCGCGGAGCCCTCGTCTCCGAACTCCGCGGCGTCGGGCGCCTCGCCCACGCCGACAGAGTCGAGAACGATCAGACCTACTGCGCGGAGCGGCTCAAACGACACCCGGGCGTCAGCCCCCCTTCTGTTTGCACCCCACGCAGAGGGTCGCGGTCGGGACGGCTTCAAGCCGCTCCGGAGGGATCGCGCTCCCGCAACGATCACAGGTTCCGTAGGTGCCCTCCGCGATCTTCTCCAAAGACACGATGATGTCCGCCCGGCGGCTCCTCATCTGCTCCACGAGCGTGATCTCCTGGGAGCGCTCTGCCGTCACCTGCGCAGAATCGGCGAAGCCCTCGTGTCCGTCGACGGAGATGTTCTCGTCGCCCTCCAGCTCGACGCCGTGGTCGAGAAGCTGCCTATCCACCGCCGTCTTCTCGGCCTCCAGCCGAGCGCGTGCCGATTCCAACTGTTCCTGCTCCATCGTTGTCCCCCTCGTGCCTATGTTCAGGTTCGAGCCCGCGGATGGGAGGAGTAGTAGACCTCCCGCAACTTCGAGTCGCTCACGAGCGTGTAGACCTGAGTCGTCGCGAGGCTCGCGTGACCGAGTAGGTCCTGCACCACCCGTATGTCCGCACCCCCGTCGAGCATGTGGGTGGCGAACGAGTGTCGCAGGGTATGCGGCGAGACGCGATCCTCCATACCTGCCAGCTCAGCGTAGCGCCTCAAGATCTTCCAACAGCCCTGCCGGCTGAGCCTGCCTCCACGCGCGTTGAGGAACAAGGCGGCACCCGGTGAGAGCGCCTTACGGGAAAGGCTGGGCCGCACTGCCGTCAGATAGTCCCCGATCGCCGAGCGCGCCGCTCGGCCGATCGGAACTCGCCGCGACTTCCCGCCCTTACCGCCTCTGATGAGGACCGAACCCTCGTCGAGGTCGACATCGTCGACATCGAGGTTGACGAGCTCCGAGATCCGTAGGCCGGCGCCGTAGAGGGACTCGAGGATCGCGCGGTCACGCCGCCCCAGGTTGTTGCTGGGTGGCAGCTCGAGCAATCGCTCGATCTCGTCGATAGCGATGGCCTTCGGGATAGAGCGCGGCCTCTTCGGCGCGCCCACCCGGGCGGTTGGGTCGGACTGCGAGTGCCCCTCGCGCACCAGGAACCTGTGGAATGCCTTCAGTGAGACCAGCATCCGGGCGACGGACGACGCGCTGTAAGACCCGCCGTCGACACCGCTGGATCGGAGGTGTTCGAGGTAGAGAGTGAGATCGTCCCCGGAGGCGGCATCGGCCGCTATCCCGCGCCCCTCGCAGAACCTCTGCCACACGGCCAGGTCTCTTCGGTACGCCGAGATCGTGTTGTCCGCGAGACCTCGCTCGAAGCGCAGGTACGTGAGGAACTCATCGATCCACCGCGAGGCGGTCTCGACCCCCATCGAAGACGCCGCTTCTAGATAAGGGACTCGAGTGCCACAGAGGCAACCCCGTGGGCCTCCGCCACGGGCTCGTACACGATCTGGCCTTGGAGGACGTTGACCCCCTTCGCCAAGGCGGGGTCGAGTCGAACCGCCCCGGCCAGACCATGGTCGGCGAGCGCCACCACATAAGGAAGCGTCGCGTTCGTCAGCGCGTACGTAGAGGTGTGAGGGACGGCACCCGGCATGTTGCCGACGCAGTAGTGCACGACGTCGTGGACCACGTATGTCGGGTCGGAATGAGTCGTCATGTGCGAGGTCTCGAAGCAGCCGCCCTGGTCGATGGAGATGTCGACCACCACCGAGCCGGGCTTCATCTCCTTGATGATGTCCTCCGTCACGACCGTGGGCGCGACGGCGCCCGGGACCAGAACCGCCCCGATGACCAGGTCAGCCTCGGTCACGACCTCTTCCACCGCAAGGCGGTTCGACGCGAGCGTCAGGATCTTCCCCTGGTGGATCCGGTCCACGTCTCGGAGCTTGTTGATGTTCTTGTCGAGGATCACGACCTCGGCCTCCATGCCCTGTGCGATCCAGGCCGCGTTCATGCCGGACATCCCGGCCCCGATCACGACCACGCGGCCGGGGCGAACACCCGAGACGCCGCCCAGCAGCACCCCCCGGCCCCCATGCTCTCTCTCCAACAGCTTGGCTCCGGCTTGTGGCGCCATGCGTCCGGCGACCTCGCTCATCGGAGCCAGCAGGGGAAGGGAGTGATCGGGCAGCTCGACTGTCTCGTACGCCACGCCCGCGGTGCCCGACTCCATAAGAGCGCGTGTCACAGGCTCGCTAGCAGCGAGGTGCAGGTACGTGAACAAGATGAGGCCGTCGCGCAGCCGGTGGAACTCCTCGGGGATCGGCTCCTTCACCTTCAGCACCATCTCAGCCTCACCGAAGACGGTGTCGGCATCGGGCACGATCGCTGCGCCCGCGCGCTCGAAGTCGGTGTCGGGGATGCTCGAGCCGAGCCCTGCGCCGCGCTCGATGATCACGCTGTGACCGGACACCACCAGCTCGCGCACACCCGCCGGAGTGATCGCGACGCGGTACTCGTTGTCCTTCAGCTCGCGTGGAACCCCGACCCTCATGAGGCTAGACCTTAGACGTTTCCGCTAGGAAGAAGCCGGTGCGGTCTCGTCCACCCGCACCTCGGTGACGCGGCCGCCGGCCGCACGTCCAGCCAGAGCTGCCCCCACGAAGTCGCGGAACAGCGGGTGAGCCCTATCGGGACGACTCTTGAACTCGGGGTGGAACTGCCCCGCGACGAACCAGGGGTGATCCGCCAGCTCGATGATCTCGACCAAGGTCCCGTCCGGAGACTCACCGGAGCACACGAGTCCCGCCTCTTCCAGCTTCCGGCGCAGCCGGGGGTTGACCTCGTACCGGTGGCGGTGGCGCTCGTACACGAGCTCCGCGGCGTAAGCCCTCGCCGCCTTCGAGCCCGGCTTCAACTTGCACGGGTAGGCCCCCAGGCGCATCGTTCCGCCCATCCGATCGAGGTCCTGTCCCGCCAGGATGTCCACCACTGGGAATCGAGTGGTGGCGTCGAACTCGGACGAGTTGGCGGCGTCGAGCCCCGCCACGGCCCGGGCGAATTCGATGACGGCGCACTGGAGCCCTAGACAGATGCCGAAGAAGGGGATGCCGTTCTCGCGGGCGTATCGGACAGCCTGGATCTTGCCTTCGATACCCCGCACGCCGAAGCCGCCCGGGACGAGGATGCCGTCTAGGTGCCCCAACGTTTGATGCAGGTCTGCCGTCTCCAGGTCATCGGCGGCGATCCAGGCGATGTCGACCTTCGTGTCATGAGCGAACCCCGCGTGCTTGAGGCTCTCGACCACCGACAGATAAGCGTCCGGCAACGTCACGTACTTGCCGATGATCCCGATGCGCACCTGGTCGGTCGCAGAATCGATACGGGAAACGAGCTGGCGCCACTGCGCCATGTCGGGCTCCCCCTGCACCTCGAGCCGCAGGCGATCCACCACGATGTCGTCGAGGCCCTCGGCCTGCATCACGAGGGGGATCTCGTAGATGTTGTTCGAGTCCACGGCGGACACGATGGCGTCCGTGTGGACGTCGCAGAGCAGCGAGACCTTCCGTTTCAACCCCGGGCTGATCGGCCGGTCGGAGCGGCACACGATCGCGTCCGGGTGGATGCCGATGCTTCGCAGCTCGCGGACCGAGTGTTGCGTCGGCTTCGTCTTCAGCTCTTCGGCCGGGCCCATCCAGGGGACCAGCGTCACGTGGATGTAGCAGGTTTCGTCCCGGCCGAGCTCCGTGCGCAGCTGGCGGATCGCTTCCAGGAACGGCAGTGACTCGATGTCACCTACGGTTCCGCCGACCTCGGTGATCAGCACGTCCGCGCCCGAGTCCTCCCCCAGCGAGCGGATCCGTTCCTTGATCGCGTTCGTGATGTGTGGGATGACCTGAACGGTGTCTCCGAGGAAGTCGCCGCGACGCTCCTTCGCGATCACGTTCGAGTAGACCGCCCCCGTGGTCACGTTGGAGGCGCGGAAGAGGTTCTCGTCGATGAAGCGCTCGTAGTGCCCGAGGTCCAGGTCGGTCTCGCCGCCATCCTCTGTAACGAACACCTCGCCGTGCTGGAAGGGGTTCATGGTGCCGGGGTCGACGTTGATGTAGGGGTCGAGCTTCTGCATCATGACCCGGAGCCCGCGCTCTTTGAGAAGTCGTCCGACCGAGGCGGCGGTCAGGCCCTTTCCGAGGCTCGAGACCACGCCACCCGTCACGAAAACGTGCTTCGCCACCTGTCCCATCCCTCCCTTGGACCGCTGCTCTAGGTCCTCGCATGGCCGAACGACGGTGACGACCCCCTAAAACAACAACACGCCGGACCAGCCGGCAGGCTTCGGGGGGAAGTCGTCCCAAGCTAGCACGCGCGCCGGGCCCCCCGGCTCATTTCCTCCCTATCCGATCGACCGCATCCAGCCACGGCGTCCTGCGGATCGCTTCTGAGAAGGACCACCGCTCGGAAGCGGCATTCAGGGCGAGGAGGAGGGTCACGGCGATCCAGCGGCCACCGTTGTCCAACGAGACTGCGAGGCCAAGCCCCGCCGCCCCTCCGAGCGCGTTCGCGCCCGCGTCTCCGAGCATGCCTCGCTCTGCGAGATCCACGGGCAGACAGACGAGCAACGCGCCGACCGCGCCCGCAACCGCGATCGACCACTGCACGTGGCCCAGCGCCATCAACGGGGTCACCAGCGCGAGCACCACCTTTCCGGCCCGGCCTGGGGCGCGATCGAAGAGGTTGATCGCGTTCGCCGTCAGTGCGACCAGCAGCCCGGTGGCGGCCGCGCTGCCGAGATCATGTGCGTATAGCAACAAGCCAGCCCCGGCTCCTGCCAGCGCGCCCGCGAGGATCTTGCCCACCCCGCCGGTCAGGCGTCGCGCTCTGAGGGCAGAGAGATGCCCCGCGAAACCGCGGTCGACCTCATCCCCTCGCAGATCATCCGCGAGACCGGCGCCCGCCAGCACGACGACCACGAGACCTGCGGCGAGAGCGATCCGTCCCGCCGGCACCGGCCACCACCCGGCGGCGGCTACCGCAGCGAGGCCCGCGAGGACGATGAGGCCCGCGGCGACGATAGGAGCGCCCAGCACAGCCGGAACCGCCCGCCCATTGACGTTGGTTCGAACGAGCGCAGCGGGAGGGCTCGCGAGCACGCGGCGCGTCACGACCCAGGCGCATCCATAGCCGGCCACCGCGGCCGCGATCAACGTGGCCAGGTGCTCGATCGTCATGCAGCCGTTCCTTCATGCGCGTTACCGGCTGTCTCAGACAGCGGGGCAACCGCCACCGGCACGAGATAAGAGAACATCATGGCCGGGATCACGATGCCGGAGTCGTTCACGGCATACCCGAGGACGGCCATCACCAGGCCTCCCAGCAGCCCCGCTCGTACCTTCGGGTAAGTGCGCGACAGCCACTGCCAGCGCGGCCGCAGCAACAGCCACGCGAGGAGCATGAGAGCCGGGGGGACCAAGAACGTCCAGATCGTGGACCCCAGCACCCTCAGGTTCGTGCGGATCTTGCGCATGATCGCATCCGCGAAGACACTCCCGCCCCCGCTCCTCACATCCTCGAACAACCGGGCGAGGTGCGTCCGCGACTCCTCCGGTCGCGATAGGTCGAGGGCCAGGAACAGCGCCAACACCACGACGCCGCCGGCCGCCGCGGCCACGAGCGCCCGCCACGTAGGCCTCTTGCCGGCGAGCAGCAGCCACGCGATCCCGAGCCCGGGCACCAGCGCGATCGCGCCGCCCACATCGCTACCGAACTGCGGCGCGCCGTCGACGACGACCGTGAGGGCAAAGATCGCCCCGACGAAGGTGAGGGACCGCGTGGTGGCGCCCCACCTGTGCACGATCAATGCGCCGGTCAGCAGGCTGGTTGCCGACAGGATCGCGAAGCCGATGTTCCCGATCCCCGCGAAGCGACCGGCAACGATGGGCGAGTAGCTAAAGACGGTGTTGAGCTGAAGGGGCGCACCGAGGACGAGGTCGACGATCAGGGAGGCGAAGGTCGATCCCACGACCACCAGCAGTCGATCCAAGGGTGCGCGGACCGCGAGGTTCACCGCCACGACGACAACCACCGCGACCCCGATCAACAGGGCGCCGTATGCGAGCGCGCCGATCCGGTAGCCCTGGATCAACCCGGCAAGATACGTCGCCAACGGGAACGCAGCCAGCAACAGCGCGGCACTTTGGAGAGCCGTGCCGCCCCGGGACCGCCCTCTTCCCCTACTCCTCATCGATCGCGTCAGCACCAACACCGCGGCCGCGTAGACCAGCAGCTGGAACAGCACGAACCCCGTTGAGACCGGTGTCCGAACGCGGTCGATGAAGACCGCCTCGCGGTCGAGGTCTACGGCATCCGCCACCCGAGCCTCGACCGAGGACGCCGGTTCCGCAGCGAAGGCGCGTCCCAGCATCGAGGTCGGCCTCGGGATGCCTAGATGCTTCAGGACCGTGGGGGCGATGTCGGGCAGTGTGACGATGCCGTGGCGCCGCGTAGAAGGGGAGATCAAGGAGCTACCGGCGGCGAACCCGGGACCGTGGACGACCGCGACTCCGAAGTGGATGTCCCGATCCCAGCGCGGTGAGGCCGGCGCCGCTACGACGAGCAGATCGCGGGCTGGGTCCAACGCCTCGATGACCTCTGCAAGGAGGTCGTCTGCGGCGAGCAACGCCTCGCGACGATCGTCCGCGTGCAGGGCGGGGTTGACGGCGGCAGCGGAGAGCTGATCGGCGCGGATCAGATCTCCGTGGTCGATCACCGCCACCGCGCACGGGTCGTTCAGCACTTCGTCGACGTAGCGGCGGATCACCTCGTCGTCCGTCCGAACCCGGTACGGCGAGCCCGTGCTGGGCGAGAGGAGGTCGCTCCCGGTGGCGGCCAGGGCAACCTCGCCTGAAGCGTCCATCGCGGCCAGCGCCGTATAGCGCGCGAAGCCGAACGGACGCGGGGGCGGAGCGCCTACGTCTGCGTTACCGATCGCGGCGATGCCTCCCGCAGCCGTGCGGGCTTCATTGGCGACCGCCTCTCCGAACGCACCCGGCTGCGCGACGGAGTACCCCTCCTCCGCCGCCAGCTCGTCGATCGCCTCCACGCCCGGAACGGTCACCGGCTGCAGGCCGGCATGCTGTGCTCCATAAGGCTGGGAGGATCCAAGCGGGACGTCGACGCGCGTTCCCGCGCCGATCGTGGCGAAGCCCGAAGCGTAGGTGGTAACGGACGCGTTCGTACGCACCGACATCGAGCCGACCGCTCCATGTGCGGCGAGCTCGAGCAGGGTCGGCGGTTGCACCGCCATCACCTCCTCCCACGTCACGGTGGGCAGAGTGAAGATCACGGCGCGTGAGCAACCCTCCTGAGCGCTCGCGGGCGCGGCGGTGAACGCCACTGCTGCGCTGAGGAGCGCTACCGCCGCCGCTCCCCTAAGTCGCATGGACGCCGTCCCGGTAAAGGGTGCTCAGACGCTGCAACATCGCGGTCGTGGAGAACCTCTCGACGAGCGCCTCGCGCGCTCGGGTCGCGTACCGCTCCCTCAGCTCTGGTGAACCACACAGCTCCGCGACGGCAGCCCGCAGCCCGGCGGAGTCGCCCGCCGCCACCAGCCGCCCGGTCTCGCGGTCGGTGATGACCTCGCTCATCCCGCCGACGTCGGTACCTACCACCACGGTGCCGAGCAGGATCGCCTCTTGAACCGAAAGCGGCACGCCCTCCCATGTCGAGGAGAGGCAGAAGACATCAGCGGCCGCGACTACATCCGCGACGTCGCCTCGGAAGCCGAGGAAGCGGACGTCTTCCTCGAGGGCCAGGTCCGCAACCCGCTCGCGAAGCTCGCCCTCCAGCGGACCTTCGCCCAGGACCGCGAGCAGGGGGCGGGGGCTCATCCCGGCTACGGCCTCGAACATGACCGGAAGCGCCTTCTGGGGCGCGAGTCGTGCCACCGTCACCAACAAGCAGCGGTCGGCCGATCGGAGGCCGAGCTCGGCACGGACCTCCGCCGTCGCTCGCCGAACCTGCGGAGGATCCCCCACCCCGAGATACAGAACCTCGACTTTGTGCGCGGAAGAACGCGCCGCAGCGACCAGGTGAGCGGCTATGTCCCTCGATACCGCGAGCGTCCTGTCGCTCAAGCGGACCACCGCGGGCTCCGCCAGTCGGTCGATGGGCGCGCGGCGTCCCGCGATGTCATCGCGAACCAGGTTGTGCACTGTCACCACGACCTGCGCAAGCCCACGCGCCGCCACAGCGGAGTCGATCCCCGCTCGCAGCCCGTGGGCGTGGACCAGGTCGTACCGGTGCTCTTTCACCAGGCCGCGCAGCTTCGCGATCGCGGGCCCGTGGCCGCGGAGCCCATCGGGAACGACCAGGTCCAGCGACGGCTTCGGCATCGGGATGGGGAGGTCTGGCGGGCACGCCACGTCGATCGTCAGCCCGTCCCGCCCGTCGAGCGCGCCCGCGAGCTGCGACACGTGCCGCGCTATGCCTCCCGCAGAACGTCCGAGCACTTGGAGCACGCGCGTCACCGGGATGACCTCACGACGAGGCGACGGACGCGGCGTAGCTCGGGCGAACGGAGAACCACCATTCCGGCGAGATAGACCACCGCTCCCGCCGCCGCCACCGCGGCGACGTTCGCCGCCGACGCGAGCTTCCCACCTTCGGGCACGACGGCCTGGGTCGCCGCCATCATCGCCGCCGCCACCGCAGACATCGCCGCGGCTCGGGCGACGGCGGTCCGCAGGCTGCGCCCACCGGCGTCCCCCCACCGCGCAGAGAAGCGGCGTGCCAGCGCCCACAGCGCCAGCGCGAAACCCACGGAATGTCCCAGGGCCAGCCCCGCGACCGAATAGCTGTCCGGCAACGCGAAGAACGCTGCCGCGCCCACGGCGCTCGCGACCGCCACCGCTACAGCATTTACGAGGGCGGGCGTCTTGGCATCCCCGAGCGCATAGAAGGCACGCGTGAAGACCAGGAACGCCGAGTAGGTCGGAAGACCGATCGCGAACGCGCCGAGAACACGCGCCACCTGCTCCGCGCCGGCGTCCGTCATCACCCCGTATTGCAACGTCAGCCGCGTCAGCGGCCCTGCTGCCACCAGTACGAACGCGCCGATGGGGAGCAATAGGAAGAACAACATCGCGAGCCCGTCGCCCAGACGATCCTGGA
Organism: Actinomycetota bacterium; assembly: GCA_030776625.1. Classification (NCBI taxonomy): domain Bacteria; kingdom Bacillati; phylum Actinomycetota; species Actinomycetota bacterium. Next base: position 175,761 of record JALYHL010000003.1, on the reverse strand, counting down.
ACTCGAGGCTCTCTTTGCGCGCGGCGTGCTCCGACATGGCCGTAAACAACACGTGGAATATGGGGATCCCGACAAGAGCATGTGGCAGATAGAAGAAGGTGTAAGCCCACTGGTACGCGGCCACGCCGCCCTCGACCTTGTTCGCCAACAAGAGGACGACGATCAGTCCCGCCTGGTATCCCCCTGCGTACCCGAGCGCCCACCCGCCGATCCGGGCTCCTCGCCTCACTGCCGGATGAGAGATATCGACGCGGAACGCGAACCTCCACCCGAGCCGCCTCAGCTGCGGGATGAGGACGACGGTCATGGCGACCACACCAGCAGTCGTGCCCGCGCCCAGCAGGAACACCTCGGCGCCTGAGATACCCCCCACGGTAGGAGGATCGTCGCCGCGCATCGCCGCGTAGCCCAGGTATACGCCGATCACGACGATGTTGTTGAAGATCGGCGCCACCGCCGGCAGCGCGAAGCGCCGGCGGGCGTGCAGCGCGGCGGTCATGATCATCCCCGCGCCGTAGAAGACGATCTGTGGCGCGAACAGCCGTAAGAAGCTGGAGCCGAGCGCGATCTCGTCGTTGCGCAAGGCCTCGTCGGTAACGCCGACCGTCAGCAGGCGCATGATCAGGGGCGCTGCGAGAGCAACCAACACCGCCATCAGCACCAGGACGACCAGAGCGGCCGACGCCAAGGCGTTCGCCGCTTCCCACCCCTCTTCTTCCTCGCCCTTGACGAGATAGTCGACGAAGGTCGGAACGAACACCGAGGTGAGCACGCCTGCAGCAACGAGCTCGAAAATGATGTTTGGAGCGGTGTTCGCGGTCTGGTAGGTGTTCGCCAGGAACGTCGTGCCCATCGCCGCGGCGACGACGATGACGCGAACGAACCCGGTGACACGCGACAGCGCGGTCGCCGCGGTGATCACCGCGGCGCCTCGAGCTAACGAGCCGGCGCCAGTCAAGCGAGCGAGCTCAGGCGCGAGGCGTTGGAGGAGGCAGGACCTCAGTGGCACCGTCGCGCGTGCCGTAGTGCCCCGTTGCTCCCTCCATCGTCAGGTCCAGCGCGAGCACGGTGGCCACCCTCCCGGGAACGGTCTCGGCATGATCCGCCGTAGATACCGCCGCGCCAAGCGCCCCGTCATCCCGGACGGCGGCAGCAAGACCCCAGGCGCTGGTGGTCGGTTCCGCGACGACCACCGGCGCTTCGAGTTCCGTCAGGCCCGACGCCAGGCTCAGCCCAAGCGGGACCGCGCCCTCGCCCGGATCTTCCGCGGACCCGCCCGCGATCACGAAAGCGGCGCCCGCGGGCACCGCTCCGTCCTGCAAGCTGCTCACGCCCACGAACTCGGCGTCCCGCAGGTCCTCGAGGAACACCGCCAAACGCTGCGCCGCGGCACCTCCGCGTTCCGCGTCCACGCGCTCGGCCGCTGCCGCCGCCGCGCGGTTGCCAAGCTGCGACCCGAGCTCCTCGCGAAGCTGGGCCGCGTCATCCGACGGGGACCCCAGCAGGAGAGCGAGTTGATCCCGCTCGGGTTGGTCATCGAGAGTGAAGGCGTCGGTGAGCGTGATGGTGGAGACGACGGTGCCACCCGCCGTTTCGATGGTCTCCGCCAGCCCATCCACCAGCTGCTCGTCCGTCCCGTCGAGCTCGAACACGACCACCTCGCGCCCGGCCAGCGCTCCCTCCACCAACCGCGGCTGCGATTCGGCGGCGAACTCCTGGAAAGCCTCGATGCGGTCGTTCAGCTGACCGACCTCCTCTCGGCGCCCCTCCAGCTCTTCTTCGAACCTCGAGACGCGGCCCTCGAGTCGCTCGACGTACTTCTCGCTCAGCACCACCGACCCCATGAGGATGCCGAGGCCGAGTGCCAGGAACACAGCCATCAGAGAGATGAGGTGGTACCGGAAATCGATCACTAGAAGATCTTCTGGCGGAGGTCGAAGAGCAGGTCTCGGAACGTCTGCCAGTAGATCCTGAGGTCCAGCTGCACCGCCGGCGACAACGTGATGACGATCGCCACCGTCAGCAGCGCGGCAAGAATGAACAGCGCGAGATCGGACCGTCGTACGCGGCCGCGATAGAGCCTCCCGACGCCCTTCGCATCCACCAGGATCGGCCCGACCCGCAACCGCACGAGGAAGGTCGACGCCATGCCCTTGCGGCCCTTGTCGAGGAACTCCACCAGGTTGGCATGCGTCCCCACCGCGACGATCAGCTCCGCACCACGCTCGAAGGCGAGCAACATGGCTATGTCCTCGGAAGTCCCCGACGCCTCGAACGGGACCGCGTGCAGCCCGAGGGCCTCGATCCGCTCCAGCCCGGGGGCATGTCCTCCCGCGTAAGCGTGGACGACGAGCTCGGCCCCCGACAACAGCGTCTGCGTCGTGACCGAGTCCATGTCGCCGATGATCATGTCGGGCTTCAGGCCCACATCCATCAGCGCGTCGGCCCCTCCGTCGACCCCTATCAGCAGAGGCCGGACCTCCCGCACGTAAGCGCCGAGGGCCGCGAGATCGTCCTTGTAGTCGTAGCCCCTCACCACGATGAGCACATGGCGGCCGTGGAAGTCGGTCTTCACCTCCGGGAGTCGGGCCGCCTCCAGCAGCACGTCTCGCTCGTCTTTTATGTAGCCGATCGTGTTCTCTGCGAACCGCTCCAGCTCGACTGCGATCGACTGCTTCGCCAGATCGAGGGTCTTCTCGGCCTCCTCGACGGTCAGCACCTTGCCGCGGCCTATCTCCATCGCGCCGTCGCCGTTCATCCGCAGGATGCGACCGCCCTGCAACACGACCTTCGTCCCGTCGACGATGTTCATGACATCCGAACCCGCTTCGTCGATCACGTGCAGCCCCGCCGTGCAGAGAAGAAGGGGGCCGAGGTTCGGGTACCGCCCGGTGGACGAGCGCGACGCATTCACCACCGCCTTCACCTGCTTGGCGACCAGGCCCTCGGCGGCGATGCGATCTATGTCCTCGTGGTCGATGACCGCTATGTCACCCGGCTGCAGCGTGTGAGTTAGGTCTTTGGTCCTCCTGCCGACGCGCGCGCGACCGCGGATCGCGCCGTCGACGACGTCGGGGCTGTCGCGGCCGAGAAGTTTCTTCACGCTCTGCCCGCGACTTCCAAGAGCTCCTGCGCGTGCTCGCGCGCGGTGTCGCTCTCAGGGAGCCCCGCGAGCATGCGCGAGAGCTCCTCGACCCTGGCTTTGCCGGTCAAAGGCTCGACCGTCGCCGATGCCGCGCCGCCCGACAGCACCCTCTGGACCCGATGGTGCGAGTTCAAGAATGCCGCGACCTGAGGAAGGTGCGTGACCACCAAGACCTGGATGCCGCTCCCACGCGCCAGATCGGCGAGCGCCCGCCCGACGGCCCGCGCTGCCTCGCCACCGATCCCGGCGTCGACCTCATCGAACACGACGGTTGGAGCCGAAGGCGTCCCTCGTCCCGTCGCGAGCCTGAGCGCAAGCGCGATGCGCGACAGCTCACCCCCCGACGCGACCTTCGCTATGGGCCGTGGAGGATGTCCCGCGGAACCAGCGCGCAGCTCGACCGTCTCGAGCCCGCCTTCGTACAGCTCCGCGGGTTGAAGCGCGATCTGTATCTGCGTGCCCGCCATAGCGAGGGAGCCGAGGATGTCCTCTATCTCTTTCTGGAGACGCGGTGCCGCCGCGGCCCTCAGCCGTGACAGCTCCTCAGCCAGAGAACGGGCACGAGCCTCGTGCTTCTCCGCCTCCGCCACGCACCGGTCGATGTCCGAGGACGCGCCCTCTAACGACGCGGCGCGGGCTCTGCAGCGTTCGAGATAAGCCAGCACGTCTGCGTCGTCGACACCGTACTTGCGTTGCAGTCGTGTCAACGTCGCGAGTCGCTGCCGCACCACCTCCAGAGCGTCCGGATCAAGAGAGGGAAGGCAGTGTGCGAGGTCGCGGGCTACGTCATCCAGCTCGACCACGACGGGGTCGAGCCGCGCGACCAAGGGCTCCAGCGAAGGGTCGCGGTCGGTCACCCGCGAGAGAGCGACGCCTGCCTCGCGCAGGCGGTCGAGCGCGCCTCCCTCGTCTTCCAACGCGGCGCGAGCCACGGCTACGGCCGCCGCTATCGCCTCCGCGTGCTCCAGGCGCGCCGCCTCCGAGCGAAGCTCGTCCGATTCGCCCGCGCCGGGGCTTGCCGCCTCGATCTCTTGCATCTCGTAATGGAGGACGTCGAGCTCTCGTTCCCTCTCGCGCGCTCCCGTCTCGAGCTCGTCGACCGTCCTGCGCGCGGCGCTGGCCTGCCGGACAGCTTCCGCGACCTCCCGCGCGAGTCCTAACGCGTCGCCGCCGATGTACGCATCCAACAGCTCCAGCTGATACCGCTTGGAGCCGAGCCGATGCTGCTCGTGCTGCCCTGCGATCTCCGCCAGAAGAGGCCCTACCTCCGCGAGCAGCGACGCCGCAGCGAGACGCCCGTTGATCCGCACCTTTCCGCCGGCTTCGGCGATGGTGCGCGAGATCACGACCTCGATGTCGCCGGGCTCCACGAGGCCCTGATCCTCCAAAGCAGCAAGCGCGGGGTGTCCCGCTACAAGGTGGAAGCGCGCCTCCACGCGCGCTGCGGCGGCACCATGCCGGATCAGAGAACGGTCGGCGCGGCCGCCGAGGAGGAGCCCCAGCGCAGAGACCAGCAGCGTCTTGCCCGCTCCGGTCTCTCCGGTGAGAGCGCTGCCGCCCGGGTCCAGCTCGAGCTCGGCTCGCTCGATCACGCCGAGGTTCTCAACGATCAGCTCTCTCAGCACCCGCGAATCCTACGGGGAGCACCGCGTGGCCGGGAGGTTTGGGCGGTCGCGAGCCTCAGTGCGGAAGGTCCAGCTTCGTCCGCAACCTCTGGACGAATCCGGGTCCCGGCAGCCGCACCAATCTCAGCGGCTGAGGGTGGCGGCGAACGCGGATGGTCGATCCGGTGGTGAAATCACAGCCTTCCGCGCCGTCCAGCACGAGCGAGGCCGTCTGCCCCTCCTCACCGAGCCGGATCTCGACGGTCTCGTCGGGCGACAGGACGAAAGGGCGCGAGAAGATCATGTGCGCGTTCACCGGCACGAGGACGAGGCAGGCGGCCCGCGGCGACACGATCGGTCCGCCGGAGCTGAGCGCGTAAGCGGTGGACCCCGTGGGCGTCGCGACGATCAGCCCGTCGGCGTTGAAAGCCGCCAGCGACTCTCCGCCAAGCGTCACCTCCAGCCTGACCAGCCGTCGACGGGACGCGCGCTCCACGAGGACCTCGTTCAACCCGACGAACTCGCGCGTTTCGCTGCCCGTGATGAGCTCGCACTGCAACATCATGCGCGCATCCACCTCGAAGTCGCCGCGCAGGACCCACTCGAGCGCGTCTGCGGGAGCATCCCCCTCCACCTCAGTCAGATAGCCCATCGTGCCCAGGTTGATCCCGAGCAGCAGCGCGTCGGCCGCGTGAGCGACCTGAGCGGCGCGAAGAACCGTTCCGTCCCCTCCGAGCGCGACGACGAGATCGGGATCGTCGTCTTGGATCGAGATGTCTTTCGCGGCGGCCAGTTCGGTCAGGACGCGGCGCATCTCGACGGCGGCCGGCTTGCCATCGTGGGTAACTAGAGAAAGCCGCTTGATCGTCACGCGGACACCTCGGCGATGGCTCGGTCGATGGCGTCCGGGTCCGGCTCGCGACCCGCTCGCAGGTGCACGAAGAACTCCCGGTTCCCCGCCGGTCCCGGAAGCAGCGACGGAGCCACACCTACGAGGCCAAGCCCAAGCTCGCGCGCCTCCATCACCACCTTTTCGACCGCGGCTCGCCACAGGTCCGGATCCCGCACCACGCCTCCTCTGCCGACGGCTTCTCTCCCAACCTCGAACTGAGGCTTGACCATCAACACGTGGTCGCAGCCATCCCCCGCGACGGCGGCCAGCGCGGGCAAGACAACGGTAAGCGAGATGAAAGAAAGATCGGCGGTTACGCCATCCGGCGCGAAGGGGAGGTCGCCGCGCCGGAGGAAGCGGATGTTCGTCCGCTCGATCACGACGACGCGAGGGTCGTTGCGGAGCTTCCAGTCCAACTGCCCGTACCCGACGTCGACCGCGGCCACCGCGGCGGCACCACCTTGCAGCAGCCGATCCGTAAAGCCTCCGGTGGAGGCCCCGGCGTCGAGCCATCGCCGCCCCTCGACCTTTACCTGCAAGCGAGCGAGCGCGCCGTCGAGCTTCTCTCCTCCGCGCGATACGAACCGCGGCGCCTCCTCCGCCAGCGAAATCGGGTCCGACGGGGTGACGAGGGTCGCGGCACGATCCGCCGGAAGCCCCTTCACCAACACACGTCCCGCGTCGATCGACCGCTTGGCCTCGGAACGCGAGCGGAAGAGCCCTCGCCGCACGAGCTCGGCGTCGAGGCGCGCCGGCTTGCTCACGAGCGGGTCAGACGTTGTGAGGAGAGGCCCCTACCTGAGCGCGTCTGATCCAGATGCGTCGAGGTGTCCTTCGAGAGAGCGATAAAGCTCCTCCAGGATCTGGAGCCGCGCCTCATCGCCCGACCCGGCTCCACGTTCGAGCTCGACGAGCGCGGCAGCAGCGATGTCGTCGGTCAGATCCAAGGTGTCATCAGCCATGACTCGATTATGACGATGAGGATCCATCAAGACGTTGATTTCGAGGCCGTCGACCTCTTCGCGGTGGATTTCTTCGCCGTGGGCTTCTTCGCGGGCGTTCTCGTACCGGTGGACTTGCGCGGGCCGCCCGCCGCCGCCTTCTTCGCCGTGCTCTTCTTCGAGGTCGTCTTCTGGCCCGACGGTGTCGAGGATCTCGCCGCCGCGAGCTCGGCCTCCAGACGCGCGACCCTCCGTTCCAGTCGATCCACCTCGCGCCGGTCGGCCAAGCCAAGCGCTCCCACCTGCGTCTGCATCTCGGAGCGGATGAAGCGGATCAGCTCCTGGCGGCTCGACTTCGACGTCTCCATCAGATCCCGGACGATCGTCGAGGCTTGTTCGCGCCGGACGTCCCCCGCTTTGACGAGGTCCTTCACCAACTGCTCGGCGCGGTATCTGGTGAGCTCGGCTACACCGGAGCTGAAAAGCGCGACGCGCCGAAGCTCGTCGAGCACGCTGTACCTCCCCCCTGGTTCGTTGGTGCTCGGAACCTATACTCCCCCGGTGCTCGCCCTCATCCCGATCTCGGATGCGAATCCCACCAGGAACTTCCCCGTCGTCACGATCGCTCTCATCGCGATCAACGTCTTGGTTTTCTTCTTCGTGGAACCTGGCTTCGGCACGAGTCCCGAGGCGACGCAGTACTTCTACGAGAACGCTCCGGTTCCCTGCCAACTCGCCGACGAATGCCCGGCGGACTTCTTCCCCCCGGAGATCGCCGAGCCCACGCTGTCGGAGTTCGTGTGGGCGTTGCTGTTCTCGACCTTCCTGCACGGTGGGTTCCTCCACCTCGGCGGCAACATGCTGTTCCTGTGGGTCTTCGGCAACAACATCGAGGACTACCTCGGACGGGTGAAGTACGTGGCGTTCTATCTGCTCGGCGGGCTCGCGGCGGGATTGGCCCACGTCTTGTGGACGCTTCGCTTGGAGGCGCTGCCCTCCGACGCGGTCCAGGCCTGCCTCGGCGGCGCGGCCCAGGGCTGCGGCGGCATCGGCCAGTACGTGCCGGCGGTCGGGGCGTCGGGCGCGGTAGCCGCGGTCATGGGCGCGTACCTGATCCTGTTCCCGCGCCACAAGGTGAACGTCCTGGTGCCGATCGTCATCATCTGGACCGTGATCCAGATGTCCGCGTTCGTCGTGCTCGGGTTGTGGTTCGTCTATCAGTTCTTGATCGGCGGTCCCGACATCGCCGGGGTCGGCGAACACAGCGGCGTCGCCTGGATGGCACACGTCGGTGGTTTCGTGTTCGGCGCCCTTGGGATCCTCTTGCTCGGAGGCCGGCCGCAGCGACCGCATCATCTGCTCCGCCCCGGCTGGCGTTACTAGCTTGCCCACGCTGCGGGCCTTCCGCGGGATCAGGTACGCGACGAGCGAGCTCGGCGCAGTCGTGTGCCCGCCCTACGACGTGATCTCGCCCGAGGAGCAGTCGCGCCTCTACGAGCGCCACGAGCACAACGCGGTGCGTCTCGAGCTGGCGCGCACCGACGGTGAGGGCACCGAGAGATACGCGCAGGTCCAAACGACGTTCACACGCTGGGTCGACGAAGGGGTGCTGGCCGAAGAGGACGTCGATGCGCTGTATGTCTACCGGCAGGACTTCTCGACGGAAGACGGCGCTCTCCACCGTGTCGCGGGCGTGCTCGGCGCGCTAGAGCTCGAGGCCTTCGGCCGCGACTCCGGGGTGCTGCCACACGAGCGGACGATGGCGGGCCCGAAGGAGGATCGGCTCGCCCTGATGCGGGCGTGTCCCGTGAACATCTCTCCGATCTACGCGATCTACCGGGGGGGCGGCGGCATCGCGCCGTTCCTGACCTCACTCGAGAACCGGCCGCCGCAAGCGCGCTTCCAGGACGAGGCGGGAATCCTCCACCGGCTGTGGGTGATCACCGCTCCGGCGGAGCGCGAGATGCTGGCCGGTGCCGTCGCTCGCGGGCCGCTGGTCATAGCGGACGGGCATCACCGCTATGAGACCGCCCTCGCCTTCCACGAAGAGCAGCGCGCGCGGGAGGCCTCGGGCGATCACGGCTCGATCCTGTGCTTCTGCGTCGACGCAGACTCCGAGGATCTGGTCGTTCTGCCTTATCACCGCGCTCTCCGAGCACCGGCCTCGAAGCAAGCGATCGCGAAGGTGCTGACGGAGCGATTCGCGGCCGAGCCGGTGGACGCGCAGCAAGCCTCGTCCGTCCTCGAGCGGGATGACGCGGATCACTCCTTCGTCTTCGCGTTCGCCGACGGCTCCTACCTCGCCCGCGTGGGCGACGCCGACGTCATCGCGGCCGCAGGGCCGCGCCACGCCTCGTGGCGCGCTTTGGACGTGGTCGCTCTGCACGAGGTCGTTCTTCCCGCCGTGCTCGGCGAGGCGGAGCCGGAGCTCAGGTTCTCGCGCGACGCGAACGAGATCCTGGCTTCGGTGCGTGCGGGAGAGTGGGATGCGGGGATCCTGTTGAGGGCGGTCGCCGCGAGGCAGGTGGTCGACGTCGCCTCTTCAGGAGAGCGGATGCCACAGAAGGCGAGCTACTTCTGGCCCAAAGCAGTTACGGGGTTGGTTTTTCACTCCCTGAGCTAGCGCCACCGTCGCTCGCAGGCGTCAGGACCTCCGTCTTCCCACCGTTGGCGCTCGTGGGCGCGGGTTCCTCTTTCCTCTCGGTGTGGGGCGGGCTGCACACACGACACGGCGTCAGACCCTCGGCCTCGGCCTGTTCCACGGTGACCGTCGACAGGCCCTCTTTGCCCTCGAGGACCTTGCACTCGGCGCGATGGAACGCCGTTGCCCCGGCGACCACCTGCCCGTTGACACCCGCGGCCCCCGCGCCGTTCGAAGAGATCGACAACCGGTTGAGGTTGCGCCCCAGCAACCTCAACATCTCGTCGAACTGCTTGCTCGTTACCTCACGCTCCGACCGTACCGTCGCCAGCAGGAGAAGCGTGGCGCCGGTGACGATGAGCCCAAGGCCCATGAAGCCACCCGAGAGCAGGTATGGCATCTGGCCCTGCACGAAGTTGATGCTCGCCGAGCCCTCCCACGCGAAACCGATGACGACGAACCCGGCGGTCATAAAGACGAGGCCGAGAAGGCGGCCGAGGCGGACTCTGCGGTCGGCGTCGCCCGCGAGGGAATCCCAGATGGCGCGAAGACGTTTCACTGCCTACAGCGTAGCAAAGGACCATCCATGCGGCGAAGTAAAAAGGTGCGGTGCTAATCTCTGAGGTTCGGGGAGGATGCGCCGCAGATCGGTCGAACCACGACATAGCGGCCAGAAAGCGGCGCCTGCGCCAGGCGCCTGAACAGTCCGGAGGGATGAGTGCCAGACAAGCGGAAGACCTTCTACGTAGCTCTCAGCGCGCTGGTGAGCGGCATCCTGGTGCTCGCGATGAGCCCCGCCTTCGCGAAGACAACCGAGATCACGGTCAATACCGTCGCCTGGTACGGCCAGGACCAGGTCAGCCGGGAGGAGAAGGACCCCCTCGGTAACACCTACACGGTGGAGAGCCCCAATCCCTTCTGCCCCTCTATCCCAGGCTCGCTAGGGGCGATCCCAGGTACCTGCGCAGAGGGGCGTCTGCCGATCGAGGTGCGGAACGGCAACTACGAGCCCGAGGAGCAGAACAAGATCTCCGCTGTCGGCTTCGACATGAGCCTGATCCCGCTCGGCTCCAAGGTGCAGAAGTTCACCGCGACGTTCCTCGAGGCGAAGGCGGGCTGCTACGAGAGACAGGGTGGACAGGGCGGCCCCAGCGACCGGTACTGCGAAGAGACGGATCCGATCAACGTCGAAGGCAAGGAGCTCCAGGCGTGCATCATCGAGGGCTTCCTGACGGAGGGCGAGGGACGGCCCTTCAAAGAAGCACCGCGATTCACCTGCTCCGATACGGATCCGGTCGCGAAGCGCAAAGAGGTGAAGACGAAAGACGGCGGCGTCGAGCACGTCTGGACCTTCGACCTCACGAAGTTCGCGCAGGGGTGGGTCAAGGAGCTGTCGACCACCACCGCAGTGATGTTGGTCGGCCACGCGCCGGAGAAGGAAGCGGACCGGGGCGACCCGAACGACACCTGGCGCGTCGTTCTCACGGGGCCGAAGTTCGAGGCGGGCAACATCCCCGGCATCGAGACCGAGATCTCGTTCATCCCGGGTGAGACTCCAACGATTCCCGTACCGCCGACGACCGGCACCACCGGCACCACCGGATCGTTCGGCGATACCACCGGGACCACGGGGTTCGGTGACACGGGGACCAGCACGCTCGGCACCGGGACCGCCACGGGCGGCGTGGGCGGCACCACCGGTGCCGAAGGCACTGAGGGCGAGGCCCCCGCGGCCGCTGAAGAGCTCCCGCTAGAGGTCGCCGGCGCCGAGACGGAGCCGATCAAGATGCCCGGCTACGTGTGGCTGGCCGTCCTCGCCGGGATCATCGGCTTCTCCATGGTCCGTTCGATCGTGTTGGAGAGCGCCACCGGCATCCGTCCGAACGGCGTGCTCGCTCAGATCCAGAGGTTGAACGCGGAGCGAAACGGAGGAGCGGCGTCGGGGTCAGGCACGACGTCCCCCTTTGCACCTCTCGCTGCGGGCTTCACCGCGGCGAAGCAGAAGATCGGCGCACTCACGGGCAAGCTCAACTTCACGAAGAAGGGATGAAGGCAGTGACGACTCACCCCCCGAAGATCAAGCTCATGGCGTTCGTGGCGCTGCTGCTGATGACTGCCGCCGCGTGTGGACAGAAGGAGGGGGTGTACGAGGCCGGGCTCGCCGCGGGAGGTGGCCTTCCCCCGGGCACTGAGATCGTCGACGGAAAGATCGTCGACTCGGAGACCGGCGAGGTGCTCGGAGACGCCAGCGCGCTCGGCGGCACCGACTCTTCCGGCCTCGCGACCGGCGGCTCCGGCTCGCTCGGAGGTACCACGGGGGCCGGCGGGACCACAGGCGCCGCCGGGACCACCGGCGGGACCGCGGGAGACACCCCCGGGACGAGCGAAGGCGCGACCGGGTCCACCGGAGGCAGCGACGCCACCGGCGTAACCAGCTCCAGCATCCTGCTCGGCAGCCATGCCCCCCTTACGGGCGCCGCCCCGGTGCCGTCGGACTCTGCTCAGAAGGGCGCGGAGCTGTACTTCAGGTGGTTGCAGGAGAACAACAAGAAGATCCACGGGCGCAACGTCGACATCATCTTGAAGAACGACAACTACAACCCGTCACAGGCGGTTGCGGTGTGCAAGGAGATGGTCGAGAAGGACAAGGTGTTCGCGCTCTCGGGCGTGGCCGGAACCGACCAGATCCAGGCCTGTGCCCGGTATGCCGCCAGCGTCGGCGTCCCCTACAGCTCCGCCGGCGTCACCGAGATCGGGCTCGACGGCCTCCCGAACTACTTCGCGATCAGCCTCACCTACGCAGAGCAGGGGCCGCTGCTCGCAGATTACGCGATCAACAAGCTGGGTGCCAAGGGCGAGCAGAACGGGATGCTGCGCTTCGATACGCCGAACTTCCAGGATGCCCACGACGCCTTCGCCGGCGCCATGGCGGATAAAGGCGCCCGCCTCGCCTACGACCGTGCCGTCAGCAAGGGAGCCGGGACCACGGAGGCACAGTCGGTGGTGCAGGAGATGAAGACCGCCGGCATCGACAACGTCTACGTCCTCGCATCGCCGGTGTGGTGGCTGCAGGTCCTCCAAGCAGCGCGGACGCAGAACTACACGCCCCAGTGGATGGGGGTCGGCATCACGATGACCTTCGACACCGTCGCCAACGTCGGCTGTCGCAACGGGACGATCGACGGGGCCAAGTTCTTCTCTCCGTTCCAGGCCTGGATCGACCGCAACCGCTACTCGCCCGACTTCGAGAAAGCCGTGAAAGCGATCTTCCCCGAGGAGGGCGCCGGAGACGACTTCATGTACGTGGGTTGGGGAGCCGGCCAGGTCGCTGCCGCGCTGCTCGAGCGCTCCGGACCGAACCTCACCAGAGGCGGTTTCGTCGCCGCTGCGGAGAAGACGCGCAACCTCAAGACCGACGTGTTCCCGCCGATCAGCTTCAGCTCTGGCGACCACTTCGGTGGGAGCGCGGTGCACGTGCTCGAGGCCCGCTGCAGCACAGGGAGATGGCACACGGTCCAAGCCAACGCGACCGACTTCTAGGATTTGGCACTCTCAGGCGTGCCTGAGGTAGTTTCGGCGCAATCATGAAGAGCGCCATCGTTGTCGGGGTCGTAATCGCGCTCGTTGCGGTCATCCTCGCGCTCGGTGCGGGGGACCCAACAGGTCCCAACGCGTTCGTGATCATCGGCCTGTCGCAGGGAGCTGTGTTCGGTCTGGTAGCGCTTGGCCTGGTTCTCGTCTACAAGGGCAGCCGGGTCTTCAACTTCTCACAGGGCGAGTTCGGGACGATCGCCGCCTTCCTGGTGTTCATGATGGTCGAGCAGAGGTTCCCGACGAAGGTCCCCTACGTGGCCGCGGCCGTTATCGCGATCGCACTGACGGTCCTGATCGGCTTGATCATGGAGCGGATCGTCGTTCGGCCGCTGTTGAACTCGCCGAGGGTGATCCTGCTCGTGGCCACGATCGCCTTCGCCCTGCTCGCGATCGGCGTCGAGGTGCTCGCCTTCCTTCCCGAGGCGAAGTCGCTGCCGCCGATGGTGACGTCGATCTTCGGCCGCGAGAGCTTCGAGATCTTCGCGTTCACCCTCGAACCGCAGCGGATCCTGATCCTGCTCGTGATGGGGGGGATGGCCGCGGGGCTTGCCTACTTCTTCTCGAAGACCGATCTCGGACTCGCCGTGCTGGCCATCTCCCAAGACAGTTTCGCAACCCGTGTCGTGGGCATCGGCGTGGAGAGGATGTCTCGCTTCATCTGGGGCTCTGCTGCGTTCCTCGGTGCCGTGGCAGGCGTCCTCTACGTGCCGCTGACGGTGTTGACTCCAGGCGCGATGACGACCGGTGTGCTGATCCCGGCGTTCACCGGAGCCGTCATCGGCGGGATGACCAGCCTTCCCGGCGCATTCGTCGGAGGGATCATCGTCGGCCTGATCGGCTCGCTGTCGAACTGGGCGGGCGGTCACTACTTCATCGGCGACGGCGTTCAGGCGAAGTTGCTCGGCGACATCATCAAGGGCATGCCCGACGTGGCCGTGGTTCTCGCGCTCCTGATAGTCCTGCTCGCACGACCCCAGGGCCTGCTCGGGAGGGAGGCATGACGGCCACGGCCGCCGAGACCGTATCGGCCCCCGCGATCTCCCGCGCCCCTGCGCGCTGGCGTCCGAGCGCACAGGGGTGGGTGGTGCGGCTCGCGGTTCTCGCGCTGGTGTTCGGTGGGATCATCTGGCGCACCGCTACCATCGAACAGTTCTGGGCGGATCGGTTCGCGCTCGCCGCTATCTACGCGGTCATAGGGCTCTCGCTCAACGTGGTGCTGGGATACGTGGGTCAGGTATCGCTGGGACACCATGGATTCGTCGGCATCGCCGCGTTCGTGTCGGCTTACTACGTCACTGAGAAAGCCGGGTGCGTCGCGAACGAGTGCTCGTTCGGAGCCTTCGCCACGGGCATCGGCTTCGGTGTCCTGAGCGGTGGCGTCGCGGCCCTGCTGTTGGGGCTGATCGCCCTGCGCATCAAGGGCTTGTACCTTGCGCTGATCACGCTGTCCTACGGGTTCATGGCGGAGCGCTCGATCTTCGAGATCCCGTTCCTCACCCGCGGCGGTGCCGGGATGCCTGCACCCCGCCCAGAAGGTTTCACCACCGACCGCGCCTACGCCTTCCTCTGCTACGCGTTCCTGGCGCTCGTGATCTTCGTGGACTGGCGCCTGCTGCGTTCGAAGGTGGGCAGGGCGGTCCTTTCGGTGAAACACTCCGAGCCCGTCGCGGCGTCATACGGCATCAACGTCACGGCGTACAAGACGCTCGCGTTCATCTTGTCAGGGCTGTTCGCGGGCCTCGGCGGCGGACTACTCGCGTTCCACACGCAGAACGTGGTGTCGAACGACTTCAACTTCGCTATCGCGCTCCTGTGGGTCCTGATGGTCGTCGTCGGCGGCCTGGGCAACCGGACGGGCGTAGTGATCGGCTCGGCCTTCTTCGCGTTGTTCCCCTTCCTGTTGGAACAGATCCACTGGCTCGAAGAAAGGGTTGTGGAAAGCGGACGCGCCTTCGGGCAGGTAACTATCGTCGTCGGCGCGGCACTCGCCATCCTGACGATGATCCAGTTCCCCGGCGGCATCGCCGAGCAACTCTCTCCGATCACGAGATGGCTGAGGGGCCAGAAGTTCTCGATGCACCCCGAGGGCCACGGGCACCACAAGGGAGGCCACGGCCACAAGAAAGGGGCCCTCCTCGCCAAGCTCGGCCTGCACAAGAACGAGGAGGCTCCGACGGAGGCATCCACGGAAGAGATCCGCAGCGACGCAGCTCCCGCGCTTGCGGCTCAGCCAGAGGAACCGGTCGGCAGCGCGGGCCGCGAGAAGGAGGACGCCTGATGACGGCCGTTCTCGAGGTGCAGGACACCGGGATCCGCTTCGGCGGGCTCGTCGCGCTCGAGGGCGTGAACGTGAACGTGCCCGAGTGGGAGATCGTCGGGTTGATCGGGCCGAATGGCGCCGGCAAGACCACCTTGTTCAACTGCATCATGGGCGCCTACACGCCCAACACGGGCAAGATCATCTATCGCGGCCGCGACATCTCGCTGTTGCCGACGCACCGCCGGACCGCGCTGGGCATCGGCCGGACCTTCCAGAACATCGGGCTCGTGCGCGGGCTCACGGTCCTCGAGAACTTCATGGTGGCGCAGCATTCCCGCATCGGCTACGGCGCGTGGGGGGCATTGATCGGCGTCCCACGCTCGTTCGCCGAAGAGCGCAGGCTGAAGGTGAACGCGATGGAGGTCCTGGACTTCATCGGACTCGCGCACCTCGCGGACTCGCAGCTGGATGGGCTCCCCTACGGGACTCTCAAGCTGATCGAGGTGGGCACGGTCCTCGCTACCGACCCGGACCTCCTCCTGTTGGACGAGCCGTCTTCGGGCATGGGACCCGACGAGGCGCACGAGTTCGGAGAGCGTCTGTTGAAGCTCCGTCAGACCCTGAACCTGACGGTCCTCATGATCGAGCACCACGTCCCGCTCGTGGTCAACGTCTGCGACTACGTCTACGTGCTGAACTTCGGGAAGGTACTGACCGAGGGGAAGCCGCAGGCCGTGCGCAACCACCCCGAAGTCGTAGCGGCATACCTCGGCGGCGAGGTGCCGTCCGAGGACACGGAGCCGCAGGAGGAGCCCGCCGGTGTCACTGCTTGAGGTCCGCGACCTAAAGGCCGGTTACGGGTCGCTCCCCGTTCTCGGCGGGATCTCGCTCGACGTCGAAGAGGGCGAGACCGCGGTGTTGCTCGGCTTGAACGGCGCCGGCAAGACGACGTTGGTGCTCGCGCTGGCGGGACTGTTGAAGCCGTGGTCGGGGACGGTCTCCCTGAACGGAAACAACATCACCGGGGTGGACCCTCGCAAGCTGGTCGCGCAGGGCGTCGCGCTCGTGCCCGAGGGGCGGCGCGTCTTCCCGCAACTCACGGTCGCCCAGAACCTCCGCCTCGGTGCGTGGGCCTACAAGAAGGACCGCAAGGGCACCCGCGAGATCGTCGAGCAAGCCGTCGAGTACTTCCCCCGCCTGCGAGAGCGATGGACGCAGCTCGCGGGCACGCTCTCCGGTGGAGAGCAGCAGATGCTGGCGGTCGCCCGCGGCATGATGGCCCGCCCGAAGCTCCTGTTGATCGACGAAGCCTCGCTCGGCTTGTCGCCGAAGCTCACGCTGACGGTGTTCGAGGTCGCAAAGCGGATCAACCAGGACGGCACGACCGTCTTCCTCGTGGAGCAGAACGCGGGCGTTCTCGACATCGCGGATCGCGTCTTCGTCATGGAGAAGGGCACGATCATCTACTCGAAGGCGCGCTCGGAGGGCGCCTTCGACGTGCACGAGATCAGCGAGGCATACCTCGGCGAAGCCGAGTTGGTCTAGCAGCCCGCGCTGCTTGACCTCAAGCCACGCGATCCGCCGGTGCCGCCGTCGAGGTAGCGACGCGCTGCCGGCGGTGCGAGGTCGCTTCAGGCGGAGCTTCCCTCGCCCTGCATAGCGGCAGGATGCGGGCCGGCTAGCAGCGGAACCGCTGGACCGCGACGCTTCTTGTGTGGTCGGCGTCGCCGGGAAAGATTGCCTTGATCAAGCAGCGTCCCCTACCCGGACGGCTGAAGCGCGCTCGGTACGTGCTCTCGAAGATGCCGTCGCCATCGCGGTCCAGGGCCTCGCTGAGCGTCGGCCGCTTCAGCGCGAACGTGCGGAAGAGGCCGTCGCGCCGCTTCTTCAGAACGACCCGGATCCGGGTTCCCGGGTGAGGAGGCATGACCTGGCCCCGAGCTACGACACGCTGTGACCCCTTGCGGATCGAGAGCGTCGTCCGGCTGCCATCCGGCGCGTCGTCGTCCAGGATCGTGAGCACGCTGCGCGCATCCGCGACCGTCGCGTTCACAGCGTTCGTCAGGTCCACGTAGAAGACCTCGTCACCCTCCGCCACCAGATCCCCGTTCACGGTTATCTGCATTGTCTCCGTCGTCTCCCCCGGCTGGAAGAACAAGCGGCCCCGGGTCTCGTAGTAGTCACCGCCCTCGAAGGTTGCGGTGCCATCGCCGGTGGCGAAGTCGACCGAGACCGGTTCCGTGCTGGCGGCCGACAACGTCAGCGTCAGGGTCGCGACGGTTGTGTCTGCGTTCCCCTCCTGCACGGTTGCGTCGGTGATCGAGATCGAGGGAGTGCCGCCGCCCGGAGGTGTCGTGGCCCCGTCGTCGTCAACGATCGTGATCGTCGACCGGCCGTCACCGATCGTCGCGTTCGCGGCGTTGGAGAGATCGATGTAGAAGCGCTCGTCGGCCTCGTCGACTACGTCGCCGACCACCGTCACCGTGATCGTGCGAGTCGTGTCGCCGGGGCCGAACAGGAGGCGGCCGCTGGTGCTCCAGTAGTCGGATCCCGAGAAGGTGGCGGTGCCGTCGGCCGTAGTGAAATCGACCGTCACGTTCGTGTCGCTCGGCGACGACAGAGAGACCGTGACGGTCACCTTCGTCTCATCTGTGTCGCCCTCGCTGACGGTCACGTCGGAGATCGAGATCGACGGGGTCGCGCCGGACGCCGGCGGAGGCTGTGTCGTCGTGGTGTCGTCGTCGAGGATCGTTACCGTCGCCTGAGAGTCCGCGAGAGACGCGCCGGTCGGCTGCGTCAGGTTGACGAAGAAGGTCTCGTTGGGCTCGTCGACGGTGTCCCCGACGACGGTGAGCGTGATCGTCTTGCTGGTCTCCCCCGACGCGAACACGAGACGGCCGCTCTGGGAGTGGTAGTCGGAGCCGGCGAAGGTTGCGGTGTTGTCCGCCGTGGCGAAATCGACCGTCACCTCCTCGGCGCTCGCCTCCGACAGCGACACGGTGACCGTGGTCTGGACCGTGCTTGTATTGCCCTCCGTCGCGGACGCGTCGGTGATGGAGATCGTGGGATCCGGCCCCGGCGGGTTCTGCCCCGGGTCGTCATCGTCGAGGATCGTGATCGTCGCGCTGCCGTCCGCGATGGTCGCACGCACCGGCGCCGACAGGTTCACGAAGAAGTTCTCGTCGTTCTCATCGATGGTGTCGGAGAGGATCGTGAGAGTGATCGTCCTCGCGGTCTCGCCGGCCGCGAAGACGAGGCGCCCGCTCGTCTCGTGATAATCGGACCCGGCGAAGGTCGCGGTCCCGTCCGCGGTCGTGAAGTCCACCGTGATGGATTCCCCGCTCGGGGCCGACAGCGAGACGGTGACGGTCGCGGTGGTGGTTCCGCTGTTTCCCTCGGGGACGGCGGCGTCTGAGATCGACAACGTCGGGGTCGCGTCGTCGTCGAGGATCGTCCCGGTGCCGTTCGGGTCGCCGCCCTCGAAGGTCCCGTTCTGGATCGTCGTCAGGGCGAGGAAGAAACTCTCGTCGCGCTCGTCGCTGACGTCGCCGAGCACCGGAACGGTGACCGTCTTCTGGGTCTCCCCTGGGCCGAAGGTGAGGGTCCCGCTCGTCCCGGTGTAGTCAGAGCCCGCGTCGGCCGTGTTGTCGACGGTCGTGTACGTGACCGTGGTCGTCCCATCGGATGTCGAGAGCCTTACGGTGAACACCGCCGAGGTAGAGCCGCTGTCCCCCTCCGTGACCGTGACATCGGACACGGACGCAACGGGAACCGCCGCGTAGGCGGGAGACGCGCCCACGAGGACGAGGCTCGCAACAACTGCCGCCACCAGGCTCGATCTCGTGCGCCTGCTGCCGATGTTGTTGAACCTCATCGCCCGCCTCCCCCAGTCGGTCCACCTGCCGCAGCCAGGTTATTCCATGCCGCCGGCCCCCGTCCGGGCGCTAGTCGTCGCGAGCGACCAGCCCCAGGTCCTCCATACCGCTGCCGTCGCGCAGGTTCACCTCCAGCCGAGGGTGTCCGTCGAGGTCGTCCGCCGCATCTACCGCCTCCGCCACAAGCTCGGGCGCGGCGGTGGACCGTCGCAATACGCCGCGGCGGCCCGTCGCGATCAGCACGTACGACAACGTCGACTCGTGCAGCAGCCGCGTGACGGCCTCGCCGATCGCTGGCACGCACACCACGATCCGATCGGCGCCCGCTCTGGGAGCCGACGCCACGACGGCTTCGAGCACCAGCTGGTCCACCTCCGGACCCGCGACCACGATCGTTCGCACGTTCTGCGCAGCGCGCTCGAGAAGGTCTGCATCCGCGGGATCTCCCACGGCCACATGAGCGCCCAGGGATCGCCACAAGTCCCTGCGTCCAGAGCTCTGTTCGAGGATCCGCGGGTCGTCACCCTGCTCGATCAACCGCCGCACGATGGCCTCGTCCAGCTCGGAGCCGCCGGCGACGATCAGGATGCTCATATCTGCACCCGCAGGGCATCCCGCACGATCTCGAACCGAGCGGAGCGCCTCGGCGACAGTGGCTCACCGTCCACGTGCCTGCTGAACGGGCGATCCCCCTCTAGCTCGAAGCTGTTGAGGTCACTCGCATAGAAGGCGTCGGGGTGCCCGCTCAGGTCTCCCGCCACGGCCGAACGCCACGCGTACATGGGGAAGGCCTCGATCCGCATCGATCGCAGCGCGAAGACGTCGAGGCCAGCTTCCAGCCGAACGTTAGGAGCCACGCTGATCGGCCTGTCGATCAGGTAGGCGTATGGGCCTGCGTTCGATGCGATCGCCATCGCGACTCGCTCGGAGCCGAACGGGCCCCGCAGGGTCATCGTCGGCTTCCGGTGTCTGTGTGACCCAGCGAGGACCCGGAACGCGCTCCAGTAGAAGAACAGCTCTCCGAAGCGCCTCTTGTTCGGGACGTAGCGTTCGACGCGCTCGGCCGCCTCAGCGTCGAACCCGCACCCGGCGGAGAACGTGAAGTAACGGTCGTCCACCCGTCCCAGGTTCACGCGGCGAGGGGTTCGTCCCAGCGACGCGACGAGATGATCGATCGCCTTGAACGGGTCGAGCGGCAGGCCGAGGGCGCGGGCGAAGACGTTCATCGTTCCGCCCGGCACGATCGCCATCCTGGACGTAGTTCCGGCCACCCCGTTCGCAACCTCGTTCACATGCCCGTCGCCGCCGAACGCGATCACGAGCTGACCTTCCCCCTCGGTTACCTCCTGCGCGATCGCTATACCTGTGTCGCGCGCAGTCGTAGCGTAGACATCGAGCCGGAACCGCGCCCTCAACACGTCGATCACATCGTTGCGCACCGACTCCGACAGGCGTCCCGCGTTGGGGTTCACGATCAGGACCGCCTCAGGATCGGCGCGGGCTATCATCCCGAGCACGCTACCCGCCCCAGTGAGGAGAACGCTTGAGCGCGCCCACCATCATCGACACGAAGATGCACGGCGCGGAGGGGATAACGGGGTCGTTCCTTATAGCGGGAGAGCGGACCGCGCTGGTGGAAACCGGGCCGAAGTCGGTCGCCGACAACGTGATCGCCGGTCTCGAGGGCGCCGGCGTAGATCACCTCGACTGGATCGTCGTCACGCACATACATCTCGACCACGCAGGTGCGGCCGGGACGCTGGCGCAGCGTTTCCCCGACGCGACGATCGCGGTTCACCCCGTCGGCGCCCCACACCTGGTCGACCCGACCAAGCTGTGGTCGAGCGCCTCGCGCATCTACGGCGACGACATGGAGCGCTTGTGGGGCGGGATCGATCCAATCGCCCCGGATCGCATCAAGACCGTCGGAGACGGCGCCACCATCGACCTCGGCGGGCGCACCCTCACCGCGTTCGAGACGCCCGGCCACGCCTCTCACCACCACGCGTTCCTCGACAGCGACACTGGGATCATGTTCACCGGGGACGCTCTCGGCGTGAGCCCACAGGGCGTGGATGCTTTCCGTCCGGCGACTCCCCCGCCGGAGTTCAACCTCGAGCGCACGCTTGGATCGATCGAGAAGATCCGCCGGACCCGTCCGACCGCACTGTGGCTCACCCACTTCGGCCCAACCGGCGGCGACGTTGACGGTGCCTGCTCGCAGGCGTCCGACGTGCTGAACCAATGGGCCACGTGGGTGGACGCGGCCCGTACGTCGACCAGCGATCTCGACGAGGTCACCGCAGCAGTTCAACGCGCGGCAAGTCAGGAGCTCGAGAGTCGCCTACCCGACGCCGACGCGGCGCGGATGGAGCTGACGACGTCGTACCGGATGAACGTCTCGGGGTACCTGCGCTACTTCGACAAGAAGGACAAAGCGCGCCAGGCGGGTTAGGAGCTGCCGCCACGCAGCCGTGCCACACGCTCCGCGGCATCGGTCGCATCGGGATCCGCCGCGTCCACGGCCTCGAACCACTCACGCGCCTGGGTGAAGCGTCCTTGTTTCTCGAGGAGGTCTCCGAGCGCGTACCAGGCGCGGATGTGGTGAGCCTCGGCTACAGCGGGCCTTAGGTCCAGTGATCGAAGGCGCTCGACCGCCTCCTCGACGCGGCCCATATCCGCGAGCGCGCCGGCGGCGACGATGCTGCCTTCGTAGAACGCGGCTCGCTCGACCTCGCCGGGCCGCATCTGGTCGCAGATCTCTATCGCTTTCTCCGGCTTTCCGGTCGCGCGGTAGCAGTCTGCGATCACGGGGTTCTGCGAGGTCGATCCGGATAACCGCCGGAAGGCCGCAAGCTCCCGCGCGGCCTCCTGCCATCTAGCCGCCGCGTAGTAAGCGAGACCCAAGAACTCACGCGCCGGGATGGCGCGCAGCGCGATGTGCTTCGACTGTTCCCCGAGCCGGATCGCCTCCTCCAGGTCCCCAGCGTCGTAGGCGGCGACCGCATCGGCGAACACCTTCACGAGGATGTCGCCCTTCCCGGGCCGCGCTGTCGCCCGGAGCTCTGCCGTCAGAGCGTCGTCCAGGTGAACGGCGTCGTAGCGTCTCTCCTCCCGCTGCGGCGAGCGCTCCTGATGGCGCGGCTGCACCGACCGGTGCCGGCGACCGCCCGCGCGTGCAGCAGGCGGTTGGCCGCGCCGCGACGGAGGAGGCTTACGGGGAGTCGCCATGCGCCCGGGAGGCGCTATCTAGTATCTGGCGACGTGGATGACACCGCACATCCCCTCGCACTCGCCGTTGTTCAGCTGCGAGTGGATGCGGCACCGGTACTTGTAAGTCCCGGTGTTGCGGAACCTCTTCGCCGTGGACTCGCCGGGCCGCAGCGTTACCTGCCTGTCCCAGTTGCGCCCGTAGGCGGTGACGTCGTGTGTGTCGTTCAGACGCGCGGGGTTCTTCCACACGACTCGTGTGCCTGGGACCACGTGGTTGTAGCTGTCGTTCCACGTGTCGCGCGCCGTCGCCTTCACCACCGTGTGGTTCGCGAACGAAGTCGCCGGCGCCACCAGCACAGCAGCGGTTCCGGCCGCGACCACCGCTAGCCGGAAGATCTTGGTCCTCATGCGCTCATTCTAGGACTAGCATCTAGCGCCGGAGACCAACGGCGGCCAGCGAGGGGGAACGTTGCGGCGATCAGTGGCGGCTGTGCTTGTGTTCGGTTTGATGGCGCCCACCGCGGCGGTGGCTGCAGCACCGGCTAGCCACGACATCGTCTTCATCCGGCGCACCGAGACCTTCGCGATCGAAAACTCGGGCCTCGCGACCGTCACCGCCGAACGCTGCTGCCACGGTCGCTCGGAGGCGACGGTGGACGCTTCAACCACAGGTGGCACTGCAACGGCCGGGGAGGACTACACCGCGACCTCCCGCACGATCACGTTCCGGGAGCCGATCGACGCGGGAGACATCGACATCCCGGTGATCGACGACGGTGAGGCCGAGACGCTCGAGACCATCGACGTCGCGCTCAGCAACGCAACCGGCCGGATGGCGCTATCGGCCAACCGCACTGGAACGGTGACGGTCATCGACAACGACGGACTGTCCCGGCTCTCGTTCGCGAAGGCGTCGACCTCTACCTTCGAGAACTTCGGGACCGTCGAGCTGATCGTCGTCCGCTCCGGCGACTCGTCTACCGCCACCTCTGTCTCTTATTCCACCGGCGACGGAAGCGCGGTCTCGGGCGACGACTACACCGAAACCACAGGCATGATCGAGATCGCGGCGGGTTCTCGCATCAGCAAGCCGATCGAGATCCCGCTTGTCAACGACCGAAGCGCCGAGGGCGAGGAATCGTTCACCGTCACCCTCGAAGCCCCCGCCGGATCGGAGCTGCAGGAGCCCGCCACGGTAGAGGTCGTGATCAGCGACGACGAGACGCCGAGCTCCGACACCACGCCTCCGGTGACCGCGTTCCACCAGCCGCTGCACGGCTACACCTACTCGCCACGCAACGTCCGGGACATCCTGGTGTTCAGCGAAGATGAAGGCGCCGGCGTGAAGACGGTGCAGGTCGCGCTGCGGGCCAAGATGACCAACGGCTCGTGCCGGTGGTTCAGTCGGAAAGCGAGGGGCTTCGTCCCCGGGCCGTGCAACAAGAAGCTGTGGGGGATCCGCCGGGCCGGCGCCGATACCGTCGTTTACACGCTGCCCGAGAAGCTGCGGCCCAGCCGGGGAACGAACATCAAGTTCTACAAAGCCTGGTCGCGCGGCATCGACGAGCTCGACAACGTCGAGCGGTCGTTCGAGAAGTCTCGCAACGTCAGCCGGTTCGAGGTCCGCTGAGCGAGCAGGATCAGCTGGGACGAACGACCTTTACGACACCGCACATCCCCTCGCAAGGCTGACCCGCGGCCTTGGTGGAGTGGATCTCGCAGCGGTACTTGAACCTGCCGAGATCGCGGAAGCGCCTCGAGACGTCACCTCCCGGACCGAGGTACGCGTTGTAGCGCCACCCGCCGCCGTACGCCTTTACCGAGTGCTCGAGGAACGAGCTCGGGTTCACCCACTCGAGGGTGGTGCCACGCACGATCTCGACCTTCGCCGGCCCCCACGCGGAAGAGCGCGCGGTCACCGTCTTCGTCGCACCGAACGAGGCCGCCGGCACCAACGCGACTGCGAGAGCGACCGTCAGGATCATGGCGATCCGACCAGGGTTCTTCATGGGGGTCATCGTAAGGACCATCGGAGGCCGGTGGAAGGGGCTTTAGCCACTAATGCGCCGGTTCACCCGAACGCCTGCGGCAGATGAGGCCGCCGCGGGCTAGCAGGTCCGCCAGCCCGCGGATTGGCACCTTCCGAACCTTCGGCCCCCATAACGCGAAGAAGCCGCCCCGAAAGGCGGCTTCCCCTAGAGAAATCCCGGCGGCGTCCTACTCTCCCACCCAGTCTCCCGGGCAGTACCATCGGCGCTGAAGGGCTTAACTTCTGGGTTCGGAATGGGACCAGGTGTGTCCCCTTCGCTAAAGCCACCGGAAACCTGTATTCAGTTTTCAACATGCCGTTGCCGCCTCTTGCGAGGCGAAACAGCGACCCTGGAATCTCCAGAGCGAGCGCGAGCAAAACCAAGTCCTCGGCCTATTAGTACCGGTCGCCTGAACACATTGCTGTGCTTACAGCTCCGGCCTATCAACCTTGTCGTCTAGCAAGGGGCCTTACCCGGTTAACCCGGTGAGAGATCTCATCTTGAGGTCGGCTTCGCACTTAGATGCTTTCAGCGCTTATCCGATCCGCACGTAGCTAAACAGCATGCCCTTGGCAGAACAACTGTCACACTAGAGGTGCGTCCGTCCCGGTCCTCTCGTACTAGGGACAGCTCCTCTCAAATCTCTTACGCCCGCGGAGGATAGGGACCGAACTGTCTCACGCATGTGAGTCCTGCATCTCTGCAGGCACTGACTATGTCTTCACCCTCTTTCGAGGGGCCGGCGTGTTATGGGTTCCATAGATTCCGGCTTGCGCCGTTGCAGAACCCATCTCTCTCCTGAACTGGAAGAGAAGTCGATACGGGGGCCAGTCTTCCCGTGCCACGTAGATGCTGTTCAACATCCACGGCGGAGATCCGCTTCGTTTTCGAATGGTTTAGGGATGCAAAGTCGTCGACTGCTTTCGCCACCTCTAGGAATTCTTCTGGACTCATTCCTCTCCGGAGCCGGCTGAGTAACTCCAGCCCTCTTTCGACCTGACGCCTCTTGAAGATGACGTAAGGCTTGATTCCGGTCAGGACCTCTTCCAACAAAGGGCGGCTTGTGAGCACTAGATCACTCATGCCGGTGCCTCGATCTCTTATGTACCCCCCTCCGATCAAACGCTGAAGATGCTCCAGCCCGTAACGATCGGGGGTTGACTGAGAAAGAGACATGGTCGCTCGGATGTAGAACCCGAAGCGATACTCCTTCTGTCGGACGAGTTGGAAATGGATGCTTCCATCTCCGTCCAAGAATCCCGCAAGGTAGGAAAGATCCGATGTCGCTGTCTTTGTTGAATGGCCTTCCCTCGGCATTGCCCTCATCATCACAACCTATTGAGAAGGTGTGACAGTTAGGGTTTCACCGATATAAGCCGATGTGCACCCACCGATTACTCGGTGGGGACGCCTGGAAGTTGACGTTCTAAACCCAGCTCGCGTGCCGCTTTAATGGGCGAACAGCCCAACCCTTGGGACCTGCTCCAGCCCCAGGATGCGACGAGCCGACATCGAGGTGCCAAACCGTTCCGTCGATATGGACTCTTGGGAACGATCAGCCTGTTATCCCTAGGGTACCTTTTAGCCGATGAGCGACGGCCCTACCACGAGGAGCCGCCGGATCACTATCTCCTACTTTCGTACCTGCTCGAGATGTCTCTCTCGCAGTCAAGCTCCCTTGTGCGATTGCACTCAACTCCTGATGGCCGACCAGGATGAGGGAACCTTTGAACACCTCCGTTACATTTTGGGAGGTCACCGCCCCAGTGAAACTACCCACCTGACACTGTCCCCGATCCGGATAACGGACCCGGGTTAGAAGCTCAAGACAATCAGGGCGGTATTTCAAGGATGGCTCCACGAGGACCGGAGTCCCCGCTTCAAAGCCTCCCGCCTATCCTACGCAAACTGCCCCGAACTCCAATATCAAGCTGTAGTAAAGGTCCTAGGGTCTTTCCGTCCTTCCGCGGGTAACGAGCATCTTTACTCGTATTGCAATTTCGCCGAGTCTCTGGTTGAGACAGTGCCCAAGTCGTTACGCCATTCGTGCAGGTCGGAACTTACCCGACAAGGAATTTCGCTACCTTAGGACGGTTATAGTTACCGCCGCCGTTTACCGGGGCTTAGGTTCAGAGCTTCACTGGGCCGAAGCCCAGTTAACCCTTCCCCTTAACCTTCCGGCACCGGGCAGGCGTCAGAGCGTATACGGCGACTTACGTCTTAGCACGCTCCTGTGTTTTTAGTAAACAGTCGCTTGGGCCTGGTTTTTGCAACTCCCAGCAGCTTCGGGAGCAAGTCCCTACACCACCAGAAGCGACGCTTATCCCGAAGTTACGCGTCCAATTTGCCGAGTTCCTTAACCAGAGTTCTCTCGATCTCCTCGGTATGCTCTACCTGTCCACCTGAGTCGGTTTGGGGTACGGGCACCACACGAACTCACTAGAGGCTTTTCTCGGGAGCATGGGCTCATCAGCTTCCCCTCAATCGGGTCGGCATCGCGTCTCAGAGTTAATGATCCCCCGGATTTGCCTAAGGGATCCTCCTACCTGCTTACCCCACGTCGACCAACGCGTGGGTCTGACTACCCTCCTCCGTCACCCCTTCGTTCTCCTAGAACACCTGGGTCGGTAGCCCCGAAGGGTTCCCTTAGCAAGATGATTCGGAGTGGGCGCGCGTGTGGTGGTACTGGAATATCAACCAGTTGTCCATCGCCTACGCCTCTCGGCCTCGGCTTAGGTCCCGACTTACCCTGGGCGGATTAGCCTTCCCCAGGAACCCTTGGACATACGGAGTGGAAGTTTCTCGCTTCCATTTCGCTACTCATGCCGGCATTCGCACTTGTAACCACTCCAGCATTCCTTACAGAACACCTTCGCAGTTGTTACAACGCTCCCCTACCGATCATTCACTCGAAAGTGAACAATCCCGCAGCTTCGGTACTTCGCTTAGCCCCGCTACATTGTCGGCGCCGAATCACTCGACCAGTGAGCTGTTACGCACTCTTTAAAGGGTGGCTGCTTCTAAGCCAACCTCCTGGCTGTCTATGCAACTCCACATCCTTTCCCACTTAGCGAAGATTTAGGGACCTTAGCTGGCGATCTGGGCTGTTTCCCTCTCGACTACGGAGCTTATCCCCCGCAGTCTCACTGCCACGTTCTGGAGTATCGGCATTCGGAGTTTGGCTGAATTCGGTAACCTTGTTGGGCCCCTAGTCCATCCAGTGCTCTACCACCGATACTGAACACGTGACGCTGCACCTAAATGCATTTCGGGGAGAACCAGCTATCACCGGGTTTGATTGGCCTTTCACCCCTATCCACAGGTCATCCCCCAGGTTTTCAACCCTGGTGGGTTCGGCCCTCCACGAAGTCTTACCTTCGCTTCAGCCTGCCCATGGATAGATCACCCGGCTTCGGGTCTACGACATGCGACTAAGGGCGCCCTATTAAGACTCGCTTTCGCTACGGCTACGGATCTCTCCTTAACCTCGCCACACATCGGTAACTCGCCGGCTCATTCTTCAAAAGGCACGCCATCACGGCCATGACCGAAGTCATGACGACGCTCTGACTGCTTGTAAGCGCACGGTTTCAGGTACTATTTCACTCCCCTCCCGGGGTACTTTTCACCTTTCCCTCACGGTACTGGTTCACTATCGGTCGCTAGGAAGTAGTTAGCCTTACGGGGTGGGCCCCGCAGATTCACACGGAATTTCTCGGGCTCCGTGTTACTTGGGAACACCATCGGGAGGTCAGTCGGTTTTCGCCTACAGGGCTATTACCTTCTGTGGCTTTACTTTCCAGAAACTTCGGCTAACCGCTGACTTTGTAACTCCCTGAACCGTCTGGTGCCGGTTCAGATGGGTCCCACAACACCCCTGTGGCAACGCCACCAGGCTTTAACACCACAGAGGTTTGGGCTGATCCCGTTTCGCTCGCCGCTACTAAGGGACTCTCGAATTTGATTTCTCTTCCTCGGGTTACTTAGATGTTTCAATTCACCCGGTTCCCTCCACAGGCCCTATGTGTTCAGACCTGGGTACCAGTGCATGACCACTGGTGGGTTTCCCCATTCGGACACCCCCGGATCAATGGATGTTTGGCTCCTTCCCGGGGATTTTCGCAGCCTACCGCGTCCTTCGTCGGCTCCTAGCGCCTAGGCATCCACCGTACGCCCTTATTAACTTGGCATAGATGCTCGCGCTCGCTATGGAGTTTCCAAGGTTCTGAGAAGTGCGGTGTGTTCCCGCAGCAGAGACTCACAACAGCGTTCCCGGGGCAAAAAATTCCCGCCGGTCCGAACTTTCTGGACGGCGGGGAAAGGAACTCGAAGCGGCAGCAAGAAGCTGGCTTAGGCACCTACCCCTGGGAGAGTCTTGCGCAAGAACAGACCTTTCTTCTCGGTTGCAGCTTGGGCATTCTACACAGTCCGCGGCGGGTCCGGTCAAGCCTCTGGAGGCCCCCATATAGAGGAGAAGGCCCCCGGTGTCCCCGGGGGCCTTCTTTGTGAACCGATCGAGCCCAGAGTTGCTACTGCGGCCCCGTGTACTTCAGGACGAACAGCCCGAAGTCACGGTCCGAGAACAGCAGGATCGGGCGCTTCTTGCCACGCTTCACGGTGTCGACGCCCCAGAAGTTGTTGCCGTGGGGATCGATGTACACCCCGACCTCCCGGAAGCCCTTGGCGCCGAACTTCGTCACTCGGGCACCGGCCGAGTACCAGGAGAAGTAGGCGAGGTTCACGCCGCGACGACGGTCCGTCTCTACCTCGTGCGCCGTCAGGTCGCCGAAGTTCTGGAGCGCGAACCGAGGGTCGTGGACCTCGGGCGGCGCGTAGACGTCGATCTCCTGGAGCGTCCGCGCGTTCAGCAGGTGCGCGTAGCCCCACCCGTCGAAGTCACCCGTGGTCGAGATCCGCTCGCCTACGTCGCCGATGTCCGGCTCCTTCGCCGGGTCGTATGGCAGGTCGTACGCCGGCGGCGAGTTGAAGATGTGGTGGAACGCGGTGTGCGTGGTGCAAGCGGTGACGATCGGCGGAGCGTCGGCCGGGTAGCCCCCCGAACCGCAGAACGCCGAGTCGAGCTCGGGGTCGCCGAGGTGGCGCTGGACGATCAGAACCGCATCCCACCCGGCCTCGATCGCTTCAGCCGCTTTCTCACCTGGGAAGCAGGGATCCGTCGGCTCGCTCGGGTCCTCCACCGGACCTCGCTGCAGCACCAGGATCGCCTCCTCGCCGCGCTGGAGGTCGAGGTTGAAGTCCGAGCGCTGCGGCACCGGCGTCGAGCCCTCGTAGGTCTCCGGCGGACAGCCGTACCCGCCGTAGACGGTCGGCCCGTTCATCACCTGATCCGGAAGCGTGTTGGGTGCGGCGCCGCCGCCCACGGCCGCGGCGTCGAAGTCACCTGCGTTCGGACCCGAGGTGATCGACAGCCTCTGGATACGGAACGGAGCGAAGTCCTCGTCGGTACCAACGAAGAACCTGTTGTTGCTGCTCCACGTTCCCTGGTGCGCGTTCCCCTCAGGGAGCTGGAAGGCGGGCGCGAGCGGGTCCGGCGTCTGGTAGTCGGAGTCCTTCACGAACACCGGTTCCGCGGGGTTGTTCAGGTTCAGCAGCACCCAGCCCGCATCCCAGTAGGACACCATCGCGAACCAGTCGCCGCCAATCTTCTTGACCCACATGTCGTGGTGCAGGACGAGGTCTCCGTGCGCGAGCTGCGGGCTGATCCCCGGCCACTCGTCGTAGCCGGTCTCGGCGATCAGCGTCGGAGCGCGCGGGTTGCTGATGTCCATGATGTCGACGTCCAGGAACTCGAAGTTGTCCGTCAGGATCGCGTACGCCCTCTTACCGGCGTCCCAGCCCATGACGCTGTGGACGTCGTTCGGCTCCTCGAGCGGAGTTGGGTCCTCCGGGTCATTCGCGTCCGTGTCCCCGACCTGGTCGGCAAGCATCTTCGGGTTGCGTGGGTCGCTGACGTCGACGATCGAGATCCCGCCGCCGGGGCGGTCGTCGGAACAAGACTCGTTCGAGAACAGCAGCAGGTCGCCCGTGAAGCTGCGGGTGTCTACGTGGAGGACGTGGATGCCCTCGCCCACGCGGGCCCCTGCTGGGATGAAGGCGACCTTCCTGGGATTGCGCGGGCGACGGATGTCGACGACGTGGACGCCCGTTCCCGTGCCTCCTTCTTCGGGACACATCGCATAGTCGGTGCCGAGGTAGGCGAACCCCTTGTGGGCGTCGACGTCGGTGACGCTCCCCTGGATACCGTCGGCCAGGTCGAGCTTGCCGAGGAGCCTCATGTTCTTCTGCCTGCCGGGGAGATGCCCCACCTGGCCCCCGTGCTGATCGTCCGGAGCCTCGGCGGCCGTCACGGCCTCCATGGCCCGCACCTTGGCTCCATCCGCGCGGTTACCGCCGGCGGATCCTGCTGTCGCCGTCGCCATCGACGACGAAACCAGACCTACTACGGCAAAAGCCGCAAGCAAACGCCTGCTCAAGTACACCCCCTGAAAGATGAGGAGCCCCCTCGGACTCGACCGATACGGAGACAAAGAGTAGTCAGTCGTTCGCGGAGGGTCAACGGAAAACCGCCGCAACTTTCTCTCTCGGCGCACGTTAAGAACCGGTGTGCGTGAGGGTGGCCAATCCCTCGGTCGAGGGAAGAGATGGTCCGAAAGGACTAGTCCGCTCTAGTAAAGCTCCCCGCTCCTGCTGCCGATACCCAAAAGGTCAGAGCCACTACCCGAATGGGGAGGAAGCCAACGTGACGGAGCGCACGAGGAAGACCCGAGCAGCAGCGACCCTGGTCGTCCTGGCTTTCGTCGCCCTCAACGCGCTCGGGCCTGTCGCGTCGGCGCAGGTGTCCACGGACATCCCCGGGACGTCGGACCCCATCGGAACCGTCACCGACACAGTGGACAGCACGACGAAGCCGGTGCAGGAGACGGTCGGCACGACGAAAGACCCGGTGCAGGAGACGATCGGGACCACGAAGCCGGTGCAGGATGGAATCGGCAACACCACTGGCGGCGCCGTCAAGGACACCACCGACACCGTTACCGACACCGGCGGCAGCACGATCGACCAGACGCAGAAGACCGTCGACGACACGACGAAGAGCACGGGCGAGACCGCAACCAGCACGACGGACACCGTCAGCGGAACGGCTTCGGGCGGCGGCGGCGTCATCAACCCCGACCTCACCGTCAAGAACCCGCTCGAGCCGAAGGACCTGGACGGCGACGGCAAGGTCAGCACGAAGGAGCGCAACCTGCAGAACACGGCCGGCGGAGGAAAGAAAGCTCACCGCGCCGCCTACCGGGACAGCCTCTCCGGTGACGGTCGCCGGGATGCGGCCGCCCGTGCGAAGCGCTCGGCGCTGTTCGACCTGGAGAAGAAGTCCCGTCTCGCCGCTGCGAACCGGACGCCCGTTGCGATCGCTCCTCCGCAGCGTGAGGGCTTCATCACCCAGCTGACCAAGGCTGCCGTCGAAGCAACGAAGAAGTTGGCCTTCCCGCTTGGACTTGCCCTTATGGTGGGCGCCTTCCTGATGGTTCAGGGACGCATCGACCGAAAGGACGCCAAGCTGGCTCTTGCCCCGATCGACTCGGAACAAGACCTCCTCAGCTTCCAGTGAGCCAGAGCTCCGCGGCATCGGGAGCCCGCCCACAATCGAGTGAGCTGGTCTCCCTTGCGGAGCGGATGGGCTTTCTCCAAGCGCTCCGCGTTGCCTTTGCCGTAGTCGTTCTTGCCGCAGGTCTCTTCGCCGCCGACGCGATCGGCGCATCGCTCTCTGACCTCGTTCTCTTCACCGCCGGGTACCTGCTGTTGTCGGCTACCGCCGAGGGCCTACGACGCACCGGACGCGGACGCGGGCTTGCGGTCGTGGCGGGGATGCTCCTGATCGACGGGATCTATCTCGCGTGGGTCACGTACCTGACCGGTGGCAGCGAGAGTCCGCTTCAGTTCCTCCTCTACCTTCACTTGATCGCCGTGACGCTCCTGGCCGCTTACACGACCGGCCTCAAGATCGCGCTGTGGCACTCGCTGCTCTTCTTCGTGGTGTTCTATGCGCAGGCAGCCGAGATCATCCAGACGATCGATCCCGCGGCAGAGCAGGGGTCGCTGCGGACCGAGTCCATCCTCACGGTGCTGGGCTTCTTCGTATTCGCGCTCGGCACCGCCGCCTTCTCCTCGATCAACGAACGAGAGCTGCGACGGCGGAAGGTGGACCTCGAGGCACTGACGGAGATGGCGCACGGACTGGAGGACGAGGACGACCCACGCGGTGTTGCCGATGCGCTCTTGAACAACGTGTGTGACGCCTTCGGGTTCAACAGGGGCGCGGTCGTGGCGGCGCCGAACGGCGGGAATCCCTCGCTGATGGCGTTCCGCGGGCCCGGCGACTCCCCCGAGGCGAAACCCGGGGTCGACTCGGCGATGCAACGGGCGTGGGATGCGCACGACACGATCCTGGTGAAGCAGCTCGACCCGGACGCCGATCCGCAACTCGCGACGTTGCTCCCCTTCGCCCGCAACGTGGTGATCACGCCGCTGTTCGCAGAAGGTCAGCCGCTGGGGGTGCTCGCGGTGGAATATGCCACGGACGGCGGAGCGCGCATCGAACGACGCGTGGTCGCGATGGTGTCGCAGTTCGCCGCTCACGCTTCGTTGGCGCTGCGCAACGCGTGGCTGCTCCAGCAGGTCCAGAAGATGGCTGACACCGACGCCCTCACGGGGGTCTCGAACCGCAGGACCTTCCAGAGCGTCCTCGAGCGCGAGGTGAGTCGCGCCGGACGCAGTGGCGAGCAGGTAACGCTCGTCATGTTCGACATCGACCACTTCAAGGCGATCAACGACACCCACGGTCACCAGATGGGCGACGAAGTGCTCAAGAAGGTGGCTGCCACGATCGCGCAGGGCTGCCGCGATTTCGACGTCCCTGCCCGCTACGGCGGCGAGGAGTTCGCGGTCGTGCTGCCTTCCTGCGCCTCGAAGGAATCACTTGTGGTCGCCGAGCGCCTGCGGCGCGCCATCGGCGAGGCGGACAACCCCGTGCCGATCACCGCCAGCGCGGGCGTCGCCACCTTCCCAACCCACGCGCCCGACCCCGAGAGGCTCATCGCCGCGGCGGATGAAGCCCTGTATGAGTCAAAGCGCGCAGGACGCGATCGCGTGACTCGCTCGCGCAGGCGCGCGGGCAAGACCGTCACCGTCCAGTAAGGCGCTGGTCTACCGGTAGGTCTTACGCTGGAACACGTCGTGGTGCAAAGACGCGACGCGATCGAGTATCAGCAGTCCATCCAGATGATCCAACTCGTGCTGGAACGCCCGTGCCTCGAACCCCTGGGCAGCGACCACGCGTAGATCGCCATCAGGTGTCGTCCCCTGCACCACCACGTGGGTGGCGCGGGCGACGTTCGCGGTGAGGTCGGGCACGCTCATACATCCCTCGCGAGCCACCTCGCGGCCGGTCGCCTCGAGGATCACCGGGTCGAACATCACGACGAGCCCGTGGTTCACAGAAGCCTTCGGGTGCGCCGAGACGTCAAGTGCGAAGGCGCGCCTGGCCACACCTATCTGGGGAGCGGCGAGTCCTACGCAAGCCGGAGACGCCCTCATCGTGTCGACGAGATCCTGAGCAAGATCGGGATCCAGCGACGGCCCCACCTCCGCTGCCGTCGTCTTCAAGACGCGGTCGGGCAGTTGGAACACCGGGCGGATCGACACCCGCCTAGAGCACCTCGGAGCTGATGGGATTCACGGACAGGTCGAGCCCGAGCTCGTCCCGCAACGACTGGAGGCCTTCCTCTACGTCGGCAGCGGCGGCGATCTCGAGCAGGAGCGCGTAGACCGGGCGTTCCTCGGACCCGATGACGCGTGAGCTGAGAGCGGTGATGTTGACTCCGGTTTCGGACAGGTGCCGGGCCACCTTGTAGACGATCCCCGGTTGATCCGCGCCGTAGACGGAGACCACGTGGGTCGAACGAGAAACCTGGCCCGCGGCCTGCTCGACGGAGCGAACCGTCGCGATCAGCCCAAGCTGATCGGCGACGATGGCAAGCCGCGCCTCCAGCTCTTCGGCACCGGTCTCGGCCGGTGCCGACACGATCAGCATCATCGAGAAGTGCCCGCGCAGGATGGTCGATGTCGCATCCAGGAGGTTGCAGCCTGCCTCGAACAGCACACCGGTTACACCGGCGACGATCCCGGGTCGATCCTTCCCGACCACGGTGACCGCCACGAGACTCCCCTGCTCCATCGACCGAGGCTATAGCTACAACGACGCGGGCCTATCGGCGATCGTCACAGGCCTCGTTGGCGGCCCGACCGGTTGCTGCCTCCAGCTCCTGTTTGTGGGGCGATCCATCTGTTGAGGCGCGGCGGCAGACGTAGACCTCGTGAGCAGGAGCGGCCTCGACCTCGAGCCCTGCAGAGCGCAGCATCGCTTCGACGCAGGCGCGGTTCGCGACCCACCAGTTCGTGGGATCGCCGGCGAGCGACTTCTCCACGAACGCCATCTTGGGCCAGCCCGGCCGGAGCAGCTCCTGTCGATCTTCGAAGGCCACGTCGTCCGGAGCGGTCACGACCTCGTCTCCGGGCATCGTCAGAGTCTGGAACACAAGCGTGCGGACCACTTTCTCCGCGACGATGTCGAGCGCCAGCAGCGGGTGTCGAAGGTGATAAAGCACGCCCATGAACAGGACGAGATCGAAGGTCCGGTCGAGACGCGCGAGGTCGTAGACGCCCATGCCCGCGAACCGCACGCGCTCCTCGAGACCCAACACGCTCGCCGCCCATCTCGCCTGGCTCAGGTAGTGCTCGTCGTGATCTATCGCCAGAACACTCCCACCGCGGCGGGCGAGCTGGAACGAATAGAAGCCGGCGTTGCAGCCGATGTCCAACACCGACCATCCGGTCAGGTCGTCCGGAATCGCATCTGCTATCTGGCGCCACTTGAAAGCAGGGAAGTCTCCGAGCGGGTGGTCGGGCGCGGTCTGGCTCCCATCGGGGAGATGCAGGTTGTGGAACCAAGGAGCGAGCTCCACGATCTTCTTGCCAATATCGGCAGAGGCGGCGTCACCCCCACCCATCGACTGCAGGGTCACGTAGCCATCCGCGCAGGCGATCCCAGATGGGGCCGACCCCGTCGCACCTCGTCTACGTACGTCTCGAGCTCGCGCACCCGATGCTCGGCGGTGTGCTCATTCAGGACGCGCTGACGCGCGCGTTCCCCTATCTCGCGCCGTTCCTCATCCGAGGTGGAGCAGACGTGTTGCAGCGTCTCCTCCGCGCTGCCCGCGATGAGGATCTCTTCACCGAGCACGAAGAACTCCTCCAGCCCCGGCCAGGCGTCGGAGATCACCGGCACTCCGCACGCAGCGGCCTCGAAGAGCCTCACACTCGGCGAGTACCCGGCGCTCACCATGTCGCGCCGCGTGATGTTGAGGGTGAAACGCTGCGAGTTGTAGAAGCCGCGGTGGTGCGCGGGGGCAAGGTGGTCGATCCGCTGCACGTTGACGGGCCAGTTGATGTCTTCTGGGTACTGCGGGCCCGCCACGACCATACTCAGCGCGGGATCGAGACGCGCGGCGCGGACCAGCAACTCGTCGAGCGCCGGCTGCCGATCGTCGCTGTAGGTCCCCAGGTAGCCGAGGTCCCAACGCGTGCCGCCGGGCTCCGGCCAGAGTGCTTCGGGATCAGCGATGCAGTAGAAGGCCCGGGCTCGGCGCGCGCCGTACTCGCTCTCAAGTCTGTTCAACGTGGGGCCCCCCGTGAAGGACAGGTACACGTCGTAGCAGGCGATCTGCTGGGGGGCCAGGTATTCCTGATCCCCGCGGGCGAGCTTCGCCAAGGTCACGGGCGTGTCGATGTCGTAGAAGGCGGTTACACCTCGCGCCTGCGACGTCACCCACTTCCCCACCTCGACGCCCTCCGGCACGTACGAGCCGACCACGACCAGGTCGGCGTCGCGAACGTCCTGGTCGTGAGCGTCGTACAGCTGTGCCAGAGAGTCGTACAAGACGGTTCGGCCGTAAGGAGGCTCCGGCAGGTCTCGCTGCGACGCGTACCAAGGCACGTCGCGTTCGAGGAAGAGAACCGAGTGGCCCCGCTGCGAGAGCGCCTTCATCAGCCCTCGGTAGTTGGTCGCGTGGCCGTTGCCCCACGACGAGGTCACGGAGAGCCCCAGGATGACGATGCGCAACGGCTCCGTCACCCGTGCAACCTTCCGGACGGAGCCAACCGCCCCTCGAGGATCTCCATCACCTGGGCCGCGCGACTTGCGTAGGTGTGGTCGCGAAGCACGCGGCGCCTCGCCGCCTCGCCTACGCGACGCGCAGCAGCGACATCTAGCGCGCTCACGATCTCTGCGACTTCCTCTCCGTCGTGCGCCACCAGCACCTCACTGTCGGGCTCCAGGAAGTGGTCTATGCCCTCCCAGTAGTCGGTGATGAGACAAGCCCCCGCGCCGCACGCCTCGAAGACGCGGGTGGCAGGCGAGAACCCATTCGTTGCCATCGAGTCACGGCTCACGTTCAACACCGCACCCGGACTGCAATTGAAGGCGTTGTGATCGATGGTCGAGACGTGGCCGATGTAGTCGACGTTGTCGCTGAAGGACTTCGTGTCCCAGCCGCTACCGCCGAGTAGGAACGTCTTGGTTGGTTGCAAGCTCGCCGCACGGAAGAAGAACTCGTCGACTCGCGCCTCCCGGTCCGGAAGACGATTGCCGAGGAAGGAGAGGTCCGCCTCGAACCGCGGCTCCGGCTCCACCGGGTGATGCGTCGTCGGATCCAGTCCGTTGTAGACCGGCACGCAGCGCCTGGCGCCGAGGGCCTCATAGCGCGCCACGACCGGGTCGCCGCCGCCGTAGGTGAACACGATGTCGTAGACGGGGATCAGAGACCGCAGTCCATCTGATGGATCCGCCTCCATCCGGCCCAGCGTTGCAGGAGCGTCGACATCCCAGAAGATCGTCGTCGTGGAGGCCGAGCCCAGCGTCAGCACCGACTCTTCGAGCAGCTCGTCGAAGACACCGACGCCACTCGTCTTCACAACCACGTCGGAGCCCGCCGCCCGCTCGACCGTCGACAGCACGTCCGCTGGGGCTTCCGCGGGATAGATGACGACGGTGGCCCACGGTGGATCGTCGATGTCTCGATGCTCCTGCCGCTCGTACGCGATCGGCTCGTAGAAAGTCACCTCGTGCCCGAGCTCGTTCAGAGCCCGGATGATGCCGCGGTAATAGGTGCACGCGCCGTTCCAATACGAGGAGACGAGGCTGGAGCCGAAGAACGAGATCCTCACGACGCAACCCCGATCTCCGTGCACACGCGCAGGAGCTCGTCCACGCGGTGCGCGCAGGTGTGTCGCTGGGCGATCCGCTCCAGTCCACTGCGTCTGAGGTAAGCCGCGAGCTCCGGCTCGTTCAGGATCTCTTTCATGTGGCGCGTCATCTGCTGCCGGTTGTGCGCTACCAGATAGTCCTCGCCCGGCTTGAAGAGGTGCTCGGCGTCATCCCACGGCGAGCAGATCAACGGGATCCCACAGGCCAGCGCTTCGAAGACGCGGATCGTCGGGATGCCAGGAAGCGCTCTCACGTAAGGTCGGCGCGGCACGTGCACCGTCAGCGAGCTGGCCGCGAACGCTCGAGGTACTTCGTAGTTCGGCAGCCAGCCGCGGTACTCCGCACCCACAGCGGCGACCTCGGCTCGCGCCGCGGCCGGGTAGCGGACGCCGTAGATCGTGGCGGACAGACCGAGGTCTCCAAGGGGCCCGAGGAGGAACTCGTACAGCTCCTCGGTGCGCTCGTCGTCCCCCCAGTTGCCGATCCACACGACATCCTGCTCGAGGTCGACACCCGGGGTCGGCTTGAACACCGTGGTATCGGCCGCCTCGTGCCACGTCCAGGTGCGCTCGGACCACCCTCGTTCCGCGTAGATCTGCCGGATCACCTCGCCGAACGCAAGCACGCCGTCGTAGTAACTGAGGTCGAAACGCTGCATCTGCTCCGGCGCCGTGACCGCGCGGTGATGGGTGTCGTGGAAGAGCACCCGGAGTCCGGGGCGGCTGGCGCGATGCGCGCCGACACGTCTCACCAGCTCCGGTTCGTTCCACTCGTGCACCAGCACGAGGTCGACGTCGTCGAGGGTCGCAGCGAGATCGAGGTTGTCCAGGTCATATGCCTCGCTGCGCAGTGCCGGGAACTTCGCCTCGAACCGAGCGACCGCGCCCGCGCCTTTGTCGCGCACCAGATTCGTCCGGCTCCAGTTGTCTCGGGGTTCGAAGACGCTGACGCTGTGCCCGCGATCCTGCAGCTCCGTCACGATGCCGCGCAGGAAGTGGGCGTTGCCGTGGTTCCAACCCGACACGAGCGAGTGACAGAAGATCGCTACCTTCACGACGCCTCCCGCGAGCCGGCATGCTCCCGTACCGTGAGGACCTGATACAGCGACAGGTATCGAGCGGCCATCCGCTCTGCGGTGAGCTCAGCGGCGCGGCGGCGAGCGCGTTCGGCCCACAGAGCCCGACGATCGTCCGACAGCAGCAAGCCGTTGCACGTGTCCCGGAGGCCCGCGTGGTCATCCGGATGGACGAGATGGGCCGCATCCCCCCACAGCTCGCGCATGCTCGGGGTGTCTCCCAGCACGAGAGCGCATCGCGCAGCAGCCGCCTCGAGGGGGCCGAGGCCGAAGGGCTCGTAACGGACCGGTAGCGCGAACACCGCGGCACGACGAAGCCGTTCCAGAAGCCGTGCCCGCGGCAACCGGCCGAGGCAGCGAACGTTGTCTCTAGCCGCACCGCTCTCGGTCCCTGCGATCTCTACGTGGCCGGAGAGCTCTGGAGCGACGCTCAGAACGGCGGCAACGTTCTTCGCCTCGTCCCACAAGCGCCCGGCGGTCAGCACCACCGGTTCCTTCCGAGAAGCCGCGTCCGGTCGCGGCCGCAATCCATTCAGGACAACCCTGCCGCCGCGCACGGCATAAAGCCGGCCGAGCTCGTCGAGCATCCAGGAGGACGGCGCGACCACTGCGTCCGCAGAGGCGAGACCCCGAGCGACCTCATCCCGATAGCGGTTCCAGGCCGGCGGGGCTGGCTCTCCTCGGACCGCCTCCCACCATGACAGGACGCAGGAATGACCCACCACGACAACCGGAGCGCGCCAAGGCAATGCGCCATGGACGTACGAGTTCAGGTGGATCAGGTCGGGCCGGAGGAGCTCCTCCAGCCGCAGCAGCCACTCGCCCGAGTCGGCAAGCTCATCCCACGGATCCGGCATCCATTCCAGGGGGCCCGGATTCTCATGCAGACCCGCGATGGATGAAGCCTCTGCCTCGGCGCGCTGCGCGTCCGAGGGCGAAGGACCCATGACCGCAAGGTGCACCTCCACGTCGCTGGCTGCCAGTGCGTCGACGAGCTCCAGCGCGTAGGTCCACACACCGCCCACAGCGTCGGCGGTCATCAAGACCCTCACGCCGCCCTCCCGTAGATGCGGTCCAGCACCTCGGATACCTGAAGTAGGTGATCGATGTCGGAGTCGAAGCCGTTACCGGCAGCGAGGCGGCGCGTCCACTCGACCGCCGCCCGCCCACCCCACGCGTCCGGGGGCTCGCTGATCACGGAGGTGGTTGTGCCCCTCCAGAGCTCGGCTTTGAAGTCGTAGAAGGACCCGCCGACGTTGTGAAGCGACACGGACCCGTCCTCGCCGTAGAAGCTGATCTCGATCTGCGCGTCCCGCCCTGCGTGCAGGAACCACGAACATGCGAGCCGAACGCGCACGTCATCCGCGAGCTCCAACTCCGCGGTGGCGTAGTCCTCGACCTCCTCGCCGGATGTGACGCGCCTAGCTCGGCGCAGCAAACGCGACGACACTGCGGCGACCTGCGGCCATTCCAGCGCCCACAGTGCGGCATCGATCAGGTGAGTGCCCAGATCGATCGCACACCCTCCGCCGGACAGCCGCGGATCCAGGAACCACGGCTTGTCCGGCCCGTACGCGTTGTGGAAGGTGAGCTCGGCCGCGAACACACGACCGATCTCGCCGGCCCCGATCAGGGAACGCATCTTCTGAAGCGCATCGGTCCAGCGATAGGAGAGGTCGACCGCGAGGAGCCGATCCGCGGCCGCGGCGGCCTCCAGCACGCTCTTGGTCTCCGGCGCGGTTAGTGCGAGAGGCTTCTGGCAGAACACGGCGAGGCCGCGCTCGAGGCAAGAGATCGACTGCGATGCGTGGAGAGCACTGGGGGTGGCGAGCACGATTCCGTCGAGGTCCTGGTGATCGAGCACCTCTTCGAATGAATCGACGACCGCAGCACCTGGCGCGGCGTCGCGCGCCGCCTGCGCGCTCTCGGCCGAAGGATCCGCGATGACAACTATGTCTGCCAGATCGGCTGAGACGACCGCCTCGAGGCGGTGACGCCCGATCCAGCCGACTCCGGCGAAGCCCAGCCGCGGCCGCCCAAGCACCTGGGTCCCGCGTCCGCCTGCTTCTAGTGCCGACCTCATGTGACCAGCAACGCCTTCATGAACCCATCGGGCCTGGCGGTCGCGGCATCGAAGGCAGCTGCGGCCGCGTCCAGCGGAAACAGGTGGGTGTAAAGGGGATCGGGATCGAGGCGTCCCTCCACCACCGCGACCACCGCTTCCCGCATCCCGCGTACGTACACCCCGGGGTCGCGCTCATGGGCGTTGATGACGTCGAGGCCGCGCCAGTTCCAGAGCTGCATATCCACGGATCGCGGCCCGTCCTGGTGGAAGCCCGCGATCACGAGACGCCCTCGAACGCGTGTGACGCGACCCGCGACGTCGAGCGGCTGCTGCTTGCCGGTCACCTCCACGACCCGATCACACAACGCGCTGCCGGTCAGCTCCTCCACCCGGCGGACGACGGCGTCACCGTCACCGAGAGCGATGGTGTGCGCCGCGCCCATCGAGCGCGCCACCTCCAGCGCGTACTTGCGCCGCGTGATCGCGATCACGGTCGCGCCGGCGCGCGATATCAGCTGGGTCAGGAGTGCGCCGAGGAAGCCGATCCCCACGATCGCCACCACCTCGCCGGCCCGAACCTCCGTCCGATGGAAGACGTTGATCGCGCAGGCCAATGCTTCGCCCGGAAAGGGACGGTCGCCGAGCGCTGCAGGAAGTCCGACAACGCTATGAACGTCTGCAACGTCGTAGGTAGCGTGGGCGCGATACGAGAGTGCGGTGACGCGCTGGCCTACCGTGAGGCCGTCGACGCCCTCTCCCAGCGCGTCGATCGTGCCCCATCCCTCGTGCCCCGGCGCTCCGGGAGACTGCGGGTACTCGAACCACGGCCTCCCCTCCCATACCGGGATCTCCGAGCCGCACAGGCCGGACCCCTCCAGCGCGATCCGTATCTGTCCGGGACCCGGTTCGGCCGGAGCTTGTGAGGCCACCTCCACCCGCCGCGGCGCGGCCACGATCGTGGCAACCCCCGTTCGGGTAGCAGCGGGCGCCGCCGCAGAGGCGG
The DNA here is from genome assembly GCA_030776625.1 of Actinomycetota bacterium. Taxonomy (NCBI): domain Bacteria; kingdom Bacillati; phylum Actinomycetota; species Actinomycetota bacterium. The sequence continues at coordinate 134,078 of JALYHL010000003.1, read as the reverse complement.
CCTCTATCTGGACACCGTCCCGGCGAGCGATGCGGCTCCTTGATCCGCCCGCTCACGCAGCCAGTCGTGGAGACGCCGAACGCCCTCCAGGACGGGAACGCGCGGCGTCCAGCGGGTCGCGGCCGTGAACCGCGAGGTATCGGATACGTAGTACCGCTGATCGGCCACGCGCCAATCTTCGAACTCCAGGACCGGCCGGACCCCCGCCAGCTCCTCGATGTGGCCGATCAACTGCAAGAGGCTGAGCGTGTTCCGGGGGCCCCCGCCAATGTTGAAAGCTCGGCCCTGCACGCCGTCGATCCGCTCCTGTGCCAGCAGCATCGCGTCGATCAGGTCGTCGACGAAGAGCACATCGCGGACCTGCTTGCCGTCGCCGTAGATCGTGAGCGGCCGCCTCTTCAGCGCCTGGATCAAGAAGTGCGCGACCCAGCCCTGGTCCTCGGTGCCGAACTGGTGCGGGCCGTAGATGCAGCTCATGCGGAAGACGACCGTCTTCAGGCCAAAGCTCGCGCAGTAATCGAGCACGTACTGGTCCGCCGCGCCCTTGGAGCATCCATAAGGGCTGCAGAAGGCAAGCGGCCGCTCCTCGTCGATGCCCCGGGCCGCCAGGTCTGGATCCGCCGGCTCGTAGGACGCCTCGCGTTCGAGCAGGTCGACGTCGGGAAGTGCGCCGTACACCTTGTTCGTCGAGGTGAACAGCAGCGCCGGAGGATCGTCTTGACGCCGGATCTCCTCGAGCAGTTTCACGGTTCCGATGAGATTCACCCCGAGGTCGTCGACGGGATCGAGCAGACTGGTCGTGACGGCAACCTGGGCGGCGAGGTGGAACACGGCCGCAGAGCCGGTGACCCCCCGGCTGAGCGCGGCTTCGTCGCGAAGGTCGGCGACCTCAACCAACAGCCCGGTCGGGTGCTCGTTTTGAAGCCAGCGCAGGTTCTGCTCGACCCCAGGTCGTGAGAGGTCGTCGAGGATCGTGACGCGGTTCCCCTGGGACAAGAGCCTGTCGGCGAGGTTCGTTCCGACGAAGCCGGCCCCGCCGGTGATCAGGACCTGGCCGCCGCTCATATCGTCAGCCCCCGGGCGGCGAGCTCGGCCGCAGCCGCGTCCACCCGGTCGGTAGCAACCTGTCCCTCGAGCCAGCGGGCAAGCTCGGCCATCCCGTCCTCGAGGGCGACGGAGGGACGGAAGCCCAGGAGCTGCTCCGCGAGCGACACGTCCGCGAAGCAGTGTCTGATGTCTCCGACCCGGTACTTGCCCGTCACCTCGGGCTCGATGTGCTCTTTCCCCAGCACCTTCGCCAGCTTCTCCGCGATCTCCCGCACCGAGACGCTGTCGCCGCTGCCGACGTTGAGGGCGATGCCGGTCACCTGGGTCTTCTCCAGGGCCAGCCTGCAGGCGGTGGCCACGTCCGACACGCTCACGAAGTCCCGCCTCTGGTCGCCGTCTTCGAAGATCAACGGCCGGCGGTCGTTCAGGAGCCGCGCCGCGAAGATCGCGAGCACGCCCGTATACGGGTTCGACAGCGCTTGCCTCGTCCCGTAGACGTTGAAGAACCGCAGGGCCACCGTGGGGATGTCGTAGGCGGAGCCGAAGAGCAGGCAAAGGCGCTCCTGGTCGAACTTGCTGAGGGCATAGACGGAAGACAAAGAGGGGGCCTTGATCTCCGGCGTCGGGACCGGGCGGAGTCGCCGCCCGTCGGGCGACACCGGCTCCCATTCCGCTCGCTCCAGCTGTGCCCGGGTCCTCTCGACCGCAGCCGCGGGAGCGCCGTCGGCGGTCTCGTAGAGCCCCTCGCCGTAGATGCTCATGCTGGAGGCAACGACGAGCCTCTTCGGGGGGTGGTCCAGCAGAGCCTCGAGCAGCACGGCCGTCCCGGTCGTGTTCACGTCCACGTACTCGGCGATCTCGTACATGCTCTGGCCGACGCCGACCCGCGCCGCGAGATGGACTACGCTCTCGACCCCTTCCAGGGCGGCCGTGATCGTGTCTTTGTCGCGCACGTCGCCGCGGATCAGCTCGACCTGGTCGTCGAGGTAGCCCGGCGGCTCTCCCCCCTCGTGGACCTGCGGGTTGATGTCGTCGAGCGCCCGCACCTCGTAGCCGTGAGCGAGTAGATGATCCGCCAGATGCGAGCCGATGAACCCTGCGCCACCGGTGATAAGAACTCTGCTCAAGTCGTCCTCCTGGTCGCGGGGTTCCACCGGCAGCCGGTGGGCTCACTAGCTGCGCTGGACGGTGGGCGCATCGGACGGCGGTGGTTCAGCCGTTCTCGGCACCTTTATACCTCCCAAGCCGTTTCGGTTGATGCTGTGCGTGGCGCGGGCGGCGGCCTTGGACGCGCACCGTAGTCAAAACGCCCCCGCGTAAGCTCCCGGAGTGAGCGCGCTCTCGTTCCCGCCGGGGTTCCTATGGGGCACCGCCACCTCGGCCTACCAGGTGGAAGGCGGCAATCACGCGTCCGACTGGTGGCTGTGGGAGAGGAAGGCGGGCAGCGGTTGCGCCGAGCGGTCGGGTGATGCCTGCGACCACTACCATCGCTACCCCGGCGACATCGAGATGATCGCGGACCTCGGCTTCAACACCTACAGGTTCTCGCTCGAGTGGTCCCGGATCGAACCGGAGCAGGGCGAGTACTCGCGGGCGCAACTGGACCACTACCGCCGGATGCTCGAGTCCTGCCACGAGCACGGGGTCGAGCCGATGGTGACCTTCCATCACTTCACCTCGCCTCGCTGGGTGGCCGCGCAAGGGGGTTGGGAGCGGCCGGACACTGCCGAGGATTTCGCCCGCTACTGCCAGGTTGCCGCCGAGCATCTGGGTGATCTCTTCGAGTGGGCGATCCCTATAAACGAGCCCAACATGCCGCCGCTGCTGGGCTACCAGGACGGGATCTTCCCGCCGGGGCGACGGGATCCCGCTACAAGAGAGCGGGTGAACGAGACCTTCATCCGGGCGCACCGTCTGGGCGTAGAGGCGATCAGGTCCGGGACCCGGGCGCGGGTGGGGATGGCGCTGGCGATGGTTGAGATGCATCCCGTCGATGGTGGCCAGGTCGAGTTGGACAGGATCCGTGACGTGCGCGAAGACGTCTTTCTGGCCGCTACCCAGGATGACGACTTCATGGGCGTGAATGCCTATACGCGCCACGAGGTCGGACCCGAGGGGATCAGGCCGCCGCGCGCGGGAGCCGAGCTAACTGGACTCGGCTGGGAGTACCGCCCGGAGGCACTGGAGGCTTGCGTGCGGCGGGCCGCAGGGGTGACGGGTAAGCCCGTGGTGGTGACCGAGAATGGGATCGCCACCGATCACGACCCGCAGCGGATCGCCTACATCACCGAGGCGCTGCGCGGGATTCATCGCTGCCTCCTCGATGGGCTAGAGGTCCTCGGCTACCTCTACTGGAGCGCCTTGGACAACTTCGAGTGGAACCATGGTTACGGGCCGAAGTTCGGCTTGATCGCGGTCGACCGGGCGACGCAGGAGCGCACCCCGAGGCCGAGCGCGCAGTGGCTCGGCAACATCGCGCGCACCGGCGCGTTATGAGTCGCTACGCCTCGAGCGAGCGTTCGTCGGGCCTCGGTCGCAACTGGGTCATCAAGCGGGACACCACCTCGCCCGCTCCCACGGTTGGCCGCCACCCCGTGATCGTCGAAAAGGCGGCTGTGTCGGCGACGTACGAGCGGTAACCGCCGGAGGAGAGGTCTCCGGTGTTCGCCGTCGCGGCTCCGAGAGGCTCCTCCCGGAGATCCGCGAGCCTCACCGCATTCGCAGCGCCCCCGCCGATGTTGTACGCCCCCCCGCTCAGCGCGCCGTGGTTCTCCCTCGCGAGGAGGAGAGCCGCAACAGCGTCGTCGACGTACAAGAGATCTCGGATCGCGATGGTCGCGGCGTCCCGCAACGCCGACTCGAGCCACGGGTCTTCATCCACCTCGCTGCCGTAGACGCACCCCAACCTGAACACAATCGTCGGGAAGCCGAACACGCTTCCATAGCGCAGCACGTACTGATCGGCGCCGCCTTTGGAGCATGCGCCTATCCCCTGGAACGACAGGGGCTGGTTCTCCGCGATCGGGACCCCGTTGAGACCCGGCTCGTAGATCTCCAGAGACGACGCGTACACGAGAGCCGGAGGGTCATCCATCCGCCGCGCCTCTTCGAGGAGGTTCATCGTGCCCTGCAGGTTCACCGCCAGGTCCAGGGGCGGGTCCAACAGCGCGGAACGCGGGCTCGTGGCGGCGAGGTGGAAGACCTCGTCGCAGCCTTCGAGCGACCGCCGGATCGCGAAGGGATCCCGCACGTCCCCTATCTCGCCGCGAACGAGCTCGGGGTAGGACTCTTTCAACCGGCGCAGGTTGTGCTCGCTGCCGGGCCGCGACAGGTTGTCAAGCACGACGACGTGCCGACCCGCAGCCGCCAGCCGCTCCACCAGCGCCGAGCCGAGCGTCCCCGCTCCCCCGGTGACGAGAGTCCCGGGCGAGGATGCGTCGAGTACTGCATCAGTAAGGCACAAGCCGCTGAGCTGCCTGACCGCGGCGAGGCCTCCCCCGCCCCAGATCCGGGCGCTCAACTTCGGCGTGCCGTCGCGCCGGTGCAGGCCGAAGTGATACGCCCTCTCATCGCAGTGGAAACCATCGAGCGTCTCGCGGGCGCTGTCGAGGTCCTCGGCGGAATACCAGTACGCCCGCGGGACGGGAGCATCCATGACATCGACCAGCGTTTGCAGCTGGCGGAACTCGTCGTGTGCCCAGGTCGAGAAACCGCACTCGGTGATCCACACCTCGGCAGGAGACGAGTGCCGATCCAGAACCTCTTGCACGCGCGCTACGTGTGCTCCCCAGCCCTCCCACACAGCCTCCCACGTGCCCGGGAAACCATGGATCCCGACGACGTCGATGTCACGCATCGCGCCGCGCAGGAACATCAGGTTCAGCCAGTTCGGATCCAGCGGACTCATGCCGCCGAGGACGGTGTCCACGCCGTGCGCGTGAGCGCGCCCGGCGCCGCTCGCGATCATCCGGGCGAAGATGTTCCACTCGGGGTCCACCGTCCAGTCCCACTCGATGTAGTTGTTGGGCTCGTTCCACAACTCGACGTGCTCGAACGCGCCCGGATAGCTGCTCAAGAAGAGGTCGACGAAGCGGCCGTAGTCCTCGGGGTCGCGCGGGGGCGACGACGTCTTTGGGAGGACACCTTTAGCGGGCGGAGTGTAGAGAAGGCATGGGAGAACGGAGAAGCGGGAGCACAACTGTGCGAATACCCACTCGTACCACTCGGGTCCCCCCTCGGTCTCCCAGTCATACCAAGAGACTGCCGTGCGGACGTGAGTGACATCCATCTTCTCCAGCCCGCGCACGACGCGCTCGACGGCGGCTCCGTCGTGGATGTGGAAGTAGTTGACGACGCCAATCAGGGCCTCGTCGCCGTCCCGCCGTGGCGCGGCGTCAGCAGCAGGAGCCTCTGCCGGTGTCTCCGCCGCGGCGCGACGAGAGGTGTCGACGATCCGGCTCACGGGCGACACCCTAGAGGGAAACCGTTCAGAAGATGATGATGAAGATGAAGGGGTAGGAACGCGCTCATGTCAGACACGCGGACTGTCTTCTTGTTCATCTCCACAGGACGGTGCGGGACGCAGTGGCTGGCGTCGAACCTCTCCGAGCTGTACGGAGAACGCGCCGCGGTAACCCACGAACCGCTCGGCCCCCTCTACAGACCGCGGCTGTTCTTTCGTTCCTATGAAGACACGGGGGCCCTGGCCGCAACCCCGGAGGTGGCGGCGCACCTCGAGCGTGTGGACGCGCTCCCAAGAGAACGGCTCTACGTGGAGACGGGCTGGCCCCTGTTCGCCGCCGTGCCGTTGTTCGTCGAGCGGTTCGGCTCGCGTCTCGCAGTGATCCACCTAACGCGTCATCCCGTACCAACCTCGATCTCGCACATGGTTCACCAGTGCTACGCAGGCAGTCCCCGTGACGATGGTTACACCAGGCTCGCAGCGCTGGATCCCGGATGTCCGCGCGTCTTCCAGCCGGAGTACGCCGCGAGGTGGAGCGAGATGAGCCCCTATGAGAAGTGCCTCTACTGGTGGACCGAGGTGCATCTGTACGGGCTCGAGATCCAGAGCCGCTACCCGGAGATCCCGTTCCTTCGCTGCAAGAGCGAAGACGTTCTCTCAGCGGATCCCGACACGCTGGAGCGGCTCGCGGACTTCCTGCACCTCGACGCGGACCGCGAATTGGCGGCGCGGGTCGACCGCCCCGTTGACCGGTGGAACCACCGGAGCTGGATCGAGTTCGACTGGCGCCAGATCTTCGACCACCCCCGCGCGCTGGCGGTCGCGGAGGTGTTGGGTTACAACCCTGGTTCGGTGGAGGACGAGAGGCTGGAGCAACGGTACGTCGGGCCGCCGCACCTCGCGGGCGTCCCGTCGGAAACGCCCCCCAGCGAGCTCCCCGGTAGCCTCAGGGCTGGGTTTGCCGACGGTCCGAAGGAGCAGTGATGGTGTGACGCGCATCTTGTTTCTCACGTGTCACCTGCCGTACCCCCCGTTCAGCGGGGGCCGCCTGCGCGAGTTCGAACTGATCAAGCGCCTCGGGGGCGACCTCGACATCCATCTCTGCGCGGTGTCGAAGACCTACGCGGAGGACGCGGCGAACATCGACCGCCTCAGTCCTTATTGCAGCGATATCCAGCTGCTCCCGGTCGACCCTCTAGAGCAGCGTTCACGGGGCGATGGGGCCCGCGCTTTTCAGGTCCGCCGCCACGGATCGTCCGCGATGGGCGAGTACCTCGCGGCCGAACTGGAACGGTCCCGTCCCGACGTCGTTCACGTCGAGGGCTTCTATGTGATGCAGCACCTGCCGAAGCGGGCTGGCCTTCCGGTGTTGCTCGTGGAGCAGAACGTCGAGTACCTGCTATGGCGTCAGAAGGCGGAGGCGGCCGTCGGCCGCGACGAACGCGAGGCGATCCTGCGCGAGTACCTCCTGACGCTGGAGGCCGAGACCGAGGCCTGGCGAGCGGCCGCTCTGTGCGCCGCGGTCACCGACGACGACCGCGAGGCGATCCTTGCGGCGGAGCCGGGGCTCGACGTCCGGGTGGTTCCCGACGGAGCAGACCATCTTCGAGACGTGCCGGAGCGGCACGTTCCCCCGCTCCAGAACACGGTCGCGTTCATCGCGAACTACGCGTACGAGCCGAACGTCGACGGCGCGCTCTACCTCTTGGATCGGATCTGGCCGCGCGTTCGCGCCCGGGTCCCCTCCGCACAGCTCCTGCTGGTGGGGAACGCACCCCCCGCCAGCGTGGCCGACCTCGCAGCGGCTTCCGGAGGCGTAACCGTGACCGGAAGGGTGGCCGAGGTGGAGCCGTACCTGACGTCGGCGACCCTCGTCGTCTGTCCGCTGCGCGTGGGAGGCGGCGTGAAGGTGAAGGTTCTGGAGGCGCTCAGCCGCGGAAAAGCGATCGTCACCACCTCGGTCGGCGCGCAAGGATTCGGGCCGGAGGTCGGCTCGGCGCTCGAGATCCACGATCGGCCGGCTCCCTTCGCGGATGCGGTGGTCCGGCTCCTGCGCCGGCCCGCACGCCGCGCCGCGCTGGAACAACGCGCCGCGGAGTTCGCCCTTGGACTGCCCACTTGGGACCAGGCCGCGCAGCGGCTCAGAGATTGTTACGACGAGCTGGCGTTCGGCTATAGCCGACCGGTCGACGCCTAACGCGACGAGAGGGAGGAGGAGCTACCGGCTCCTATTCGTCACCTTCCTCTTCGCCGCCCTCGCCGCCTTCCGTGTCGGCGTCGACGTCGACATCCGTATCGACACCGTCGCCTCCGCCTTCGCCGTTGCCTTCCTCACAGGCAACGCCTCCGAAGGCGGACAGCGCGACCATGAGCGCGACCAACCACTTCGACAGGCTCTTCTCACTCGCAAGTTGGCGCATCGTCTTGACACCCCCCTGATCGAGTCTCGGCTCCTTGCCGGATCACGAGAGGCACTACCCGCGCAGCAGCGCGAGCAAACGCACCTAGGGGCCGAGCGGGAGCAAGAGCTGCGAGTCGCGGAGGAACAACGTGTTGGTCGCGCGCTGCCGATCCGGAAGCACCCAGGTGTTGCTGGAAGACGAGATCCGCACCTCCAGGTGGTGATCGGCCGCAACGATGTGGTCCTTGTCGATGAACTCCAGGTCGAAGGTGTACCGCTTGCCCGGCTCCAGATCTTTGCCCTTGTGGAGGCCGTCGCGGTAGCGAGCGTTCATGAAAGCGCGCGAGATGACGCCGCACCGTCCAGAGGGATCGACGTCGCAGAGGATGGCGACGAAGTGCGTGCTGCTCCTGTCACTGGAGGCAGACAGCCGCAGCACCGGGCGGCCCGCGATCCGGATCCCGGAGCTGTTCGGGATCTCGGCTCCGACCCAGCGCTCGTTCGACGGGGGTGTCCGCAGCATCTCTGATTCGGTCATCGTCCCGTCGTCGAAGTAGGTGCGCTGTTTGTCCTCCGAACGCAGAGGGAGCCTCGCCACCTTGCGCGGGGTCCAGTCGTTCTGGACGTGCCACTCCTTGTCGTTCGTCTGCACCCGCACGCCGGGTTCGTCCTCGACGCCGTTCTCGACGCCGTAGAGCCAGCGCTCGAACCACCTCTCGAGGAACGTGTCCCACTCGGGATACTTCCCGCGCGGAGACGCATGCGGCCACTGCCCCAGCACCATCGCCTTCTCCGTGTCGAGCGCGTTGAACCAGGCCGTGCCCTCCCACGTCTTCACATTGAAGTCCAGGTGCCCGTGCGAGACCAGCACCGGCACCTGGACCTTGTGAGCGAGCCGCAGGTAGTCGCGCTCCTTCCAGAAGCGGTCGTAGTCGGGCTGCTCGTTGTAGCCCCGCAGCGTCTGCTCGACCCGATCGCACAGGTTCCAGCGCATCGCGATCTGGTTGGCGTGCGTCAGGGCTCCGGGATCCGGCGGCGGGAGGAACCCGTAGCCGAACTGGAAGTCGGTCGGCGTCACCGCAGGCGGGTCGATATCGAGGCTCTCGCCCGAGTAGGTCGCTCGCGCGCCCTGCTGATACGCGTAACCCCACCACCGGCTGATGGCAGACACCGGGACGATCGTCGCGAGGTGTGGCGGCTGCTCGACCGCCGCAGCGTTGGCTGTGGTGCCGTCGTAGGACCCGCCCGTCATCGCGACCTTGCCGTTCGACCACTCCCGGGTCCCCAGCCACTCCACCAGGTCGTAACCGTCTTGGCGCTCCTTGACGCCGCCGTAATCCCAGCAACCACCAGAGTTATAGGTGCCGCGGACGTCGGCGCGGGCGTAGGCATAGCCCTTCGGCACGAACAGAGCGGCGTCACCCGACGGGAGGTTTGTCTCGTTGGGGTCGAGCGCCTTGTAGAGGACGTGATACGGCGTGAGGCTCAAGATCACCGGCACGTCCACGCCCTTCGGCGTGACCGGCCGCCAGATATCCACCGACAGCTCCACGCCGTCCCGCATCGGAACGCGCAGGCGCTCGTAAGTGAACTCGGAGTAGGTCGGGCGCCCAGGGCCCGAGTCCGGCGGTGCGCCGGGTGTACGGGCGACAGCGGGCGCGACTAGAGCGGGCGCGACGACGGCCAGGAGCAGAGACAGCGCTGCGAGCCGCCGCAGGAACGAGGTCATGTTCGTCCTATTCGCCGGACTCCTGCCGGCTCCTCCGGCCGCCCACGAAGGAGTCGGCAGACCTGAGGGCTGGGCCGACGTCGCCAGGCGTTTCTACGCCAGGGCACGCTTCGTCGGGGATGGGCCGGATGCCGTGGGGCGAGATCGCAGCCGTGTTGTCCAGGAGCGGTTAGGAGCCTTGTAGCTCTTTCTTTCTCGCTGCCATCCGATCTCCGAGCCCCTCCAGCTCCGCTTCTTCGAGCAGCTCGCGCGCCTTCACGAACATCTCCTCTTCCTCTTCTTCGATGTGGTGCTCGATGTTCTCCTTCATCACGCTCAGCTTGGCGCCCCAGGTCTCGTCTTCGAAGGAGAGATCGTCGAGCTCCGCCATGATCGTGTCGACGACATGGTGCTCCTCGTAGCCCTCGAGCACAACCTCCTTGGCTTCCGCGTGTGACTTCAGAGCCGGGTAGAGGATCTCCTCCTCGATCGTCTCGTGGATCTCCATCTCACGCCTGATCTGCGAGAAGAGCTGGCGGCGGCGGTCCGAGGCGTCGGCCGTGGTGCTGTCGAGCTCTTCCAGGAGCTTCTTGACCTTCTCGTGATCCTCGGTCAGCAGGTGCAACGGATCCATGACTCCTCCCTTCGGCGATTTGTACCGGAGCCTTCCCCCCGCACCCGCGCCATAACGGGAGATGCCTACAGACGCGCGAGCAGATCCGCCAAGGCATTCGCCGCCCGCTGCAGCTGCATCTGCGTGATCCGGTGAACAGCCGCGTTGTACCCGTAGCGGTCGTAGTTTCTGACGAGCTCGCCGTAGTAGCGGTGCGCCGTGCGAGCGACGCTGCGGGTCTTGCGGTACGGCCTCGCCGGATCGCGGCCGTTGAAGGAGAAGCTGTAGACGTTGTCTTCGCGTTCGCTGCGGGAGTCGACCGCCACCTCATAGGACGAGTGGATCCGCTCCTCCGTGTCCGTCTGATCGGTGTGCATCGGGTTCGCTACGTCTCCCACGATGTGCGCCAGGATCCCCACCGCCCGGCTCGCGGCCCGGTCCCGCCCCGCTTCGTGGCGGCGGGCTGCTCGCGCGAACCACACCTTTGCGGCCTCCGGCGCGCCGCCGTAGGTCGAGCCCCACTCATCCCATACGTGCCACCAGCTCCCGCTCGCGTGGTCGATGCCGTCTCTCGTGTCGGGGTCGTCCGTGGCGCGAAGTGCGACCCGCAGCCGGAGCCACGGAAGATCGGACGCGACGGCGCGGGCCGCGCGGTCGAGGATCCAGTCGTGGGTGCCGAAGGAGTCGGGCCCGGCGCGACCGTTGGACCACCCGGCGGCGGAGGGGGCTACCCCGGTGAGGAGGGCGCTCGTTAGAAGCAGCGCCACCGCGATCCGCTTACCCATCGGCTGAGGGTAGTGCAACGTAGACGCGGGAGCATGCGACAGTTGTGCTGTGTTAGCTCGACCACATCGAGGAGGCAACCATGAGCACGACCAATACGGATCAAGAGTGGCGGGAGAAGCTGACGCCCCAGCAGTACGCGGTCCTGCGCGGGAAGGGGACGGAGCCGCCGTTCACAGGCAGGTTCGTGAACACCAAGGACGACGGCACCTATCGCTGCGCCGCGTGTGGAACCGAGCTGTTTAGCTCGGACACCAAGTTCGACTCAGGCAGCGGATGGCCCAGCTTCACGGAGCCGAAGAACGTCGAGAACATCGAACTTCACGAGGACCGCAGCCACGGGATGGTGCGCACGGAGGTCACGTGCAAGAACTGCGGTGGTCATCTCGGTCACGTCTTCGATGACGGGCCCGGCCCACAGGGAAAGCGCTTCTGCATCAACTCGTGCGCACTCGATCTCGATACCTCTTCGCGTTAGCCGCGCTGCTGCTCCTCGCAGCATGTTCAGACGGCGGTGAGGCCACCGCGCCCCCGGAGCCGGCGCCGGCGTCTCTCACCGGCCTGATCAGCTCGATCGAACCGGCAGAGGGACCCATCGAGAGCTTCGAGCTCGTGGCTCCAGGCGAGGAGGCGCGACGCATCCTGATCGACCCGGAGCGGGATTACGGCTTCGACCTGCAACACCTCCACGAGCACATGGATGGCGAAGACCCGGTGAAGGTCGCGCTTGAAGAACGCGAGGGCGGACTGTACGCCACCGCGATCGAAGACGTCTAAGCGCTATATCGGCGTCAGGAGGAGACTGGTTCGTTCGGTCCGCCGCGTTCGAGCCAGCCGGATTCTGCCAGCTTGAAGCCCGCCTCGAATCTCGAGCTGGCGCCCAGCTTGTCCATGGCGCTGCGCAGACGCCGTCGCAACGTCCTCCCAGTCAGGCCCAGCTTCTGCGCTACCACCTCGTCGGTGAACCCGCGCGCCATCAACCTCAACAGAGCGACTTCGTCCGGCGTCGGCTCCAAGAGCGACGGTTCCTGTGTGGTCGACGCTGCCAGTGCCACGTCACCTCTTTCTCGATAGCGCTATTACCTTTCCCTCTAGTACGCCGTTTCCGGCCACGCGTAACGCGGTCCCGCAACCAGGCGAAATGTCTTGTTCCGGTACGATTCCCCGCACTGCTCCCCAGGCGTCTTCGCGGAGGCGAGCCATGACGGCTGATCAGCAACGCCAGTTCGAGAACCAGTGGCCGGGCCTCGCGGCACGTCTCAACCACCTTCTGAGGCGCAAGCGCCTATCGCCGTGGTTGATCGAGGACATCGTTCAAGAGACCGGACTCCGGCTGATCCGGATGTGGAAGGACATCGACCAGGCGAGACCTCTGTGGCCGCTGACGGCGACTATCGCGCTCAACCTCTTGCGGGACGAGATGCGAAAGGGCAGCTCGAGCGAGCTCGCGGCGATCGTGCCGGATGCGCCGTCGAGAGAAGACGTCGAACAGCGGGGTCTTGCTCGGCTCGAGCTGCGCGCGATCGGCGGAGCCTTGGCGCGGATGACGACCGCGCAGCGTCAGGTCATCCTCGACGAGGTGACAACTCGGCCATCGGGCATTCCGGACGCGACGGCGACGCGGATGCTTCGCATGCGCGCGCGTCAGCGGTTGCACGACCTGATGGATCAGGTGTCGGTGCTTGGGGTGACCGTCGCCATGCAGCTCCGACGCCTGGTACGGGAGGCAGAGATCTTCATCGGCAGGATGCTTCCGTCGCACCCCGAGGGTGCTTCGACCATGGTGCTGGGGCTCCTCGCAGCGCTATCTATCGGCATCACGGTCGTTCCCCAGAGTCCCAGCGAAGCGAGAGAGCCAGCCGCACGAGCCGGCGCCGGCAACTCCGCCACCTCGGGTGACACCGGAGGCGCCACCGCCTCGAAACGCGCTTCCGTCGAAGCACCAGCTCGCGCCGCGAACGACCGGTTCTGGCGGAGCGGCGACCAGAAGATCGCATCGGAGGGCGCAGCCTCCGGAGACGCGGCCGACGGGTCCGGCGTCTCCAGGGGCGAGATGCCGCGCACCACGGACTACTGGGTCCGCGTCACCGACGACACGTACGTCTACGGCGAGCTGGAGACGGAGGTGGTGGGGGTCGGCGACAAGTCGCACGTCGATGCTGGGCCATCGGGACCAGGATCTGTCGATTGCTCGTTCGCGCCCGGCGGCGCCGGCGCCTCGTGCACCCACAGCGGCGACGGCTGGAGCGAGAGACGCGCCCGCGTGCAGCACCGTGGAGAAGTGCGGGTGGCTGGGGAGCGGCTTTACTAACTAACGCCTCTCCCGCAACTCCGCCGTTGCCTCGAACCGGATCTCGTCTCGGGCGTTCGGCCCGGCGGTTATCACAGAGACGTAGGCGCCTAGAGACAGAGACGCGTGGTCGAGAGCCCGCCGGGGCATCTTCCTGCCGAACAGCCTCCCGGCGGCCCCGGCCATTCGCTCCAGATACGCGTCGGCGAAGGCGGCGCTCGGGTCGACGAATGGATCGACCTGAGGTTCCCGCATGCGGGTCCCCGTCCATCTCATCCGGTGGGGCCCGAAGCGCAGCACTGCATCCGACAGCAGAGGGCCAACGCGTAGGTCACTCGCCTCGAGCACCTGCACCCGCCCCTCGAGCGAGCACGAGGCGAGCCGCTTCCGCTTGGCGCGATGAGTGCGGCATCGGGAACGGTCGACGAACAACCGGGTCCTATCGGGTCCGAGCGGTTTGCTGAGCCGGTAGGCCAGCACGAAATACATGTAGATGCCGCCGTCCTGGCGCACGAGCCAGGCTGCTTCGGCCGCCTCGAAGGTCCCTCGCTGCACCCGAACCGGCCCGGCCTGACCCAAACCCGCGGGGACCACCAGGGAAGCCGCCGTGGCTAGGACGCAGACTAAGTGAATCGCCGCGGCCCGCCTCCACCAACCCATGACGAAGTATTGGCGGTTCAGGGCCCGGCTCCTCCCGCGGCTAGCCTCCCACCATGCCGTCTCGGAGAAGGATCCGCGCCCGGAGCTGTGAGACCAAGAGACGCTACGAGACGTCGTCAGAGGCTGAAGCGACCGCAGCTCATCGCCGCGAGGAAAGCGGCGAGCTGGATCTAGATATCTATCCGTGCCGCTTCTGCAACGGCTGGCACATCGGCCACGTCCAGCCGAAGAAGAAGCCGCTCTAAAGCGGGTGGGGTCCGGCGCGACGCTCTGCCCCTGCGATCACCCCTGCGGACGGACCATTATCCGAACGGGATCTCCGTCCTTCTCCGCAAGCCGCCGGACGCCATCGGCGACGTCGTCCAGAGGGATCACGTCCGAGATAGATGCCGAGAGGTCCAGCCTCCCCCGGGCCAACAACTGCACCAGGGCGTCCAGGTGCCGGCGGTCGTAGCCCAAGTGGCCGAGGACGGAGTGCTTCTGGATCCCGAACAGAAGACTTGGTTCCAGGTGCAAAGACTCGAGCGAGAGCCCCACCATCACCGCGCGCCCCCCGAGCCCGAGCGAAGAGACGCACTGCTGCAGCACCACATTCGCCCCCACGAGATCAAGTGCCAGATCCAGCCCGGTCCCGTCGGTCAGGACCCGGATCTCGCGCGGGACGTCTTGTGAGCCTGGATCAAGAGCGACATCCGCGCCGAGCCTCAGCGCACGGTCGCGCGCGGTTGCGAGCGGATCGACCGCCACGATAAAGCTCGCGCCGCAGAGGCGAGCGATCTGCACGGCGTGAGTCCCCAGCCCGCCGATCCCCCACAGCCCGACCACCTCACCCGGCTTCAGAGCGCCCCTTTCGGTGATCGCCGCGTACGGAGTTGCGACCGCGTCGGCAAGGATCGCCGCCTGCTCGAACGGGATGCCCGCGGGAAGAGGTGTCATAGCGAAGTACGGAACGGTCACGTATTCCGCCCACGCGCCGTCGTAGTGGAATCCCATGATCTGAAAGGCCAGGCAGTCTTCGGCGCGCCCGATGCGGCAGTGGGCGCACGAGCCACACGGTCGCCCGCCGGCCAGCACGGCCCGATCGCCTTCCTTCCACCCCGGCACCAGCTCTCCGACCGCGGCCACCACGCCGGCGGACTCGTGCCCCGGCGTCACCTCAGGTACCACCGGGGGAATGGAGCCGTCCATCAGGTGGACGTCCGAGAGACAGATCCCGCACGCCTCGACCTTGACCAGGACCTCGAGAGGCCCGGGCTCGGGCACCGGGACATCCGTCAGCGCGAGCGCTCGACTGTCGGCGTTGAACCTCGCGGCTCTCACCCGGCCGCTCCGGCCGCCCTGCGCAACGGCTTCTGAACCCTCATCTTCATCGCCTCCTCACCGGTCGGGGGCGAGGTTAGGCGCGATGGCCTCGTTTGGCATCCGATCACCGCACTTAGCGCCCCCACCGCGCCTGGATAGAGCTTGTCGAGTACAGCGAGAAAGAGCGGGAACAGAAGCAGCGACCACCTCTGCAGCGACTGTCGCGTCGCTTCGCCTACGGTTCTAGCCGTCGGACCAGCGGCAAACCGGCCGCGCCTTTTGCCCGTATGTATGTGTAGATGCTGACATCGAACCAGTTGAGGGAGCGCCACAACGTGGAGCACGACGTCGATCTTCATCGGGGCCAACTTCTGGCCGCGATCGCGGGAGGCGACACGGACGCGTTCGGAGAGCTCTATGACATCTTCGAACGACCGGTTTACTCCGTCGCCCTCAGAACGACCAACGACAGGCAACGAGCCGAAGAGGTCGTCCAGGACACCTTCCTGAAGATCTGGAGGAACGCCGCCCGTTTCGACCCGCATAAAGGCATCGCAGGCGCATGGATCTTCACGATCGCCAAGCGTGCCGCCATCGACGCGTCGCGCCGCGAACGTCGGACCCCCGTGCCTTCGGAGTTCTCGCCTGAAGAAGCATCCGTACCGGATGCCACCGACGAACTAGGCGCGAGCTGGGAAGTGAACCTGGCTCTGTCCACCCTTCCGGAGGACCAGAGAAGGGTCATCGACCTCTTCGTGATCGCCGGATTCACACATGCAGAAGTAGCAGATCGACTGGAGATCCCTCTGGGAACCGTCAAGACTCGTATCTACAGCGGTCTGAAGCGGCTCCGTCGCTCCCTGGAAGAGAGATCCGCAGGAGTGGAACGATGAGCTGCAACGACGTCACGATCGACCTGCCGCTCTACGCGAGGAACGACCCAGCCCTCGACACTGCGAAGGTCGAACGGCACCTCGAGACGTGCGGAGCCTGCCGTGAGGAGTTGACGACATTCCGGCAAGCGATCCTTGGCCTGACCTCGTTCGGTACGGGACCGCCCCCCGCTGAGCTCAGGGCTGCGGTTCTTGGATCGGTAGAAGCAGCGCGACTTGCACCGCTTCTGGATCATGCCGTCGAACCGCCACGTCCGGAACTGAAGCGCTCGGTACTGGCCGCCGTCGGTCGGGAACCCCCGGAAGGGACCGGTCGCGCGACCGTGACGACGCTCGAGCCAAGGCGGCAAAAGATCGCTCGCCTACTCGCAGCCGCTGCGATCCTCACCGCGGGCGTGGCCTTGGGATCGGCGATCGAGATCGGCGAGAAGCCCGCCGGTGAAGTCGCCGAAGACAACAAGATCCCACGCGGTCACGAAACCCAAGTGATAGCGCTACAAGGCGCCGGTCCGGCGAGCGCAGTCGTAGACCATTACCGTCATGACAACTTCCGTGTCACGCTTTCGGTGGAAGGCTTTGATCCCACGCCGCCCGGCTCCCACTATGCGGTTTGGGTCATCGGGTCCGCCGGCGAGGTCGCGGTTGGAACCTTCAGGTTGCAAGAACCTGATGACTTTGAGATCCCGTTCGCCGTCGGGGTCAACCCGACCGAATACCCCCGGTTCGCTGTGACGCTCGAGCCGAACGACGGTGATCCGGGGCTCGATGGACCGATCATCAGCGAGGCCGGATTCGACCCCGCCACCGTGCATCACGGCACCTATAACGAGTGATCTCCGGATACTGATCCGCCCGCTCGAGCCGCACCGACACCAGTCTGGCGGTCGCTCCCGCACCAGGCCACAGCGGTCTGCGAGTATCGCCCTCCATGGGACAAGAACCGCAGCCGCTCCGCGGCCAGGTGGGCCTCGTTACGGGCGCTAGTCGTGGGATCGGCCACAGCGTGGCGCTGCGGCTGGCGGAAGCAGGAGCCGGCGTAGCGATCACAGCGCGAACCCAGCAAGCGCTGCAAGAGACGAAGGGCCAGATCGAAGACCTCGGAGGACGCTGTGAGGCGATGCGGGCGGATGTGTCTTCACCCCAGGAGGTCTCCGCAGCGGTAGCCGGTTTCCTCGCGGCGTTCGGACATATCGACGTACTGGTGAACAACGCGGGCCGGGTGATGCCGAAGACGACCCCGCTCGTCGACGTTGACCCTGATGAGTGGTGGAACGTGGTCGAGGTGAACCTGCGGGGGCCGATGCTCATGACTCATGCGGTTCTCCCCAAGATGATCGAGCGTGGTCGTGGGCGCATCTTCAATGTCGGCAGCCTCGTCGGAACACGCCCGCTGCACGGTTTCTCTGCTTACAGCATCTCGAAGGCAGGCCTGATACGGCTGACGGATTCAGTGAACGCCGAGCTTGCCGGCACGGGGTGCTTCGTCTTCGAGCTCAGCCCGGGCCTCGTGAAGACGGCGATGACCGACGAGATCGACATCTTCGATGACGTACCGGAGGACGACTGGACTCCCGTCGAACGCACGGGCGAAGTCATCGTGGAGCTGTGCTCCGGGAGGTACGACGCCCTCGCAGGCCGCTTCATCCACGCCACCGACGACCTAGAGAAGCTGCTCGCGATGATCGAGGCGAGCGACCCCGACGCCAGGCGCCTCCGCTTGTTCCCTGCGGGTCCCAACGATCATCTTCTTGAATAGCCTCTCGATCTTCGCCCGGCTACCGCTACGACTGCTGGAACCGGGTATAGACCCGGGATGAAAGTTCTGCTTCTCATCGTCGTGTTCGCCATCGTGTGCGTCGTGCTGTTCGTGCTCGGCGTCTTCTCGCCCGACAGCTCTCGTCGCATACAGGCCTCCGTGGACCGGGCTGCCAAGAAGGGTGAGGTCAAGGGCGATGACAAGGGGGGTCGTGCCGGTGACATGACCTCAGACGCTCTCGAAAAAGCTCGCTCGGCTGCAGACGCCAGCGCCCGCGCCGGCCGTCGCATCAACGAAAAGGCCACGAGCAAGGAGTGATGTCCAGCGAGCAACTTGTCCTGCGCTCGGTTCGGCCCCTAACCGTGGTTTAGGAGTTGGACGTGCGCGTAGGCATAGGATCGTCGCACGATCGGGCGAAGTGATCTGGGGAGTGCAGGCGATGCGGCAACGTCTCTGTGTTCTGCTCGCGGCGTGTGCGCTTGTTGGCGGCTGCACGACGCGCGGCGCCTCGGTCACCACCGGCGGCCCCAGCGCGACCCGACACGAGTTCGAGGCACCACCGAAGGTCAGTCCTCAGCGCGTGAAACTGAGCCTCGACCCAGAAAAGATCGAGCGCTGCATGCCGAAGGAGCGCGTCGAGATCGCGTCGCTAGCCGGGCAGTACTTCGGCCCCATCGACTTCGTAATGGATCAGGTGGAGACCGTTCGGGAGCTGGACTTCACCGCGCCCAGTGATATCCAGATGGTCGATCGCACCGAGTTCAGCCGCTTAGCGAAACAGACGCAGACCAAGCTCGAGGCCAAAGATCGCGCCATCAACGACTGGCTCCAGTGGAGTCTCGGGTTCCGGCTGCTGGGCACCGACGGCAGCACCAACCCGAAGGGTGACAGCGCCGATCTCGTCGCGGGGTTCTACGTCCCAGCAGAAGACAAGATCGTGCTCGCCGAGGAGGGAAAGCTCGACAGCGAATACGTGATCCTCGCCCACGAGCTCGGTCATGCTGCGGTCGACCAGGTCTTCGGTCTGCCGCACAGCAAGTCGCCGCGCCTAGTGGATGACGAAAGTCTCGCGATGAGCTCGTTGATCGAGGGCGATGCCACACTTGCCGAACTACAGGTGTCGGCGCGATTCGCGAACAAGCGGGCGATCGACAAGACGCTCGAGCGGCTCCTGACGAACGACAAGACCTACAACCTGGAACGCGAGGCGGGCACTCCACACGCGATCATCGAGCGGTTCATCTTTCCGTATCGCTGGGGCCTGTCGTTCGTGTGCAGCGTGTATCTGAAGCAGGGGTGGGACGGAGTGGACCGTGCCTACTCGCGGCCGCCGACCAGCAGCGCAGAGATCATGTTTCCCGATCGCTACCTCGCGAAGGTGCGACCGGAACGGCCGCCCGGATTCCCGAAGCTACCGAAGCCGTGGAAGCTCTATGCCGAAGGAACGATCGGAGCGATGCACCTGAAAGCGATGTTCGAAGCGCCGGCCGACCGCGAGGCTCTGGCTCTCAGCAACCCGCTGGGAAGAGCGGCGGCTTGGGCAGGCGGACGGTACGTGGTCTGGGGGCAGCGGCCGGAGAACATCACAAGCGTTTTCGCGATGTCGCTGATGGAACACAGGCAACATCGCGGCGTGCTGTGCTCTTCGCTGATGGAGTGGCACGAGCAGGCGTACAACTACGCGGAACAAGAGGTAATCGCCGACGGCGCAGTCGCCTACTCGGACCCGACCCGAACCACGGTCGTCACCTGTAGGGGCCGCAACGTGCGTCTAGCGATGGCACCATCTCGCCCCCTCGCAGAGACGCTGGCGCGCCTTTAAGAGGGTCCATCACCGTATTTAGGACTGCTTGAGATGGCGCGGAGCTAGGTCTCGCAGTTCGTGACCTGTTCACCGTTGCGACATGCGTCTTGATCCGCACCGCCGTCGATGACATCGGTCCCGTCTCCGCCATCGATGTCATCGTCACCGGTTCCGCCCGACAACGAGTCATCTCCACCGCGACCATCGATCCGATCGTGGCCGCCGGTCGCGTTGAACCTGTTCGGCCCGTCGTCTCCGATCAGTACGTCGCCGTTCTGATCGTCGAGGTTGCCGTAGGTACTGCTCTCGGTCTCGACATCCTCGACCTCCGCGACCGTCCCGGTTCCCGAACCCGCCTCGTGGTAGCGAAACGCCTCGAAGATGCCCTGAGATAGATCGACATACACCCGCGCGATGTCGACGTCGAAGCGCAAGACGTCGGTGCCAGGCCCACCGACCGCGGCCTTGTCACCCCTGCGTCCGTTCACGATGAGGGCGTCGTCGCCCAGACCGCCGTACAGGGTGGCACCGCCGGACCGGTTCCAGAGCTCGTCGTTGCCCGCGCCACCTCGCAACACATCCATGGGTTCGGCTCCTCCGAACGCGTCGACGATCAGGTCGTCTCCCGATCCACCCAAGAACGTGACGGGACCCGGTCCGTTCGAGCCTCGACTCGGGCTCCACGAGTACAAGACGTCGTTTCCGCCGCCGCCGTTCGCGAAGAAAGGCTCGGTTGAGCTCGTGCTCCCCACGAGTTGGTTCGGATTCTCGTCGCCCGTGAGGGTGATGTCGGCGCGGGTGAAGGCCGTCAGGTTCTCTATCCCGGCAACAAGATCACTCCCAGCGCCGGACGCGACGCCGCGTGCAAGGTCGGCGCGGAACGGCACCTCCTCGCTCGTGAACGAAGCCTGGTCTATGCCACTACCTCCGAACATCCGGTCGTTGCCGGGCGAGAAGGTGATGTGGTCGCGGCCGGCCCCGCCTCGATGGACGTCGTTTCCTGCCTCGGGATAGCCGCCCGCCACCTGGAAGCGGAGACGGTAGGCACTGCCGTTGGTAGACATGCCCTCGCTCCCGACCCAGTCCGTGCCAGCGCCGCCATCCAACACATCGTGACCGTCTTGCCCGGAGATCGTGTCGCCACCGAGGCCCCCTCTGATCTCGTCGGGGCCCTTCCCGCCACAGATGACGTCGCGGCCGCCCTTGCCCGTGATCACGTCACCGCCACCCAGCGCGACGATGACGTCATCGCCGGGCCCACCGTCGAGGCGGTCCGGTCCCGCGGTTCCGACCATCGTTGCGGGCAGCCCCGCGCAAGTCTCCGTGCCTGCTTCGGCAGGCGGGCTGCCGACCATGAGGATCCCCGCGAGGATGACGAGAACGGCTGCGGAACGACTCAGCCGCTGATCCAGTCGCACTGTCATGGCTTCAAAGCTCCAAAGTTGGTTGATGGTGCATAGACGCCCGAAGTCATCCGAACGCTGCATGACGAAGGTGAACGCTTGACTGGATCTACGCATGTCGCTGCTGACGGCCGGTGCCGACAACCTTCGCAACCTTCTCCCGAGTTGGGCAGACCGCGAGATTGTTACGCCGCGCCGCGGGCCTCGGCTCGCTCGCGGATGAGGTTGAGCAACGGCTTGAGGTCGCTCTTATCGAAGGCCGCCGTTGCCCCCGCGTCCCGCATCTCGTGGTGACCCTGAAGATGACCCGATGACGTGAAGGCCACCACCTCGACCTGGGGCCACCGCTCCTTGATCGCGCGGGTGGCCTCGACTCCGTCCATCACCGGCATCTGCCTATCCACCACAACCAGATCGGGCCGCAGGAACTCTGTCTTCTCAACAGCTTCACGCCCGTTCCCGGCTTGACCGACGAGCCGGATCTTAGGCTCCCTCGACAGCGCAACTTCGAACAGGAAGCGGATCTCAGGCATGTCGTCGACGATGAGGACCCGCAAGGTGCCGCGCCGCTCTGGCTGTTCGGGGCGCGGGTCACGGACCACGATGGGCACCCCATAGGCGTAATCCGTCTCGGCAGGCATGCCCGTTCCCGTCGCCGCCTCGTCCGATCGCCACGAACCTATTGTCGGGTTTCGCCGTTTCCGGGCGCAATAGTGCAGGACTCGGTAGGTCGCGCCAGAAGCGCACAGCCCAGGGCGGAGCGGCCACAGCGGGTCGGGCCGTCAACGCCGTGGGCGTGGGGTGATCGGCGACTGCGCTAGGACGAGCTATTCGACTAATCCCGTCTACCCTCCAGCCGCATGAAAGTCATCTTCGTGCTTACGTGCGTCATCGGCGGCGGATTCAGCGGGTATCAAGCCGGTCTCTGGTGGCTACACCGGACGGTTGAGAGTCCTGAGCTCGAATCGGCGGTCTACCCCGGCATAGGGACGATGGTGGGATCCGGACTCGTGGTTGGGTTCTTCTTGCTGTGGCTCAGGTCCTCTATGCATCGGGCGGCAGGACCCGCAGACGAGTTCGCGGCCGATGAAGGAGAACCATCCGAGTCCGATCCACAGCGGCGGAATGACTGAGCGTTCGTCAAGACCGGGCTGCGGCCGCGAAACGTAGCAAGGCAGCGGTCGCTGGAAGGGGTCGTGGCTTCATGGCTGTGGCGCGCACACCTCCGGGCGTGTCGACGTCGAACGAAGTGCAATCGGCGCACATATTCTGGTCGAGGAGGTAGCTAGTACGGTCTCGAACCATGAGTTGTACTCAGGCCGCGCTCCGATGACCGGACTGCCGAGCCTGCGGACGGAGCTGGCAGACGGGGTGTTCTCGATCGTGCTTACGCGCCCGGATGAGTACAACACGATCACCGAGCAGCTACGGGATGACCTACGCGACGCTATCGATGAGGCGGAAGCGGATGCGCAGGCCCGCGTGATCCTCCTTACCGCGGAGGGTCCCGCGTTCTGCGCAGGCTATGGACTCGACTGGTCCACCGAGTATCAGCGTGAACAGGAGAGCGCCGAGCGCACGTGGGACTCGGTCACGGACTTCAAGCTGATGTCCAGCTTCGTCGACGTGTACATGAAGCTCTGGCACGCATCGAAGCCGACGCTCGCCGGGGTGCAGGGATGGTGCATCGCGGGTGGCACCGACATGGTGCTGTGTTCGGACATCATCGTCGCCGGCGAGAGCGCCGTCTTCGGCTACCCGCCCGCGCGCGTATGGGGCGTGCCGACAACACCGATGTGGGTCTATCGGATGGGGTTCGAACGGGCCAAGCGCTACCTCTTCACCGGCGACGAGATCCCGGCCGCCGAGGCCGCCCGGATCGGTCTGATCCTCGAGACGGTTCCCGATGCCGAGCTGCAGGAGCATGTATGGGAACTGGCGCGGCGGATGGCACGTCTCCCACTGTCGCAGCTCGTGATGATGAAGCTATTCTGCAACCAGGTCGCGGACAACATGGGCCTCAACTCGACGAGAACCCTGGGCACACTGTTCGACGGTATCGCCAGGCACACGCAAGAGGGACTGGACTTCGTGCATCGCGCCGAAGAGGTTGGCTACCGCGAGGCTGTACGAGAAAGAGACAACCCCTTCGGCGACTACGGCTCCCGCCCCCGCTAGGGGCTGCTCCCGGCCGCGACTCGCTACCCGCAGGAGGTCGTTCGTTCTCCGTGACGGCAGTCGTCACGGCCACCGCCGCCGTCGATCTCGTCGCGCCCCGACATGCCGTCGAGCAGATCCGGACCGGAGCCGCCGAAGAGTCGATCGTCACCCGCTTGCGTGTAGAACCGGTCTGCTCCCCCACCGGCGCGCACAACGTCGGGACCACCACCTAGCTCGCCCGAATCGTCGCCGCGCCCCGCCACTACCTTGTCCCGGCCCGGCGATTCGCTGTTGAAGAAGTCGTTGTTGTCGCCGCCGTCGAGGAGGTTGCGCCCGGCGTTGTCGTTCAGCGTGTCCCCGCCACCGGCTCCGAACGCCTGATCGTTGCCGTCGCCGCCATACATGGTGTCTTGGCCGGGGCCGCCGCGGAGGACGTCGTTGCCCTCGTCCCCGCAGAGGTAGTCGCCGCCGCCCTTGCCGATGATGACGTCATCGCCCCCGAGCCCGTTGATGATGTCGGTGCGGGTAGTTCCGACGAGGCGGTCATCTCCCGACGTACCGACCTTCGTTGGCTGCCCCTCGCAGCTCGGCCTCCCCGCCATTGAGGTTGCACCGATGGATACGAGGCCGAGAACCAGTAAGAGCACCGAGATCCAGCGCCGCTGCCCCATGCCATCCCCCTTCCATCTTTGCTCCAGCAGCCTAAATCGGTCCAGCTGCGGGAACCTAAGTCTGACCTGTACCGTCGAACGCAGCATGAAACGACCCATGGTGTTGGCGCTGTCGACGCTCATCGCGCTCGGGGGCTGTGGCGATCCCGGCGGCGGCGGCTCCTTCGTCGGGAACAAGCTCGACGAAGCCGCTGAGAGCGAGCTCGCCTCCGACTACGAGTTCGAGCCCTATCCGGGAAGCACCTGGTACGGGCCCAACGACGAAGAGATACCCGATGAGTCGAACGTCATCAATGCCATCACTGGGCCAGACCATTGTGACTGGGAGTCGGGCGTGATCATGCACGTGGGCTGGCCGCTCGGACACAACGCGTCGGACATCTCAGAATCGCGACAGTACGTGCGTGACCCAAAGAAGGTCTTCCCACCAGGAAGCACCATGACGAGCTTCGATGACGATGTTGAGTTGCCGAAGGGGGCGGAGAACACCGGCTACCGGACCGAGTTCATGGAGCTCTGGCTGGATCCGAACGACAACTCCGCGGCCTATCTGGTCTTCTCCGGCCACGTCGAGCGGTGGCCGCGAGCGAGCGAGGTCATCGCTTGCGCCTAGTCACACCCGAAGAAGGTGCGTCCTCGTTGTGGAAGGTGAGCTGATGGGATGGCTGCGCGCCGCTCACCGTTCAGAGCACAGTGTGGTCGCGCTCGAGGAGCTCGCGGATGTCGGACAGCTGCCGCTCGATCGCCCCCATGGAACGCGTCATCGTCCACAACGAGCTAACGACGAAGACGACCAGCGCCAGAGGTATTCCCCACCCCACCAGAACGAGAAGGACCTCTGCGCCGCCCATGGCCGAAGTCTACGTCTGAGTCTTCATCACTCGCCGAAAAGGACGCGAGCGGTCGTGGTGAGCAAGTACCGCCCGGAACTTGTAAGGAGTGCCCTGGCCCGCGTCTCGGCGGGTGGTACGCCACACGTAACGGTAGCGATCATCCAGGCGCTTCAGCGGGCGAGGCCCCGGTTCTTCTCCTGCAGGGTCTCGGCGGTGCGGAGGGTCAAGACGAGACCGATTGCAGATGGGATCGCCGTCACGATGAATGCAGTTCGGAAGCCGAAGCTCTTGCTCGTCGCGCCCGCGATGAGGGGCCCGAAGAAAAAGCCGAGGTCTCCGAAGAACCGGAACGCGCCGATCGCTCGCCCGGATTGTTGTTCGGGTACGACATCTGAGATCATCGCCGCAGGCGGAACGCCCGCGAAGCCTCCCGCGATCGACAACAGCACGAGGAACACCGCGAGCATCCACACCGACGTCGCGAATCCCGTAGCCGCCAGCGAGATCGTTAGCGCGGCCAGAGCAGGAACCAGGACGGCTCTGCGCCCAAAGCGGTCCGCCCACGCCCCCGCAGGAAACAAGATGAGGAACTCCGCCGCTACAGCGAGCGCGAACAGCCCACCGATCCCTGCTGTCGACACGCCTAGCTCGTCCTGAGCGAACAGCGAAAGAAGCGTGTTGAAGACGGAGCCGACCATCCACAGATAGATCAGGTTGAGAACCAGCGCGGTGACGAAGCCGGGCAAACGCATCATCGTGCGGATCGGCCCCTTGCTCGGCAAGGGAGCTTCCTCGTTAGCGAGTCCCTCAGCCCGTGCGGCGTCCAGTGGGACCTCTACCGGCGCCTGCTCGATCGTCGGGATGAAGCGCGGCACATAGAAGGCAGCCGCGAACACCAGGATGCCCGTGTAGATGAACAGTGGCGCCGCCAAACCGAACCGAGCCGCGACCAAACCTCCGACCGCGCCCCCGGCGATCACACCGACGTTGAACGCGCCGTAGAAGAAAGACAGCACGCGCCCGACCCTGTCTTTCGGCGCGACCTTCACGACGTAGCTGAACAGCGCCGCGAACGACACCGCCGACCCTACGCCCGCGATCGCCCACGACATGAGCGCCAGGGCGTAGTTCGGCGCAAGCCCCGTCGCCGTGGCGCACACTGCGAGCAATGCCATCCCCGCGACCGCGGTCCAGCGTTCGCCTTTCCGATCGACGATCGCGCCCCCGATCAGGTCCCCGAAGAGGCGCATGAAGCCGAACGCTCCGATGAAGACGCCTACCCCGTCGTAGCCGACTCCGAACGACCGTACGAATAGGGGCATAACGGGGAACACCACGCCGAGGCCCGCCAGCACGAGGAAGACGAGCCCGATGATGGGTCCGATGTAGCGGTCGGCGAGGATCGCTCGCAGCGTTACGTGCTCGGCAATCGCCCGGTCGGTTGTGAGGGCCATTGCGCCGGAGCCTAGAGGCCGGCGCCATGGTCGGGCCATGACTACGTCTAGCGTTGGCAACCAGGCGAGGGTTCCGCAGGTTCCCGACGGGAGAAGTGATCCTCGACGTAGCGGGTGGCACCTCGACTCGCGGAGCGATACCGATCCCGATAATCGGCCGGTCACGGCACCCCGTACGCTCAACAGATGCCCGATGTCCTCGCGCCTCCACCCCCGCAACCCGGCAGCGCCGTCGCGATCGTCTGCCCGTCGTTTCCGGCAGTTGCAGAGTTCCCTCACCGGGTCGAACGCGGAAGTGCTTTCCTGGAGTCGCTTGGCTTCAAGGTCAAGCTGATGCCGAACGCGTCGTTGAGCACGGGCTGGACCGCTGGAAGCGGTGAACAGCGCGCCGCCGATATCCACTCCGCTTTCGCGGACCCGGAGGTAAGCGTCGTCCTAGCCGCGATCGGAGGCAACCACTCGGCTCAGCTGCTGCAACATCTCGATTACAACTTGATCGCTTCGAATCCGAAGGTCTTCCAGGGTTACTCCGATGTGAGCACGCTCCACTGGGCGATGTTCAAGAACTCACACCTTCAAACGTTCCACGGACCCGCGCTGGCTTCGGAACTGGCCGAATTCCCAAACGTGCTCTCCTACACGGAAAATTGGATGAAGGAGGCGTGGAATGGCGGACCGATGGTTTTCGAACCGGCTGACGAATGGACCGACGAGTTCCTCGACTGGGAACAGAAGAAAGACCTAGAACGGCCTCGCGACCGCAAACCATCTGACGGATGGCAGTGCGTCAGAGAAGGAACCGCCGAGGGGTTCCTGATCGGGGGCTGTCTCGAGACGATCATGTGGCATATCCGGGACACGGATATTTGGACGCAGCCAGAAGGAGCCATCCTGTTTGTTGAGACGTCCGAAGAGGCTCCTTCGCCGGGCCACGTTGACGCCTACATGACCACCCTCGACCGAGGCGGTGTCTTTGACGCGGTCACCGGCCTGATAGTCGGGCGGCCAGCGGCCTACGACGATGAACGAAAGACCGCGATGCTGGAAGTGGTCGCTCGACGCACTGAGCGTGCCGGTATCCCGGTGCTCGCAGACGTTGACATCGGGCACACCGATCCGATGCTCACTCTGCGGATGGGCGCACAGGCACGGCTAGACGCCGGAGCCAGATCGTTTCAGGTCTTATAGCTCTCGCTAAATCCAGGACCGCCCCCAGAC
The DNA here is from genome assembly GCA_030776625.1 of Actinomycetota bacterium. Classification (NCBI taxonomy): domain Bacteria; kingdom Bacillati; phylum Actinomycetota; species Actinomycetota bacterium. The sequence continues at coordinate 106,620 of JALYHL010000003.1, read as the reverse complement.
ACGCGACGCTCCAGGGCACGTATTGCTACTCGTGCGGCGATGGATCCACCATCTTCAGATCCGACGTGCTGTCCAAACCCCGGACTAACCGAGCCCCGCTTCCTCGCGCAGCCGCAGGTCAACAGGAAGACTCAAGTTCCTGCGAACCGGCCCATCCACCGTGGTCTCGTCCGGCCCGGGGGTGCCCACTAGGCGGTCGTTGCCGTCAGTCCCGACTAGCGTGGCGGTCCGGCCGAAGCAGGTCGGAGCCGCCTCTGCGGACGCCGCAGGGAGACCCGCCGCGACGAGCGCCGCTATGAGAACAACGTTTTGGTGATGGCGTCGCATTTGGTCTCCCTTGACCGGCCGATGAATCGGGATGCTCTACCCATACAACGAGACGATCCGGACAAGGTCGCTCGTCGTCGGCCCGGTCAACAGCGTTCGACGTCCTCACCATTGCGGCAGACGTCGTCGCCGGGACCTCCGCGGATCAGGTCGATGCCGTCGCCCCCGTCGATGAGATCATCGGCGGGCCCGCCATACAGGCTGTCGTTGCCGTCTCCTCCATAGATGCGATCGGGACCGCCGGAGTCCGGCTCGTAGTCGCCGGAGGCATAGTCGTCGCCGGCGCCACCACGCAAGACGTCGCCACTTCCGTCCTCGTAGATCCCGTCGCCCGACATCCGATCGTTCCCGCCCTTGGCGATGACGAGGTCGCGGCCGTAGTCGCCCCCGAGATAGTTGTCTCCGCCGTTGCCGATGATCACGTCGTCATGGTCACTGCCTGTGGCGTTCTCCATCGTGTATAGACGGTCTCGACCATCCCCCGTCGCCACGCCCCGCCCCAGGTCCACGCTTACGCCGGACTTCGCCGTGTAGTAAGCCGCTGTGTCGCTCCCCCTGCCACCGATCAGGCGGTCTCTGCCGGGGCCACCCACGAGGTCGTCCTCGCCCCCGTTGCCCATCAGGAGATCGCGGCCGACCCCGCCGAGCAGCCTCTCGGAGTGGCCCGTCGCGCCGGCACTCCTGTTCCCCCGGATGCGATCGTTGCCCCGGCCGCCCAGCATCTCGTCGTTACCGCCGCCCCCACAGATCAGGTCGTCACCACCGCGGCCGAAGATGACGTCGTCGCCACCCTCACCCATGATGACATCGGCCCCGGGCGTTCCTGTGAGGCGGTTGCGCGAGTCGTTGCCGATGATCGTGGGCTCGCGCCCGAAGCAGGTTGGAGCGGCCTGCGCCGGTGACGCCGCGGGAAGCGACATCAGCAATGCCGTGGCGCCCAGGGTCGCCGTTCTGATCGATCTCGACTTGCACATCGCTTTCATCTCCTCGTTCGTTAGAAGCTTCCCCTCATCGCTGTAGACGAACGGCGGCCCCAACCGCTGCTTGTCTCGCTTGCGGTCGAACCGGCGCGACGATTGGCAAGTGGTGAGCCGGATCTTGTACGGATCTGCGGCAGCGGTGTTCGTCGCCGGCGTGTTGGCGTCGTTGTTCGCGAACCCACGGCCATGCCGCATGGACGACGTCCTCACCTCGTGTGGATCTGGTGCTCGATCGAGCTATGTCGTGGGAGCCATATTCCTCGCGCTCCTCTTGCTCTACATCGGCCGGGCGCTGAGCGACGATCGCCGGCGATAGCAGCCGTTGTGCAGCGGGTTATCCGGCGGCCGCCGCAGGGGCCGGGGATCGTTAGATCACACGAGAACCCCGTTGGTAACGTGACGGGGCGCGCCGATCCCGTGAGGTGCTGGTGGACAGGAACGATCCGCATTACTTTCGCCCCGTGTACGGCTGGGGAACCGTAGCGCTCGCGGTCGCCTTCGCCATCGCGTACGCGACCTCCGGAAGACTCTTAGCGTCGCTGCTCGCTGCGGCGGCAGCCGGAATCACTACAGCGGCCTTTTGGTGCAGCCTCTTGACTGTTGGGGAACGCTCGTCGCACCGGCGCAGACACGTCGACGATTCTCGACTCAACTAAGTGCCGTTCTACGCGTGGCCCAATAGGTCGTGCCTCCACGCGCAGCAAGGACAGTCACCGCGATGACGGAAAGCAGCAACAGTGGGTCGTTCACTCGCAGCCGCCGGGCTTCTTCTCCGTGGGTTCGTATTCGACCTCGGTGCCACCTGATGAGGTGTAGATGACGGTGTCGTCGTCGACGCGACGGACGCTCCCCTCGTCGAAGTAGTCATCGGAGGAGAACCCGTCGGGCGCGCTGAACGTAGCGCGCAGCTCGGGATCGACTGGCAGCCAGTTGTCGCCCTCGTATCTCATCGGGAAAGACAGCCCGCAGTGCGTCAGGAGCCGATGGCGCTCCTCGCCGGGAGCGAGGTCGTCACTGCAGCCAGTGGCGAGCAGCGACAGAAGCAGGAAGACAGCGAGAGCGAGCACCGAGCGATGCAAAGAGATCACCCCTCGATCATCGGCTCGCACACGGGATTCAGATCGGATAGTGGAGGGGCGCCGCCGGGGAGCTCCGCTGTCCACACCGTCTCCTCGTCCGGGATCATCTCGAGCGACCCGCTGCTCGCGAGAGGCTTGAGGTCGTCTGGATCCCCGGGACCGTAAAGCTCACATGAGCCCTGGCCCTCGCGAGACCCGACCACTGAGGCCGTGACCGCCACACATCGCTGCTGCGCGCAGTCACCGCCGAACACTCTTATCTCCGTTACGCTCGTCGACTCGAAGGCCGGATCGGCTTCGGATCCGCTGCACGCCAGCAGGAGAGACAAGAAGGTCGCCATGAAGACGGTCTTTCGCATCCGACGGGGCTTCTTTAGCTAGTCGACCTGCGAGGGTTCCGGTACCGCCTCTGCACCCGCTCGCGGGCTGGGACGCGGATTACGCGGCTCGCGGTCACCTGATGGGTCGCCGCCGTCCCACCCTCGAGGCGGTCCGAAACCAAAGGCGCGTCTACGGATGCGTCTCGCGACGCTCCAGCAGCCGAGGGCGGCGAGAAGCATCACAAGCAGCACAGCCAGTGGTTCCACGCTCCCAAACGTACGCCTAGCTGCTTAGGAGGGCCAGGGCCGGTCCGAGAGTGGCCGTGGAGAAGCGGGATTCAGCAGCGAGACCCGCACCGGTGGCCGGCCGCGCACCGCAGCCTCCGCCCCCGCCATCAGGACGGCTCCTCATTCCTGATGCGAGAAACTGCCGCGCACACCAGGCGCGAAATGGTCTACCGCGTCAAGACGTGGAAGTTCCAAGCGGCGTACTGACTCCCCAGATCCAGTGGACTGCCGCTGCACCCGTCCTCATCCGCCCAATAGGCGCCGACACCGAGGTAGAGGTGCCCCGGTGCAGAAGGAGCAAGCACCACGACCTCCCACGCCGTAATGCCGCCGCCCGTTATGTGTGGACGCAGCGCCCAAGGAAGAGGCGTGGGCTGACCCGCGGCTTGTCCATCGTCGTTCACGCGCGGCCAGCTCTGCGCCTCGACCTCGCGCGGCATCGCGGGCTTGTGCAAGCGCACGACGATCTCATCCCTACTGGTCCTTCTGATCGGCTTGCCGAACTTCGAGAAACCCGTCGCGAACGAGATATCGCAGTAGCCGGGCTCGCTGGAGGTCGACCAGCCGTCGGCGTGGTAACGGTGCCCTTCTTGGACCTTCCCGGCGACATGAAGCGTCGCTCGCGGCGGCCGATGATCGTCTGCTCGAGCCGCAGACGCGACCAGCACAACCAACACGGACAAGAGCAGGACGAGCCGCTTCATAGCTAACGGATTCGACGACTCCGCCGGGTTTTCCTATCGGAGAGTGAGAGCTACCACGGCGTGTTCGGCGCGCAACAGCGCCTAGGCTGAGAGGCTGATTAACCCGCCGTACTGGGGGAAGCTCGTCGAGACGGAGGGATGGCATGTACACCAGCCTGCGCTTTGCCGTACAGAGCGAAATCGGCCTGCGCTCGAACAACGAGGACGCCGCTTACGCGGGACCGCGGCTCCTTGCGTTGGCCGACGGCATGGGAGGCCATGCCGCGGGCGAGGTCGCGGCCTCCTTGGCAATCAAGGAGCTCCTCCCACTCGATGAGGGGCGGCCATCCCGCGACATGCTCGGCGACCTGCGTAGGGCCTTCCGTCGGGCAAACGCCGCCATCGCCGATCGCGCCGCTAGCGATCCTGAGACCTCGGGCATGGGAACCACTCTCACCGCGCTCTTGTTCGCCGGACGACGGGTCGCGCTCGCACACATCGGGGACTCCCGCGCCTACCTCCTGCGAAACGGCTCTTTGCACCAGGTCACCCGCGACGACACGCTGGTTCAGTCGCTCGTCGACGAAGGTCGCGTCAGACCTGAGGAAGCTGCGAGTCATCCCCAACGCAACATGGTGCTGAAGGTCCTCACCGGCCAGGAAACCGAACCGTTCTTCGAGGTCCGCGAGACCGATCCCGGCGACCGTTACCTCATCTGCTCCGATGGCCTATCGGACTACGTGACATCGGAGGAGATCGTGGCCATCCTGGAGATGCCCGACCCCCAACGACGACCTCAGGAACTCATTCGGTTGGCATTGCGCCATGGAAGCCAGGACAACATCACCTGTGTCGTAGGAGACGTCGTTCGGGGGCCGTCCGGTTACAACATCGCGATGCTCACTGGGGCTCCGGGTAGCACAGCCTCCGTGCTATCGACTTAGAAAATCGATCACGAACACCGGCAGGTGCTGGCGGAGGTGGTCGAGGAGACTCTCGACCCAGAACTGGTCTACGAGGTTCGCCTCTAGACGCCTTGAACGAGAGCCTCGGGTTGCGTGGAGGAGTTCGCGGCCGACCTTTGCGTCAGCAGGAACGCCGATCTCGGGTGCAGCAATGCCGACAGGAGGCAGGTAGAGCAGGTGGCCGATCGCGACACGCACAAGATCGTCGATATCCCAGGAGAGGAACGGGTCCAGCTGGATGGGGTGATGCGCGCCCTGCACGACGTCTTGGGAGAGGCACTAGTGGGCGCTTATCTCTTCGGGTCCGCCGTTAGCGGTGGTCTCAAGCCGCGCAGCGACCTTGACCTAATGGTGGTGGCTCAGAGATGCACAAGAAAGGACGAGAGAGAGGCTCTCATTCACCAACTCCTTGACCTCTCCGGGAAGCCTCGTCACCTCGAAGTGACGATCCTCGTCGAGGAGGAGATAAAGCCATGGCGATACCCCCCTCGTATGGACTTCCAATACGGAGACTGGTGGCGCGACGAGTTCGAGACCGGCGACCTTGAACCATGGCAAGAGGTCAACCCAGACCTCGCTAGCCTCATCAAAATGGTCCTGGTTGCGGACGCGTCCCTCGAGGGACCACCTCCGGGTGAGGTATTCGACCCCGTGCCCCAGCAGGACTTGGTCGCCGCGACCGTGGATGCGATCGACCCTTTGCTACAAGACATCGATGATGACGCCCACAACGTGGTTCTGACACTCGCCAGGATGTGGAGCAGCATTAGTACGGGCGAGATCCATTCCAAAGATGCTGCCGCGGACTGGGCGCTACCTCGACTGCCCGCGCAACACCGACGGGTTCTCATCGAGGCTAGGGCGATCTACGTCGGCGAGGCCAAGGAGGAGTTCAAGGACTTCGTTCCCCGAGCGCGTCCATATGCCGAGCACGTTGTCGCAGAGATACAGGAGCTCTCACGCCGTAAAGCCTGTTGATCTTCGGCCGCAGCGACTGGTGTCTCAAGGAACGACCGATCTCGGCGCGCGGCAGCGACCGGACAGGTCGAACCGTCGCGAGAATGGGAGCATCATGAGCACCGTCTTGCGAACCGCCCGAGTGCTGTTGCGCGAGTTCACGTCGGCTGACCTCGAGGTGCTCGCCGCAATGATGGCGGATCAGGACCAGATGAGGCTATATCCCCGGCCGCGGACAAAAGAGGAAACGACGGCCTGGCTCGATCGCACCGTGGCCCTTTATCGGAAGCACGGCTTCGGGTTCTGGCTCATGGAGTCCGTCGAAGGCGCTGAGTTCCTCGGTTACTGCGGTATCAGACCGCGGTGGGTTGATGCAGTTGAAGAAGTTGAGATGGGCTGGCACACAGTGAAGCACTTCTGGAATCAGGGGATTGCTACGCACGCCGCTGCCGCCTGTCGCGACCTCGCATTCACCCGGCTCGATATCCCTCGACTGGTTGCGCTTATCGACCCAGACAACCCTGCTTCCATAAGAGTCGCGGCCAAGATCGGCATGCAACTGGAAAAGGAGGCTGTGGTAGACGACTGGCCCTGCCTCGTGTACTCCGCGGAACGACACCTCCCGGGGGAAGGTTTGAGGAGATGACGGAGCAGCATGGGCACCTGCATCACGTAGAGCTCTACGTTTCCGACTTGCGTAAGTCACTCGCATTCTGGAGATGGCTCCTGGGCGAGCTTGGTTATCAGCTCTTGGATGAATGGGACGACGGCGAGAGCTGGAAACTCGAACAGACCTACATCGTCTTCGTCCAAGTCGGAGACGATTTCACGGAGCCCCGCTACGACCGACGCAGGGTCGGCCTGAACCACATCGCATTCCACGTCGCCTCCCCTGCGGACGTCGATCGCCTGGCGACCGAAGTGACGAAACGTGGCTCGCGCGTCCTTTACGGAGATCGTTATCCCTCCGAGGATCACTACGCGGTCTACTTCGAAGATCCCGATGGAATCAAGATCGAACTCGTTGCACCGAAGAACGGACCCTTACCCGCCTGAGGCGTTCGTCGCGATCAGCAAGCCGCGACCCATCAGGCCATCGGGGTCGTAGTCAACCCGCAGTCCTTCGTCAGATAGCAGCGCCGCATACTCCGCTTGTGTCCATAGCGCCGGCTGGAGCGGCTCCGAAACATGCCGCACCCCGTCACTCCTCACCAGCAGATATTGGATATCGAGCATGGCGAGTCGGTCCTGCCGCCGCGCCACGGATCCGATGAGCACGTGCCCATCAGAAGTGTCATACGTCTCTACGTCCATTCGGCCGTTCTCGAAGTCCTCCTCGCGTACCCACGGCTCGATGATCAGGAGGCCGCCCGGAGCGAGGTGACGCATCATGTTGCGCACGGCGTTGCGGGCCTCGTCGATCACCTGGAGAAGAGCGATGCTCCCGAAGAGGCAGGTCACCACGTCGAATCGTCGATCGAGCTCGAAAGATCGCATGTCCGCCTCGTGCAGAGGAACGTGACGCAGGCGCTGTCTGGCGATCGCAAGCATTTCGGGGCTGAGGTCGACGCCCTCCACCTCGAAGGTTCCGCTCAGCAACTCGAGGTGCCGGCCCGTCCCACATGCCACGTCCAGCAGGCTCTTGGCGTCAGGGGTTCGCTTGGCTATCTCGGCAAGGAGCCGCTTCGACTCAGCTTCGTAGTCCTTCCACCCATAGATCGCATCGTAGAAAGCGGCTGACTCGTCGTACACAAGGAAAGACTATCGACGCCGCGGCAATGGACGCTGGGGCAGTACGGCTCCCCGTCATGCCGTTCTAGCCGCCGAACTCGCCGCAGGAGCTCGTCGCGAGAGACGACCGCACCCATACGCGGGACGCTAATCGGTTAGACCAGGCCACGTAGGAACGTAGATACACCCTTTCGCCATTCGTCGGGCCGGTCGAGGTGAACATCGTGCCCCGCTCCAGGTATCTCCACGAGTTGCGCTTGCGATAGTCGCTCCTCCATCGCACGCGCATCCTCCACTGACAATGAACCTGTCTCGCCCCTCACGACAAGGGCCGGGCATCGGATGCGATCCCACTCACTCCAGTGATCGTGGCGAACGACCTTCTCCAGCATCGTCACGAGGACGTCGACGTCGAAACGCGGCCACAGCCCGTCGTCACGCTCTTCCAGGCCTGCCGCCCACGCGGTCGCCGCTACAGACGGTCCACCGAAGAATCTGATCGCGGCCTCGCGACTGCGGAACGGCGTGGGCCAGCTGCTCAGCTTCTCCTTTACCTCAGCCGCAAGAGTCATGGCGGCCTGTTCATCCATGGCAGTGGGACTTGCCTCCACCACCACGAGAGCTTGTACAAGATCTGGTTCCGCGGCAGCAACGAGGATCGAGATGAGCCCGCCTAACGATTGGCCGCCGAGGATGACGGGGCAGCCGATGTGTTCGGTCGTCGCGACCACATCTTCGACGAGGGCCGCTGTCGATACATCGCTAGGTCTGCGCTCGCTGCGACCATGCCCCCGTATGTCCAGAGCGAAGACATGATGCTCCGCAGCCAGCCATGAAGAAGTGTCGCTCCATTCTTCAGCGTGCCCCGCGAGACCATGAAGCAGGAGCACGGGCGTCCCCCGACCGCCGAAGTCCGCGAGGGCTAGACGAACGCTGCCCCGATCAAGATATGACCATTGAGGCATCACCTCGGGCCAGTCACGGACGTGTCAGGCAGCCCAATCGGGCACTGACAGCGTCTTCTTAGCCGGGGATACAGAAATCCCCTTGTGGCTCGATAGCAGGACCCTCTCCCCGGTCCGGTCCCTGCATCCGTTGATCGAGCTCCACGTAGATGGGGTCGCCGTCGATCCGGACCGGATAACGATCCAGCCCTCGCTGCGCTGGGCCACCGTAGTAGTAGCCGCGGGAGTCGAATGTCTCGCCATGCGTCGGCGTCTCGAACATCCGCGAGGTCTCGCACCACTCGGTGTGCTCCCCCTCGAGGTGCTGAGGATCATCCGATAGAGCCAGAACCTCCCCACCGTTGTAGACGAGGAAGATGTGCTCGTCATCGAGGAAGACGACCTCCCGTTCTCGCAGGTCCTCGAGCGAGGCGAGCGCGGAGTCGCTCCCGCTCGTCGCGATGCCGATGACGATCGCCGCGCCGATAAGGACGACAAGCACGATAGAAGCCACGATCAGCGCCCTGCCTGCCATCGGCCACAAGGCTAGCGGAGCTGACGAGCAGTTTCCTGGCTTCCGCCCTTTCGGCATGTGGTCGAGCATCCTGCTACGGGAGGGACGAAACGCCGAGCTAGACCGCGGACGAGGTGGAGGGACAACCGCGGGGAGTGAGTGGCGTTGTTGTAGATGGGACGAGTAAGGAGGGCCATGGTGGGCAACAGACGGCGTGGGTGGAACACGTTGCTAGGCGTGAGTTTGCTGCTACTTCTGCTGGGTGCGGCAGCTCCTGCCGTGTCCCAGGTCGTTGCGGATTACGCGCGCAACGCGGACAAGGTTGACCGGAGGCACGCCGTCGGCTCGCGCGCCTCTTCTACGGAAAGGGCAGGGAAGTTGGTTGCTACGAACCGCCGCGGCCACCTTCCCAACAACATCATCCGCAAAGCCATAGATGCCCGAGCGCTGGGCGGGGTCAAAGCTGCCCGCTACGCGACGCGATGCGGTGGAGGGTCGCTGGGAGGCGTCGTCGCGGTCGACAGCACGTCCAATCTTTCGTCCGAGTGGACGGCCCTTGCGAGCGGATACATCTTCGTGCACTGGATCGGTGGGCCTCCGCCTGGCGTAGACCGATGTGACCCAGAAGGACTCGAGGCGCGACGCGTCGGAACCGGTATCTACGAGATCAGGACAAGCGGGCAGCCGCTGCCCTGTTTCACCCAGCATCTGCCCGCGGTAGCTACCGCTCATAGCCGCCTGCCGGTGATCGCGACCCAGGAGACGGTTTGCGAGGAAGGTGTCGTGATCAGGGTCTCGCTATGGAACCAGGCCGGGGATCCTGTAGACACGGCGTTCGACGTAGCCATCCTCGAACCCGTGGTGGTGGGTCTTCCGTAGACGATCTCGCTCGAAGCGAGTTCGGTGAGTCTGGGTGGGACCCAGCACGTCAGACAAAGGGCGCAGCGCGAAGGCACCGCTCGCGGGCGCCTTGACACCCGAGCGCCGGTGCTAAGAGAGGAAGAGCCGCCGAGGAGTAACCCCGCGGACGCAGGCCTTCCAAGGCGGACAATCTAAGACATGGCGACGATGCACGTCGATGAAATCGACATCAGCGAAGAAGTCGTGCGGCACCTCCTTCGGGAGCAATTTCCGAAGTGGGCGGAGTTGCCACTGCGTCGGATCGAGCCACAAGGGACCGTCAACGCGATCTTTCGACTCGGTGACGGGTTGTCGGTTCGGCTACCGCGCCGCAACGGTCCCACCACGCCAGCCAGCAAGGAGTCGGAATGGCTCCCTCGGCTTGCGCCCGCGTTGCCTCTGGACATCCCCGTCCCTGTGGGACAGGGCAAACCAACCAATGGCTATCCATGGTTCTGGGAGATACATACATGGGTTCAGGGCGACCGCGTCCCTGTCGAGGAGATCGATGCACTCCAAGCGGCTCGCGATCTCGCAAGCTTCCTCGCCGCGTTGCAGTCCGCCGCTTCCGAGGGAGCGCCGCCGGGCCGGGGGATCCCTCTCGCCGAACGCGACATGGAGATGCAGCACTGGTTCGCAAAGTTCGACGGCGACCGGCGAGTCCACGCCGAGTGGCGGCGGGCACTGGCGGCGCCACCGTGGGGCGGTCCGCCAGTCTGGCACCACGGCGACCTCGACGTCCGTAACTGGCTGGTGCGGGACGGGCGGCTAACCGGGATCATCGACTGGGGTTCGATGGGAATCGGCGATCCCGGATGTGACGTCATGGTGGCGTGGAAACTTCACTCAGCCGAGGCTCGAGACGCGTTCCGGGAAGCACTTCACGTCGACGACGCCACGTGGGAACGGGCTAGGGGCTGGGCCTTATCGCAGGCAGTCGCCGTACTTGCCTACTACACGCCGGATAACAACCCGATCCTCTATCGCGAGGCTGATGCGTGGCTCAACCTCATATTGTCCGAGCAGTTGTGAAATGCGAGTGGCCGCCGAGTCCGACACGCGCTGGGTCGATTCGTTTACGAGAAGTCCGTCATCGGTCCTCCTCATCCTGGCCGCCTGGTGTCCCCGGGATCTTCTAGTGCCGTGTGACCGCAGCGAGGCGCGACGTCGCATCATGAAGGCATCCGATGGAACCTGACAACAGATCGCTGGCGATCGCGATCTCGGCGCGAAAGGGGAACCGCAACCTATTCGTCGTCGGGATTGCCGGAGTCGTTCTCCTTCTCGCGGCGCTCCTCGCGAGTGACCAGGGTTGGGTGATGAGAGCCTCCTGGTTAGTAGGAGCGGTCATCTGTGCCGCGGTGTCGTTCACCGGCCGAGCCTTCCAGCTCGGACGAAAGCCTCTACTAGTGGCGGACCCTGAAGGTCTGCATCACGAGAACGTTGGGTTGATCCCCTGGGCCGATGTCCAGTCCATCAGTGTGCAGTCCATCGGACAGCTCGGACCTGTGCTTGGCATCGAGGTCAGCGACCGGGACAAGTACATCGTTCGACATAGCAATCCGGTGATGCGAGTGAACATGAGGATCGGGAGAGCCACCGGTCACCCGTTCCTCGTACTGCCCGGGAAGCTGCTGGACCGGTCGCCCGAGGAGCTCAAGGTGGAACTGGAACGGGTTGCCGGTCGCACCTTCTGACAACGGAGCTCGATTCGGCTAGCGAACTTCCGCGCCCGCTTCAGCGTCACATAGATGGGACGCCAATCTCTTCAAGCGGACAAGGGAGAAGCTCAATGCGACGCAGCGCGCTTTTCGTCCTCACGGCTTCGGCATCGCTACTGTTGCTGCAGGCACCGGCCTCTGCCGGAGGTTGGTGGACGACCCTCGACCTTCACGACCAGTACCTCGTGGTTGGGGAATCTCTCGAACTCGAGGTCTCCGAGGTCTTCTACGACTCCGTTGAAGAAGCGAGAGAGGCGCACGGCACCAACTACTACGCCTACCTCGTCAAAGACTTCGACCGACGACTCCTGGAGCACGCGATGGGTCGACCTAATCCGGAGCGGTGGTGGCGCCCGCTCAGTCCGGTCATACCCGCGGGACAGGTCACCATTCTGGAGGGCGACGCGAATCTCGCTCGAGCGCGTCTGCACCTGACCGTTCCCGACGTTCCGCCCGGCAGGTACGCGCTCATGCTCTGCGACGGCGGCTGTCACACCCCGCTCGGCAAGCACATACCGATCGACGTGACCGTGACCGAGGATGCTCTGCTCGCGCGAACGGCGGCTCGTCTGGAGGGGACGAACCAGCGCCTGAGGCTGTCGCTGGATCGCGTTCGCCGCGATGTCCGCCAAACGCAGCCACAGCTACAACTTCTACAGGATCAAGGGGATGAGGCAGAAGGTGAGGTTGCCGCGGCCGCAACGACCCCGGGAACCGAACTCCACGAGGGCATGCCAGCGTGGATCGCCTATGCCGGGTGGTTCATAGCAGGGGCCCGTGTTGCGGTTTCGCTCCGTCGCCGACCGACAGAGCGATCTTCGGATCCTGATCTCTTCCTGGAACGGGTACCGGACGACGCGCGGGAATTAACGAAGACGTCCTAGCGTTATCGATGCCCGAACGTCCGCTCGAAAAGAGGGCCGACGAACATAGCGTCAGCCGCCGACAAGGCCCGCGACGCCTAGTGACGCTTGTGGAAGTTGATGGAGTGGCGGTGGTAGCCGAGACGCTTCTCGTAGAAGGGCACGCCCACTGGGCCGCCGACGTAACTGTCCCAACGCGACGATCGCCCCAGGCGGATTACTCCTGCGCCCTCAGAGAGCTACTGTCGAGGCGATGCGGATCGCGGCTCTCTACGACATCCACGGCAATCAACCTGCGCTCGAAGCAGTGCTACGGGAAGTCGAGCGAGAGGGCGTTGAAGTCATTCTCATTGGGGGCGACATCGCGTGGGGACCGTTCCCGCGTGAAACAGTTGACCATCTGCAACACCTTGAGAACGCGACCTTCATTCGCGGCAACGCTGACCGGGAAGTAGCGCAGCGCCTCGGAACGGCAGACGGTATCGATGAGATTACTGCTGACATCACTCTGTGGGTCGCGGACCAGTTGACGAACGAGCAGCAGCAGTGGCTCGACCGCCTCGCCACAAGCTTCGTCGCAGACGTCGATGGGATCGGCGATGTGATGTTCTGCCACGGATCACCCCGCAGCGACGAGGAAGTCATTACTCCCCTGAGTCCAGTAGACCGGCTCCGTACGGCTCTTGCGGAGGTGCGGGAACGCACGATCGTTTGTGGTCACACGCATATGCAGTTTGAGCGGGACGTAGGGAGTCACCACGTGATCAATGCGGGAAGCGTCGGAATGCCATACCAACGCGAGCCTGGCGCCTACTGGGCCCTGCTTGGCCCGAACATCGAATTTCGTAGGACCAACTACGACACGAAGGCCGCGGCCACTGCGATGAAAGCAAGTGGCTGCCCGCATGTCGCGGAGGCTTTCATCGAGACCATGTTGCATCCGCCTCCGGCGGAAGAAGTAGCGAGTCATTTCGAAGCCATGGAGGCGGGCCGGGCTTCGCCCCCATCATCGATCGGTTAGCCGGCTTAGAACTATCGACTAGGACGCTCCCGAACGGCAAACGTGCGTCTTGTACGGGAGAACGAACGACCTCTTGCCGCGCAGGTCTACATGTGTCCGACACAGCTCCCTGACGCCTTCGAGCAGCTGCTCCCGCTCCTCGGGTGGGAGGATCGCGATATAGCTGCGGGTGCGGACGAGGCCGACCAGATCTTCTGGCGTCAATTCCTGCACATGGTCGAAGATCCGCCACTGCGTCGAGCGGAATGAGCCACGGCGTTCAAGCGTCGCTGTGAACTCTTCTTCCATTCCGTCTGCGCCGCCCAACGTCACACCCATCGCGGCCTCGCTGCCGATGATCTGCGACAGCGCCCGAACCCAAGGGACACTCTCGTCGCGCATGTTCGTCAGCAGAGCCACGCGGCCCCCCGACCGCAGAACACGGCGCATCTCAAGGACCGCGCGCTCGTGGTCGAACCAGTGGAAGGCGGTTGCGGCCGTGACCACGTCAGCACATGCGTCAACGAATGGGAGCGCCTCGGCCACGCCTCGGACGACGTTCAGACCTCGCCTCCGCGCTGTGCCCAACATGGCAGTCGACGGATCGGCCCCCACAACCTCGTGACCTGCCTCCGCCAGTTGAACCGTCAGGTTCCCAGGCCCGCAGCCAACGTCGACGATCCGCTGACGCGAGCCATGAACCACCCACTTGATTGCCGCTTCGGGATAACCGGGTCGATACCGCTCGTACCCGTTGCCCTCAGTCAAGAACGATGCGCGCCGAGCGGCGAGGTCTCGTCTGGTGTCCGCCACGGAGACTGTTTATCAGCCGCGATATAGCCAGGTCATACCCGTACCAGAACGTGCGCAGCAACCGGTCGCGCGGCCGCCCATATGGCTACGATCGCGTCAATGAAGGTTCCGCAGAAGCCGAAGTGGATGATGTGGGACCACAACATCCACTACCACCGGTTCCTGCTTCAACAGATACCGCCCGGAGCACAGAGGGCGCTTGATGTCGGCTGCGGCTCCGGCCTCTTTGCCACGCGCGTCGCGGAGAAGGTTCCAGAAGTAGTGGCCATAGACCGCGATGCCGACATGATCAGTACAGCGCGCTCAGCGCCGGGAGGGGCCGTCGTTCAGTATTTCGAGGCTGACCTGCTGGAGGCAGACCTTCCTGTCGGCGCATTCGACTTCGTCTCGTGCCTGTCGGCCCTCCATCACATGCCGTTGCGGCCTGGGCTTGAGCGGCTGGGCTCGCTGCTCGCGCCACACGGGGTCCTAGCCGTCCTCGGCCTCTACAAGCTCGCCACCGCGTTCGACTACGCCTACGCCGCGGTTACGGGATTGCTCGACCTGCCCGTCGGCGTCGTCCGACACCACACCCAAGCACCACTGAGACGATCAGGAGGTGTTGTTGCCGATTGGCACGACACGCTACGGGAGATCCGGACAGCGGCGGACGCCATCCTTCCGTGCTCGAAGGTTCGTCGCCACATGTACGACCGGTACACGCTTCTCTACCGCAAGCACGCCTGAGGCGGACCGGCGGGGCAGCCCTAGATCCCCTACTTCGGACAGGGTGCCGATCGGAACAAGCGGGCTTCACGGTCGAGTGAGGCGCGTACTCATCGCAGTGCTGCTGTTGGCGCCGAGCCCTGGTCTGACCTCCTTCTCTCCGCCGATGTGACCGACGGATGCAGCGTCTGAAGCATGTCGGGCGTCTGCGTAGTGAAGGTCCTACCGGGGAGAGGGAGAAAGCTCACTCATGAAGCGCGTGACGATGACTTGCCTGGCACTAGCGCTGCTGGCCTCCGCTCTTGTATCCGTCCCCTCGCAGGCGGCGCCAACGAAGGTCACTCACTCGGACCGCGATGACACTTCCGGGAAGCTGGACATCGAGTACATGCGCTGGAAGGTGAAGCCCACGCCAGGCGGCATCCACTTCGTTCACACGGTCCGCACCTATGAGAGCTTCGATCCGCAGGAGTTCTATCTGTGGATGTATCTCTACGAGCAGGACCCGGACTTCAGCGACTGCTACCCAGGTCGGTGCTCAGGTCTATGGCAGGGCGAGATCTACTGGCATGACAACCGTGGCCTCGTGGCCTATCTGATGGAAGACATGGTCGACTGCGGTGATTGCTCCCCTCTCAAGATCGACGTTCGTCAGGTGGACGAGCGAACGGTCTCGTTCGTGATCCCGGAATACCTCTTCTATCCAGACAGCCGCCGCTACGACGCAGAGTTCCAGACGTTCTGGAAAAGGCCGTTGCGGGTGGAGCCCAGCGTCGATTGCCGAATCCGTTATTGCGTGGACAAGCTGCCGGACAGTGGCACGGTCAGCTTCCCCATCGTCCGGAACGCGGGATAACGACCCCCCCGCACCAAGAAGCCGCCTTTGGTCGCGAGGGTTCCTTGAGCTAGCGAGACAGACCCAACACCTCGCTCCACTGGCGCAGGCGTCCGGTCCAGCGCCTAACAAGTCAACGGAGGAGCACCCGATAGATAGTGGCACCGATCGCCACGAGGGTTGCAGTGGCTACCGTCGAGGAGAAGATCTTGGCCAGCGGACGCTTCGAATAGAAGAAGAGGCCAACTCCACCCGCTGCTTCAAGAGCCACCTGTTCCCATCGCTGAGCGAGTAAAGCGGCCGCGACTGCTTCACCGACGAGCACGCCGATGGCCACTCCCCACGCGAGCGACCAACGGTGGGACTTGGCGCCGGCGATCCCTGAGATCACTCCCACCACTACAGCCGTTACCAACCAAAAGAGACCGACGCGCGTGAGGTAGCGCAGCGAGATGGTCTGGTCGATGCCGATCCGCCAGGCGTAGTAAGCCAGTGTTGCAGTGAGGAGACAGAGCGCGCCTGCGGTTGCTCCTTTCCGCAGAGACCGTTGCCTACGGCCTACGAGGAAGCCGGCTAGGAACCAGACAGCTCCGACATTGCCGACCCAGCGGGGCGCGACATCGTCAACGAGGCGCGCTGCGAGTCCCAGCGCGATTCCGACGACGACAGATACCACTGAGGCATCTTCACATCCACCTCGAACAAGGCCCCTCAGGGCAGCACACCAAGGGCTATACGATCCTGTGATGCGCCGACGCGTCGCGTACCTCTTCTACATAGCGGGATCGTTCATCGCGATCAACGCCATAGCAGAGGGTGGTGGGTTCGGGTTGATCGGAGCGCTCGCGGTCTGGTGGATCGCTGTCGGCTTCGGGGTCCGACTAGGAGTGAGCCCAGATGAGTTCGCGTCTTCGGTCAAGCGTCTCCTGGGCTTCGGGGTGGAGTACGACATCTCCAAGGATCCTTCTCCGGAACCACGCGCGGAGTCTTGATCAGCTAAGGATCACGCCGCTCGGTTCACGCCACGCACCGGGGTCGCAGCGCAGCACGACGAGAACGACCGAGTCCCGGAGCTTCGCCACACCAGCTAGTCACCGACCACAGCTTGGTCGACCCGGATGTAGCCGCGGACTCGAGAGCGCCGACCGGTCGTTAGATACAGTCACGCCGAATGAAGGAGTACTACGAGCGCAGGGCTCCTGAATACGACGCGACGTCATGGGAGCATCCGGACGCCTCCGACGAACAGCGCCGGGAGCAGCGCGCGCTGTTAGACGCACTCAGAAGACTGCGTCCCGCCACAACGCTGGACGTCGCCTGCGGCACCGGGTTCCTAACTCGACACCTTCCGGGTGCCGTGGTCGCGCTCGACCACAGCGAGACGATGCTCGGCCTGGCGCGGACAAAAGCACGAAACTGCAGTTTCCTGCGAGCGGATGCCTTACGCCTGCCCTTCAAAGACGGCTCTTTCGACCGCGTCTTCAGCGCCAATTTCTACGGACACCTTCAACAGAGCGAGGCCGCCCAGTTCTTGAGTGAGGCGCGACGCGTGTCAAAGGAGTTGGTGATCGTCGATGCGGCACCGGGTCACAGGATCTCGGAGACCGACTGGGAGGAGCGCAGCCTCGCCGACGGGTCCACTTACGCCATATTCAAGAGGTTCTTCGAGCCTTACGAGCTGATCGACGAGCTCGGTGGTGGAACTGTCCTGTTCGCTGGCAGCGATCTGGTCGCAGTCGCAGGCTGATGAAGCTTGTTCAAGATTGGCCTCTGATCGAGTCGTCACGCACACGCAGTGAAGCCGCTCTAGATCACGCGTCGAACCCCGGCCGAAGCTGGGCGCAACGTGCCGGGTGGGGAGGGATTACCCGGTTGCCGCCGCAGGGGCCCTCAGGCACAGACCGCGTTGCACTGGCAGCGGGTTCAGGATGCCGCGAGGCGGGAGCTTGCACGAAGCAGAGACACGCTCGGGAGCTACCGAGGATATTCCTGCCGGCGCTCCCACTCGGCCCTGCTAAGGGCATACTCGACGTCGCCCTGCTCGTCGCCCTCGATGGGATCAGGCCACTCTTGATGGAAGACCCGCACGAACTCGAGCCCCGCCTTCTCCATCACCCGTCGAGAGGCGGGGTTCACCACCATCGTCTCTGACACCACACGCCGCACGCCGAGTTCGGTGAAGCCCTTGCGGATCAACGCAAGCGACCCCTCTGTTGCGTAGCCCTTGCCCCAGGCCGACTTGCGCAGCCGGTAACCCAACTCGGGCTCGTCGAGGCTAGCCCCCTTCTTGGGTCGGAAGTGGAACCAGCCAAGGAACTCCCCGGTGGACTTCTCTATGGCGGCCCAGAACCCATATCCCTCGAACCGGTCGTAGTAGTCGAGGAAGGCCGGGAGGATGTCGTTCTCGATCTCGTGGCGCGGAGTGGGCTTCCCTCCGTTGATGTAGCGCATGACGCTGGGGTCACTGTCGAGCTCGAAGAGGTGGTCGACGTCGGCCTCGGTGAACCGGCGCAGCACCAATCGCTCGGTTTCCAGGAAGATGTCCATCGCTCAATCTTCCCGCGTTCAAAGAGTCCCAACGCACCTCTCACTTCCCGGGTAGAAGGACGGACTATCCGGCGGCTACCGCCCGGGTCGATCAATGGTTAGCTCCCACGCATGACAAAGAAGGCATTCGTTCTTGGCGGCACCGGCCTGATCGGGCGCGCGCTCGTTCCCGACATGCTCGCCGCCGGGTGGGAGCTCACGGTCGCTAGCCGCAGCGGTATCCCGGCGGACGCCAGATGGGCGGCCGAGGTCGAGCATGTCCTGTTCGATCGAGAGACTGCATCACTGCGCGACATAGTTCGCAGCGGTTACGACACCCTCATCGACATCGTCGCGTATGAACCCGAGGCCGCTCGGCAGCTCAGCGAGCTTCGTGATCGGATCGGCGCTGTGATCGTGGTCTCAACAATGTCGGTCTATGCAGACGATCACGGGCGTTCGATGGACGACGCCGACACGCCCGACCACTTCCCAGATCTTCCCCAGCCCATTCCAGAATCACAGCGGACTGTGAAGGCCAGTTCGGCGACGTACTCAACGAAGAAGGTAGCGATCGAAAAGGCGCTACTCGCGGACGCGAAGGTACCGGTCACGATCGTCCGACCGGGGATGATCTACGGCGTCGGCGACAAGAGTTCTCGCGAATGGTTCTTCGTCAAGCGAGTCCGCGATGGCCGACGCCACCTCGTCCTCGCCTATGAAGGCGCGACACCAGTTTCCGTCATCGCGTCGCGCAACCTCGCAGAGCTCATCCGCCTCGCGGCAAACACCCCGGGGACTCGAATAGTGAACGCTGCTGACCCACAACCGCAGACCGCTCGCTCGATAGGTTTTGCCGTTAGCAAGGTGCTGGACCACGAGTGGGACGAGCTACTGCTCCAAGGTCCCTCACCCCAAGAACCCATCGGCGAAACTCCGTGGTCTTCGCCCGGGCCGTTTGTCATTGATATCCGGAAAGCGAAAGAAGAACTGGGGTATGAAGGCCGCGTCGAGTACGAGGATGCCTTAACGGAAACATGCGAGTGGCTCCTCTCGGCGACCGCTCAATCAGACTGGACGGAAGTACTACCGAACGCGCAGAAGTACTACGGCTCGCTCTTCGACTATGGCGCCGAGGACGAACTTCTGTCACATCTCGGTTGAGCTTTCCGAATCGACGCGGCCGACATGGTGGCCGCCGGGATCAGGGCTTCGGCGCTCCGTCTCGTCCTGTAGGGCGCTGAGAATCTCAACTTCGATGAGATCCTTGGGGCGAGCGCTGGCGCGCTTCATCCTGATGAGGTCGTCGATGCTGGCGACGCGAACGCTCAGCCCCCGACCGAGCTTCAGGGTGACCCCGCCGCGGATGAGGTCGCTGTAGCCGTCGGTGCCTGCGGGACGAGCGAGGAGATCCAGCGCCCCGAAGTCGGTCGACAGTGTGAGGTTGCCGGTTGCGGCTAGCAGCCCTGCGTCGAGCGGCGTCTCTATGTGCTCCGCCGGGTCGGGGAGTCGCAGTCGCGCCTCCATCTCTGCAAGCGCTCGAGCGACGCGCTTTAGGTTCACGGGCGCTTGATCGTGGCAGACGTCGAGGTCGTTGGTGACCGTGGGCGAGCCGTGGAGGCGGGAGGCGAGACCGCCGATCAGAACGAAGTCGACCTTGTAGGCGATCAGGGTGCGCAGCGCGCCGAGCGGGTCGAAGGCCCTCACAGCGTGTCGTGCAGGAGACGATCGAGGTTGTGCGCCTCCGTGACCGCTAGGTCGAGACGCTGGCGGGGGGTGAGTCGCAACAGCTCGCGGATCACGCTGCGGTCGACGCCGGCCCCGGCGCGGCGGGTGACCTCGAGGCCGTGACCACAGACGCGCAGGAGCCGCTCGAGGGTGTCGACGCGGGGCACCACTCCGCCAGATTCGATCCGGGCGATCGCCGGCTGGGCGACCCGAGCGCGGCGGGCCAGCTCACGCTGGGTGAGGCCGGCGGCACGGCGGGCGTTACGCAGGGTGGTGGCGGTGTTCATCGCTGACTCATGATAACAGAGATGTTATCGCCCCTGCCCCCGAGTGGCTCCAGGATGCGTCGGGCGCAGGGCACCGAGCGCGCCGCGGACTCCGAGCCTCCGTCAGGGGTTGTGCGCCAGCCCCTGTTGTTCGTACTCCGGGGCCGCGTCGGTACAGTGCCCTGTGGGAAAGCTAGATGCTTCCCTGTCTCGACGGCAGGGTCCGTCTGCTCCCTTTTCGAAGCTGGTGATGGCGCGCCAGCGATACCCGTCTGCGAATTCTGTTCCTAGGAAACGGGGACGGATGGCGATAGTGACGGAGCGACGATTCGGTCGCCAGACGGGGACCCGACGGAGGAACTCGCCGTTAGCGTGCGTTTCAACTCGATAGAGCTCGGCGTACAGACGTCCCTGATCGGAGCGGCGAACCCATACGAAGCGATCGCTTCCGAACTCGCCAGAACCTGACTCGAAGACGAACCCCACATAGTTCTCGTCGGTGCGAGGGAGTGCCCTCGTCTTCCACTCCGGGAACGTCCGGACGGTATGAACGAGTCGCCCGCGACTGTCATGGCCGTGCGAGACGGACCGGATGTCCAACAACCCAGGCGTGTCTTCGGCGTCGCGTACCCCTGCTCGGTCGGCAAGAGCGGCCGAAGGCGCTCCCCACAACAGCCCAAGAGCAACGACCGACACCACTACCCGCCGCATGCCGCGAGCTTACTGAACCCGGACCGGCTGGAGCCGCCGTCCGGACGACATACCAGCTAGCCGTTGCCCGACGGGGTCACTGCCGTACGCGTCATGTGCTGGCGGATCAGGTCGGCCGCTTCGTCTGCACCATCGGTGGTGATTACGGCTTGGCTACCGCCGAGATTCAGTAGGAGACCCGGCCCCCGCCGCGCGATCGCGTGTCTCGAGCCACGCAAGCCCCACCCGCCGTACCTCAACGGATTCACGTTTATGACTTCCACGTTGTTGATCTGGTCGTAGTTGATCGTCCGCTTCGGCGACATCCACATCCCGAAGCCGTACTCGATCGAGTCGGCGCCGACGCGCATGTGCACCGAGCAGAAGTGGATGACGACCATCGTCATCACGAGCGCGAAGACATAGGCGAAGGCGAAGCCGCTTCGTGCGGCGTTGTACATCAAGATGGCGCCGAGGAGGGTCGGCACCAACCAGCTCCTCGCGCTGCCGCTCCATATATCCATTCCAGCTCCGGGGGGCGTTTCCACACCCGCAGCTGCCTCAGTGGTCGCCATGCATTCGATGATGCCAGTTTCCTGATGAGCACGTGGGGTCGAACGCGCCTCTCGACCTGCGCGACGATGACATCGATGACTCCTCTACGAGCGCTTCTCGCTGGTGTCGCAGTGGTTGCCGTCGTGGTCGCTGCCGGTCTACTGCTGAACAAGGACCTGAACGACAGGTACCGCTGGCTCTGCGAAGCGAAGGGTCATCTCTGGGTTCAGCCGACACACGGCGACCCCTACTGCGGGGACGGGACCGGGAACCCGGCAACTGAGTAGCGCCCGTAGCGCCAGCACTTCATTTGCGGCGCCCGGAGCTCCTCCTGTGGGGCATTCCTCGACCTCAGCTGGCTCTAGGCTCTGGTGCCCGCCAGCTCAGCAACCCTCCCCTAAGCTGGAACCATGACGCGAGAGTCGGGCGGCGGTTTCTTCGACGGGCTGGCGCGCTTCGTGGTCAGCCTGTTAGGCCTCGCCGGCAACAGCTTCGGCGAGTCGCGCTCGGTGCGGGAGGAGATCGCGAAGCAGCAGGAGCTGGAGCGCGAGGAGGCTGCGCCGCAACGAAACGAGTCGTAGGCGTCTGCGGGTCGGCTAGTTAGCTCTCTTCAGCTTCTGCATCTCACTCGCAGCTGACGTTCTCCTCGGAGTTCTCGCACTCGTCGAAGCCCGAACCTCCGTCTGCGCGGTCGTTGCCTCCGTTGCCGTCGAGATGGTCGTTCCAGCCCTCCCCGTGGAGGTCGTCATTGCCCCTGCCGCCGTACAACCTGTCTGAGGCACCTCGATGTCCCTCGTCGTCCGGCACGTCTCCCACGAGGAGGTCGGCTCCGCGCCCGCCGACAAGGTGATCCCCCGCGGGCCGGAAGGTCTCCGGGGTAGACGTGGCGATCCCGTTCGGCACGAACACATCACCGAAGAGGCGATCATCCCCCCGCCCGCCGAACAGCCGGTCCTCACCGCCACCGTGCCAGGCGAGCTCACCGTTGAGCAGATCGTCGCCCGGACCGCCGTGCAGCGTGTCGTCCCATCCGTGCCCCCTGATGGTGTCGCCGTCCAAGACGTCGGCTCCTAGTCCACCGAAGAGTCGGTCGTCTCCTCCACCGCCGATCACGTGGTCGCGGCCAGCGCCTCCGCGGATCTCGTCCGTCGTCCCCTCGCCATCGTCGATGTGGCTCTCGTCGCCCACGTAGTCGCCGTGCAACTCGTCCGCGCCAGGCCCACCGGCGATGAGATCGGAACCGTGTGCCCCTTCGAATTCGATGAAATAGGAATAATCGCCGTACACGACATCTGCGCCGGGGCCACCGAACAGGCGGTCGTCTCCCGCAACGTCCTCTGTTCCGTCGCCGAAGATCTCGTCGTTCCCTCGCCCTCCGAAGATCCTGTCATTCGACCCGGTCATCCCGTGGTCGCCTTCGCCGATCAAGTGGTCGTCACCATCAAGTCCGCGGATCACATCTGCGCCCCCACTTCCGATGATCCTGTCCGAGGCGGAGCTGCCCATCAGGAGGTCATCTTCTGGTGACCCGAACACTCCCTCGATGTTGCTGAAGCGGTCGGATCCATAACCAGTCGCCGTACCGTGTTCTAGATCCACGATCCACCGCGATAGTTCCGTGTGCTCTCTCCAGATCGCCTCCCAGGCGAGGAGATCAGCTCCCATACCGCCGTCGGCGGTATCACGTCCGTGTCCGGTACCAATCTGGTCGTCACCGTTCCCGCCGTAGAGGCGGTCGTTCCCGTGCCAGCCCGAGAGATGGTCTTGCCCCTCACCTCCGTAGACGAGGTCGCTCCCGCCGCGACCGAACACGGTGTCGCCGCCCCGACCTCCGATAACCACATCGTTGCCCCCTCCCGCATAGACGGTGCCGTTCGAGATCCCACCATTGCCACCTTCGCAGATGAGGTCGTCACCACGCCCGGCGCGGATGATGTCGGCTCCTCCGAGCCCGACGATCACATCGTCGCGTTCGGTTCCGTGCAGCGAGTCACGGTCCGGGGTCCCGACGATCGTCGCGACCTTCCCGAAACACGTGTAGGCGCGCGCCTCTGCCGCAGGAGGCAAGGCGGCGAGGAGCGCTGTGGCTAGAAGGACGTTCCGCAGGGGCTTCATGACTGAGGCTTCCTACGCCCGCTCCGGTCAGGGTCGTCAGCACAGCACGCCGCCAACACGGGCAGGAGAGCACACGCGACAACGGCCGCTCGATGAGGTGCTGTTGACGGGATAACCATGTTGAATGGTTAGACGTCTGCCGGGCTTCGCCTGTTGCATCCGCGCTGCGGCCGGCGCTCGTCCTCCGCCTTGCGAGCCTCCTCGAAGGCAGCCGCTGTCAGTTCGGGTTGGCGGACCAGACAGAGCTCGGAGACCTCGCCGCCGACGTCACGATCTTGATTCAGCTGCCATGAAACGAACAGAAATGGTTCCAGCGGTCGGAGCCACTGGAACCTCGTCGCACAAGCCAGCTTGAGGCGCGACCGAGATCCGCACGGTTCTGGGAAGCAGTTTCACGGGCCGATTCATGGCGCCGCAGATGTCCCGGCGCTCGACGTCTTGCTGCTCGGCGTTGTCATCACAGCACCTCAAGTACTGATAGACGATGGCGGGCACTGGCATGCCCGAGGCGTCGTCCAACTTCACGGTGAAGAACCTGTCCGTCGAAACACGCCTGAAGTAATGGATCCCGCCTACGGACAAGGGTCCGAGATCTAAACCGACGCTCGACGCGAGCAGGTACTCCTTCTTCACCACCGCGCCCCCTCTCCGTGGCCGGTGCTGCCGCCGCGGGAAGCGAACCCACGGCCACAGCGAACGCCACAAGAGCACATCCACGGGTGACGGCGCGGGGCCGTTTAGCTCGATGAGTCATGTCCATGGGTAGACGTCTTAGCGGCTTCGCCTGTTGCACGCCCGCGTTCAACGCTCGTCCTTCGTCTTATGACGCCTCCTCGAAGACCCCGCCGTTAGCTCGGCGTGGCAGACCAGACGACTGGATTTAGCGCCCTACCGCGGGATACGGACGTTCTTGACGCCGCGAGGGGGGCTGGCGGACGGTTACCGGATCCATCGGATGATGACCCTGCTCTTGACGTCGGTGTCTCGACAGCCATGCCCCTGTGGCTGACCCGATGCATCCGCGGCGGGATCCTGCTGGGGATCGAAGCAGAAAGTAACCGTCTGGCGGCCCGCTTCGGTGTCATCGTTGACACGGACGTGGTACTCGTCGTCGCCGGCCGCATCTTTCATCTGGTAGCCGGTTTGATGACAGTGATCGTTGCGGCCATCGCTGTTGTGATCGTGCAGGTAAGCCACCCGCGGACCGTTCATCACCTGCGGAGCCTGCGCGACGACCTGATCGGGATCGGGACAGGCGCTGATCGAGCCCGCGCCTCGTGACGCGAACGTCGCGGTGCCGTCGAATGCTTGCCCCTGTGTATCGGAGAGGCATGCATCGACGTGAACGTTGCGATCAGAGGTGCCTTTCGCGCTCAGACGCTGCCGGTCTCGCTGGTCTGGGGCTTCGCAGTCTGACGTCGGGTTCACGTTGCTGTTCTCGGTGGCGGCGCCAGAGTCCGGGTTTATGTAGGCGACGGCCCGCACCGGTGCGCCTGCACCCGAGGCCGACGAGACAGCCACGCCCAGTGTCATGACGATCGTGAGTCCCGCGATCGAACGCTTCTTCATGTCCGCACCCCTTCTGTGGATATCGCTGACATCTCAGAAGGGACTACGCATGGAACGGTGCTTGCGGTTCTCGGGTTCCGAGGGGATTAGTTCGTAAAGCGGCCTACGCGTTCTTACGGGTGAGCTAGCAGAAGCCGCCGACGGAGAGGTGCGGAGTGGCGACGAAGTCCCACCCTGACCCGAGGGCGGGCCGACTGTTTAGAGGATCACCAAAGAAAGGCTGCGCCGCGAGCGACGACAGCCACACGTATCGCAGTAGAACGGTCGAGTGCCATGACGGCGACTGCATGGTTGCCGTGCTCAAGACCGACAACAGTCATCCCGCCGTTGCTAGCCACCTGCAGGTAGGTCCCCTTGCGTCGGATCGTCTGTACCGAACTCCACCCGGCGTCACGAGCGAGGGTCTCGGTCAGCCAAGATGCATCTGCATCCGACGCCGTGGTGCTCCGCACGATCGCATAGACACGGCCGCGGTAGATGAGGCAGCCACACATCTCCTCGTAGACATCCACAACTGTGATTTCAGCATCGTCGTCACCCAGCAGTTCGCTCATCTTCTCGGATCGCCGGATCGTCTTCTCAGGAGATCCTTCTATGAAGTGGTAATCCCCAACGACTCCCCTGGGGATCCCGGGACGACCGAGAGGAACGTGGGCCGTGTCATCCAGGAGTTCAGATGCTGCGGAGGCGGGCACCGTCGCGACGCCGACGTTTCCGAGTACGGAGAGGAGCAGAACAGCCACCACCTTCAGGCGCGCCCGCACCGGAACGAGCTCCCGTCGCCGCATGGGAACACTTCGGCATGGATCACAGTGTCCTTGAGCAATACGTACTCTAGGAAGGCACCCCTGCCGGGGCCTGTTGCCGGCACCAGCCGCTAGCGATCGGCGTTCGACATGCGTCGCGTGGGCTTCAAAGGCAACTGCGGTCAGGTCCACCTGACAGACCAGACATAGCTCGCAGAAGTTCGGGACCTCCTTTGACCATCAGAGAAGTTCCTTTACACCGGCGTCTGAGACGTTTCGCCGAAGAAGGTTCCGTGGAACCCAAAAGGCACCGGCTGCGGGACATCCGCCCGCGCAACGACGGCAAAAGATGCTGCATCCAGCACGAGCAAGAACGACGTTGCCGTGGTGGCGTCGAGGACTACTGAGAGGATGATCCCGGCATCTTCTTCCCCCGCCTCGGGGGCAGCCACAAAGACAGGCTCGCCCGGAAAGCAACCCTCCTGCTTCCACGTCTTTGAAGCGCCGGTCGTTGTGTCCACCTTGACAAGACGATCCAAGAAGTTCGTAGCGTCGAGGCCCGCGCCGTATACGTAGGAGTACGGGCGCGCGTTGTGCGCGGTGTAGTTGATGCGGGGCAACTCGAACGGGTCGTGTGACAGGGCCTCCGGTTCGGCCGCTCCTGGCCCGAGGCGGTAGCGCCGGAGCTGAGGCAGCGCATGTTCGAAGGGCTCCTCGCCCCGAAGCGGGGCGAGGTAGAGATCGTCGATCACCGACGCGTCGTCGAAGGCGACGATGTCCACCACGACCTCACCCTCCTGTTCGAACGCGTTGACGTGGTGGAAGGCAAAGAAGGGGGGAGCTACGACGGTCCGGTGGAGCTCGCCGGTTCGCCGATCCACAACATGAAAGCGAGTGCCGCGATCGGGCTTCCATCTGTAGTTCTCGATGAACGGTCTTCCTGAAAGCAGCAACCTGAGTGGGTTCAGCAGCAGCGGGAATTCGGCCAGGACGATGTAGTTGTCTGTGATCCCGAAGCTGTGCATATACGCCGGCTCCCGCACGGGCAACTGCGCTATCGGGACGCGCCGCCCGGTGGCCTCGTGTCGGTAGAGCACGTACGTGCTCGTCAGCGAGAACCGCAACGCGTAGCTCACTCCATCCCCGGTCTCACGCTCGAAGTGGGGGTGCGCAGTCGTCAGGTTGGTGGGGAGGTCATCGCCGGTCTGGATGATCCCTGCGGTGCGCAGCGACACCGGATCGAACTCCACCGACATCGGCGTCTCGGTCATCGCGACGAACTTCCCGCCAAGCCGGGCGACGTTGACGTTTGCATTGTCGGTCGGGTGCGGCGAGAACAAGCTTGTCGCTCGCTTGAAGATCGAGCGACAGGGGTCGGTGGCGAACTCCTTGAACGCTATGCGGCCGTGGTCGCGGGCGGCCCTGTAGGCCTGTGTCTCGAGGTAACGGTTGCTGTACGAGACCGCGCCGTCCGTGACGGAGAACGCGTGGAGCATCGCGAACCCGTCGAACCAGTGGCGCAAACGGCGCCCACCGGCGTCGAAATCCGCGGGGCCGTTGCGGATCAAGGTGCCTCGCAGCCAGGACGGCAGATCGCCCTGGACGTCGAGCTCTATGCCGGCGAGCTCGCGCGTCACTGTCTCCAGTCCCGCTGACCACGGGGCCACTCCCGCGCTCGGCCCCGCCTCGTTGCGTGCCCGGCCTAACACCGGGCGCCGGTCGCGCGACCGAATGCCGTCGTGGTCGTGTCGATCCAGACACGGCCGTTCGCGATCGCGGCCCGCAAGGTCGTCCATAGCGACGGGTAAAGCTCCAGCTCCACACCCTCGTCCGACGCCCCCCGTCGTTCCGCTCTCCCTAGACACCCGAGCGCCTCTGCGGTCGATGCCATCTCACCCTCCTTCTTTGGGCTGGAATGACCCTTGGTCAGTTATACTGACCCATAGTCATTCCCGCGTCAAGTAAGGGGACGGGGCTCGCCCGGTGGGGGTACGTTCGTGACGATGATTCAGACGGAGCGGGCGACGGCGCGTGGGCAGAGTGCGGGCAAGCGGGTCCTAAAGCCGCAACAGCGGCGCCAGGAGATCCTCGACGCCGCGCTGCGCTTGTTCAACGAGCGGGGCTTCGAAAGCACGACGGTCGCCGACATAGCGCGGGCGGCCGGCGCCGCCAAGGGGACCGTCTACCTCTACTTCCCGTCCAAGGAAGATGTTCTGCGCGGCCTTTACGAGGCCTTCTACCAAGGGCTGGGAGCCCATTTCACCGCCATCATCACCCGCCTCATCGAAGACCGTGAGGCTGGGGCGATCCGCGACTACCGCGACGCGATCGATCGTGTCTTCGACGGGCTCATCTCCTACAGCCTGGAGAACCGGGATCTGTGCCGACTCCTGATCGACGCGGGGCCGCAGTTGCACCGCCAGCGCGGCGCGCGCGCCGAAGATGAGTTCGTACACTTCATGGCCCAATCTTTCGAGGAGGCGACGCGCCAGGGGCGCATGCACACCTCCGACCCTGACATGACCGCCTTTCTTTTGAACGCTGCCCTTACCGCGGGCGTCACTCATGCCTTCGCCTACGAGGACCGATTTGATCTCGAGCGCGTCGTCGCGGCGACCCGAGAGATGTTCTACAAGGCGCTTGCACCAGAGGGTTCACTGCCTCCGCGAGCACTCGGTCCCTCTGGGGACGATTAGCCGCCGAGGTCACACTCCGGGGGGCGCAGCATCAACGTATAGAGCATCCGCGCCCAGTCGTCGCCAAAACGATCGACTCGACCGCTTTGCGTCAGCCTCCGCGAGAAAGATCGCTGCTGCCAGAAGTGAAGCCGACCCTAAACCAGTTCATCGCCTGATCGTCTCCCTGTAGCGGCTCAGCAGCGCCTTGGGCTGGAGGCAGAGGCGCCGTAACGGCAGCGGTCCACAACATCCCCAGCCCGGTTCTTCAGCGTGGCAGCGTCGCCGTCGTTGTTCCACACGTAGCTGTCGAGGTCCCAGTAGAAGTCGTAGTAGGTGAAGCAGTGACCGTTGCAACCTGTCACGGCGCCGTCATCACCGCGGCCGGTGTGGACCCGGACGTACTCTCCTGGCCGAAGCGTGATGTTCGAGAAGCGGTACGCGTGGCCTCTGCCCTTGTCGTGCAGCTTCCACCCGTCAAGCGACGTCCGGCGCTCGCCGGTGTTCTTCACCATCACCAGCTCGCGGTTCAGGTGGGCGTTGCTGCCGGTGTCCGCTCCGCTGGGGTTGAAGTTGATCCTCGTGATCTGAATGCCAGCCGAAGCCGGAGCCGCGACCGCTAGAAGCAGAAGGACGACAGCGCTAACTGGCGCTGATGCGCGAGTCAACGCCGGCCCCTTTTTGTGCCACCACGAAGCACGAGCAGGGTGGCGCCGACGAGGGCGACAACACCTCCCAGAGATAACAGCACGAACGTGGCTACCTCTCCGCCGATGGGTTCTCCGGCGACGCAACTCAATGAAGCGGGGCACACGCCGAGATCGAACTCGAGGAAGTACTGGTTCCAGAGCTCGAATCTAAATCCGACCCAGAGCCCCGCGATGAAGAGAGCGGCACTGGAGAAAAACGCCGCCGTGCGGATGTCGGCGTTGCGAAGGAACCTGAGGAGCGGGCTCTGGGTCACCGGCTTCACCTAACGAGCGTAACAACGTCCGTGCCGCAGTTCGATCAACGTCCATGCCGGCGCCACGGGACTCCCGGGACCGCCGGTCTCCGAGCGCTACCTTTCTGCAACCTGAGGTGTCTAAGGGATGTGGAACACGACTCGACCGCGAAGGTAGCCGGGTGGGCGAACGTGCGGCGGCCTAGCCTCGCCGAGCTCTACCGCACACACTCCCCCGGCGCGCTGCGCCTCGCCTACGTCTTGGTCGGAGACGACAACACTGCGCAAGATGTGGTCCACGAGGCGTTCCTGCGACTCTTCGGTCGCTACCGCGAGCTGAGGGACCCCGACCACTTCGACGCCTACCTTCGGCGCACGATCATCAACCTCTCGAAGAACCACTACCGCAAGGTCTCGAATGAGCGATCAGCGCTAGAGCGGACAGATCGTCAGCCGCTTCACACTCAGCAGCACGACCCCAGCGATCTCGTTCAACTACTCAAGCGTCTTCCCGAACGACAGCGCGCAGCTATGGCGCTTCGATACCTCGAAGACCTCAGCGAGCAGCAGACCGCAGATGTGATGGACACTACCGTGGCGGCGGTCAAGTCACTGACCCAGCGCGGAACCGCGGCGATACGAGAGCACCTAAGAGGAGAAGGCGATGAGTGAGCACGACGACGACCTGCGAGCGATCTTGCGGACCGTTGCCGACAGGGTACAGCCGCGCCCCGGAGCCGAGGAGAGACTCCTGAAGGCGGCGCGGCGCAGGAGAAGACTCACCGCAGCGATCACGACGTTGTCTCTGTTCATCGTCATCGGGGGCATCGCAGGTGCTTCAGCGTGGAGCAGCCGTACTGGAGAGAGGTCCGTCTCACAGAGCGACACGCGACCGCAGGTAGTCGACGCCACCGACGTCGCGACGATGAGCGTCAGCGAGCTCGCCGCAGCGCTTTTATCGGACGACGAGCTGGCCGGGGCGGTACCGAGCGAGGACGGCTTCTCGTTGAGGACGATCGTCCGGAACGGGCCGCCTGAGACGAATCATCACTACGCCACGGTCGGTGTTCAGATGGCCGGACCCGTCCCGTACGCACGCGTCATCTTCTTCGTTCACCCGACGCCGGAAGCAGCGGCGGAGATGCGGCGTCAGCGGTTGGCGGGGGAAGAAGGCCAATGGCGGGCGCTTCGCGAGCAGCGTGAGCCGTATGCGTTCGAGCCGCTAGCTGTCCCGAACGCGCTGCCCGGGACGAGGTGCGGCGTTAGCCTGCCGCAGCTCCTGTCATGTCATGCCGTCTTGGGTCGAGTGATGGTGCTGTCACAGTCGACCGCCAGCACCGCGGAACAACGACCTGTGACCCAAGATGAGATAGCCGCTGCCACGGCGTTGATCCGCTCGTTCGGTTCGTATCTGCAACGTGTCTATCCCGAGGTCGGACAACACACCACCTTTGCCCGCTACTTCTTCGAAGCCGCGGAGAAGGACATGTCGGTGAGTGGTGTGGTGGAGGTGAACTCGGGGGAAGGAACCATCTGCCTCCAGGGAACCTTGTCGGACAACGTCAAGGCAGCTCACCTGATCGATCGGGCCGCCGATGATGCTCCCGTCATCACGTTCTTCGATCCGGTAGAGGAACCCGAGGGAGCCTTCCAGCCGAGTCCCGGCGCCAACTGCATCCGGACCGACGAGGCCGAGTTGCTCCGGTCAGTGATCGATGACGAAGAACGCTTCGCGGTCGACTTCCACCGCGGACCTGACGATCATCCAGGCCTCGTGGCGGAGCTGCGCTCCTCCCCCGGTCCGGTATGGACGCCGTTGTCGCAACCCCCCATCCGAACGCACGGCTACATCTTCAAGAACCTGAGGACGAAGTTCACCTCGCGCTACGGCGATCCGACGGCGGGAACAGTGGCGGTACGCGGAGATATCGCGTTCAAGGATCGCTTTCCGGGTGTGCGCGAATGTCGATTCGACGTCTACAACCACGCGGGCGAGTTGGCTGGAAGTGCTACGAAGCAGTTCCTGGCTCTGGATCCAGGACCTGGCGTCCTCCTCGATTCGCTGGATGTGGAAGCGGTGCCAGATCGCCTCGGCATTTCATGTTCTGCGGATCGGTTGGACGACCCGACGAACCGGATCGAACTCGGCCCGGTGAGCATCGAGAAGCAGCCAGGAACGCAGAGACGCTTCACCGCGAGCGCGAGATTCTCGTGGGAGACCGGTGCCATGACAACCGCGCAGGAATGCACCTTGACCGTTCGCGATGACGCGGGCAAGCAGCTGAAGAAGCTCACGCGAGGGTTGGTGAGTGCGGAGGCGATGAGGTCTGACATCCTCACCATCGATTTCACCGCTCCCGTCGGCACAGCGGATCGGGTCGCGAACGCCGAGCTCGAGTGTCATCCGATGCGTTGATCTACTTCGACTGCGCGTAGTCCCACTTCCGGTCGGTCGCCTCGTTGACCCAGTCGCGCGTCGGCCGCGACAACAGGATCGCCAGCTCCGCTGCGCCGAGAACGAGGCCTGCGCCCAACCAGACGAACGCCTGTGTGAGGCCTTGCCTCCACATCCACAGCACGGGCAGCCCGCCGATCACCGACAGCGTCGCGAGGGCAACGGCGATCACCCAGGGGAGCTTCGCGTGCTTCCACATCCCCCACCCGAGGACGAACATGACCATGACCCACACCAGAGACTGGACGGTGGGACCCGGCTTCGGCGCCAGCAGTGGGTCCATGAGTAGGAAGACGACCTGCAGCGCGAGCCAGAGCCGGAGCCAGAGCGGCACGGTTGTGAGGGTCATCTGCAGATAGTAGGAGCTGAGCTCACCGTCGTCGCGGCAACCGTGTTCTGCTAGAACGTGAGGACCAAAGGGGGGACGTGCGGATGGGCGAAGTTCAGCAGCTGAGAGACAGGCATGCCCGGACGAAGCCTGTGCTGCGGGAGATCGTCTTCGGCATCCTCGCCGCAGTCTCGGTGCCGTTCGTGATCACGGGTCTCTTCAGGATCCTTCCCTTCACCACCCCTACCTGGGTTCCTTTCGTGCTCATCGCAGTGGCCACCCTGGGACTGTGGCGTCTAAGGATCGTTCCGACGGCGGTGTTGATCGGTGTCGGCGCGGGCCTGGTGACGCACGCCGGGTTCCTGTTGTGGCTGTTCAGCATGTGGTCGGTTGATCCCGTCGGGCCGTGACGCTGATGGAGCTGGCGAAGTTCTACGCACACGCCAAGCGGAAAGAGTCGGGGGAGATCCAGCTAGCGCGCAAGTGGACATCAGCGGCTGATCCCGGTGCCGCCTTCCACATCTTCTGGGTGATCGACAGGCGAGGTGTGCGCTGCAAGAACAGCGCTTAGTACTGAGTTTGCCGTCAACTTGGCCTCCGCCTAGTCATGTTGACGCACGAGGATAGAACCTCCTACTCAGGTCGCTGTGCCCTCGAAGGAGAGTCCGTCACGGGGACGTGATGCGTACTGCGAACCGTCCGTCGTCGGTGCGAGACAGGATCGAAACCTTGATCCCGGTCTGTCGATGCTCGTATGTCTCGCCGGCTACCCACATCTCGCCCGACCAATCCGCGGAGCCGTCGCGGTAGGTCCTACCCACCAGGTAAGGGTGATCCCCCGTCGCCTGCGTTGCCCTGGGGTTCCATCGGTGGAGGATCACGGCCTCGCCCAGCGTGTGTTCGTCATAACCCGTCGGTGTGCGCGCTTCCACTGTGAGATAGCCGGGGATGTCTCCATGCAGGGGAACCTTTGCCATGAACAGCCCGTCCAGAGCCGGCTGGCTGAGTGGCTTCAGATAGAAGACCTTCTCCTGGCCGGGTCGGACAGTGACGACCTCCTCGTCGTGGATCCAGCCGAGGCGACGCTTCTGGAACGCGATGGGGTGCACGGGGATACAGGAGAACTCGGGCAGGTTCTGGTAGCCGCACTGGGTCCCGATGCTGCTCATCACGTCCCAGTAGGACGAGAACTCCTCGTGTGGCCCGCCGCCGGAGTGCTGGAGTCCGAGTCCGTGGCCCATCTCATGCGCCAGGATCCCTTGCGGCGCGGTGTTGTCAGTGGTCCAGGTGGTCGGCTCCGACATGATCGTGACGCCGTAGACCTTCGATCGGTCGTCGAGCTGGAATGGACGCCGGACACCCCACCCCCTATTGGTGAGCGCTCCACTGAACCAGAGGTTCACTCCCTCGTACAGGGGCATGTACAGGTTCGCTTCGGCCTTCTTCAAGCAGTCGCGAAGAGCTCGCTCCGGGACCTCCCACGGTTCATTCGCCGTGTAGTAGGCGCGGCCACGTGGAAGCTCGTACCACCCTCGAGGAGTTGGCGCAACGAAGTCGATGCGACCGTAGGAGACATCCTCCCAGTAGTGCTCGATGCCCGGAAACTCGTCCTTCATCAGGTCGGCGTAGTAGCTCTGATCGTGTGGCACGTCTCGGCTGTCGGCGAATCTGCACAGCACCGTGGCCCAGCGGATGACGGCGGGAGTCTGGAGGTCGACATCGCGCGCTAGAACCGGCGTGCTGAGGGTGAGGCTCGTGACCATCAACACGCTGAGCGCTAGGGAGATCAGTTTCCTGAGCATGACTCCAGATATCGGCATGTGGCTCAACGGCTTGACCAGAACCGTGCGTGGAGAAGCTCCCGGTGTCAGTTGGTCGACCAGCGTCCGCTCCTCACTACGACTGAGACGGTTGACTGTCTAGGAGCCTTGGTGCGGGCGTCGAACCATGACCGGGTGAAGAGGAAGCTGGCGCTATCGCTGCTCGCGATCCTGATGTCCCTGCCCGCGGTCGCAGAGGGTGGACCGGGCGCAGGGGCGTTCTTCTACGCCGACGCGAACTGGTTCTTCCCCACCTCCAACCCCAAGGTCCTCAGGTGGTATTTCGCTATCGTAATGGGTGACACGGGAGTCGGCCCAGAGGAATTCGCAAGCATCGGCGTGGGCAGATGCCGTGTGAAGACGAACGGCACCGGTACCTATCTCGGCTGTGTGGCTCCAGAGCTAGCGCGAGCCAAGAACAAAGACGTGTTCGATATGGACCCTGCGATGCAAACCGCGAGGCTCGATCTCGAAGGCAAAGATGGCGATTCATATTCCGTCGAATGGGCCGCCAAACCCGCCGCGTACGCATACAGGATGGAAGAGGTCTGCGACGAAGGCACGGCTCAGACGCTCTTCGTCGGTCGTCCTGCAACGGCAAAGGCTGCGCTAGGCGGGCGGGAGTTGAACGAGCCCGCGCCATGGGAGGGCTACGACTCGACCGAATTGGTCCGAGCAGCAGGAGTAGCGGCTTGTAACGTCGGAGCCGCCAGCGATCCAGACGGCAAGGTTCGGCGAACGTTCCAGATCGACTAGACGCGCTCCAGTTCCAGTCAGTCGGTGCGCTGTGTTAGGGCCCGCCTAGTTGCGTCCGCAGGAGGCGCAATCCGACGTAGACCACCACTAACGCGATCCAAACGATCCGCAGTGCCTTGCGGCCTGACGATGCTTGGCTGCGGTCCCGTTTGGATTCGAAGGCACCCTCCAGCTGGGAGCGTTCGAAAGGCGGGCTGACCTGAGCTTCGGCGGCGTAGCGATACAGCGCAGCATTGAAGACGCCACCTAAGGCTCCGCTGATCGTCATCAGGACCAACATCGACCCGACGATCACCGTGACACCAACGGCAAGGTTGAAGGGGATCAGGATGGCGCCCACCATCAGGATCGGGACCATCACGATCATGAGAGCGAGCACGAGCGAGGCGTGGCCGGTGACGCCTTCACCCCAGCGCTGCTTGATCAGCGAACCGCTGCGCTTCACCGCCTCGAGCGCGTTCGCGTTCTCGAACAGGATCACGGGGATGACGAGCATCGTCACCACCGTCCAGCTCGCGCCTACGACCATCGCCGCCAAGCGGCCGCCGATCTTCAGCTTCTCGACGATCAGCTGGATGATGATTCCGACGCCTGCGGCGAGAACGCTGAACAGCACGATCTGGGGGAAGCGCGCCAACGCGAGAGCGAACCCGTCCCGCACCGAGCCAGGTTGCCCCTGAAGCTTCTGCATCGCAACCGCAACCACGGTGGCCCCAGCGACCGAGCCCGGAAGCCCCGCCACGAACAAGATCGGGACCACCCACAGGAAAGCGGGGAACCTGAAGTCTTCTGTCACCGGGGCCCTACCAAAGGCGGCGAAGAACAGAGCGAAGAAGATCGCCACCTGCACCACGATGCCGAGCAAGATCAATCCCAGCAGAACCGGCTCGCCTCGCACCACGTGAGCGCTCTGGCGGATCAGACGGAACCCGCTCCTCATCCGCGTCATCTAAATCGCATACCCACGTTCCCCAGGTGCAGAACCAGGCGAATCACGTGACGCCCCCTGGCCTCACGGCACGTGCGTCGCCGGAGCTAAGCCGCGGCCGCTCCTCTGGGTGCGCCAGGTAATGCCGCATCGCATCGACCACGAGACGCGGGTCCGCGACGAACGTGTCAACGGGGTAGGCCATGTCCACACGTGAGATCGCCCTGTTCAACGGGAGCAGGAGCCGGGCGAACACATTCGCCTCTACCTGGCCTCTGTCGCCGACGAGCATCCCCAACATGTCGTTTCCATAGATGGATATGACACCGACGTCTTCGAGCGCGTCCCAGGGAACGAAGGTGACGTTGTGACCTTGATCCATCAGGACGCCGTCTTCCAACAACACGACCCGCGGCCGCGCGCGCCAGCGGAACACAGCCAAAGCACCGAGAGGGCCGAAGAACGCCAGCATCAGCCCGCCGACAACCCGCAGCAGCACCGGGCTGTAGCGGGTACCTTCCTCGCCGATCTCACCCGCGAACACCAGCATCAACCCACCTGCGATCGCGAAACCAAGTGATCCGATCGAGCGGACCCGTTGCCGTCGCTGATCGATGCGGAACACGAGCCCCCACTGCTCCGAACCTCGGTAGGAGCCCCGTGCCACCTCGACCCCCGGTCCCTCGTCTCCCTTGGGAAGGTAGACAGCAACGCCGCCGACTCCGAAGAACAGCAAGGTGATGAGCCCCCAGATGCGATCGGCTCCCTCGCCCGTGACCGCCATGATCGCTCCGAACACCGTGAAGAGCACGAAGCCCAGCGCGAGCCACGGTCCCCGTCGACCGATCGGTGTTTCCGACTCTTCCGTTGGTCCGGCGTCCTGCGCCGCAAAGGTCTCTGAGCGCGGAGCGGCGCGGTCGAGGTAGCGGCGCCGGATCCGCAAGGCGTGAAGGAAAGGAACCGGCCACGCGACGAACAACATGACCATCCCCCCGGCTTGCCGCCACGGCTCCGACAGCTCTTCCACGGAGGCAACAACCGTCGCGGCCCACGCAAGCACGAAGTAGACCAGCGCCCAGATCTTCCAGCGGTTGTGCTTCGCCTTGTGCCCAGCGTAGAAGAAGCCCGCGGAGGCGAGCCATCCGAACGGCACGAGCGTGAGCACGATCCACCACGACCGCTTCAGCTCGTCGCGACGAGACGGGCTTGGCTGCTGAAGCTCCGCCCGCTCGGTGGCGTCCACCATCCCGCCATCTTGCCCGCAAAGCGTTACTCCCCGCGCGTCCGAGCGGTCGTGGGAAAGGACGAGAAACGCAGCAAAGATGATGCGAGGCACCGAGGATTGCCGCCGATCGGTCGCTACCGGAACAGATGCCACCAGGTTCGGCGCGATACTCAGCTCCTGTCTTCCGGGGATAAGGAGGCGAGATGGACAACCTCTTCTGTCCGATGTGCCGGCTGCGCCAGCCGACCGAGCACGTCTACTGCGTAGCCTGTGGGGCGGAACTCCCCTCCTACCTGGTCGACGAAACCCCGCTCAAGGTGGCCAGGTTCTTCGCCGGCATCAAAGTCGGCGGCGGCGATCCAGAGAATGGATACCTGAGGGTCTCCTGCTACCGGAAGGACCACCGGATCGAATCGGAAGAGGGCTCGGTGAGGATGAGTGGGAACCATGTCCGCGTCAGCATGTGGGTGGAAAACGAAGCCCGCTGCGTGATGTCGCTACCGGAATCGGAAGCGCGGGAGATGGCGACCTTCGTCTTAGGTCAAGTCGGAGCACCGCCGGCCCCGACTCTCGAGATGCCGGCCGTCGGCTGATCGCGCGCCGAAGCCTGTGGCCGCGGCTGCCGGGCCTTGATGCAGTGAAGGAGACTGCTCAGGTTCTGCGAGTCAAGAACCACTGCCGCCCGTTGTAGATCGCGATCGGCAGGAGCACTAGGAACATCACCAAGTAGAAGCCCCACGATCCATCCGCTTGATGCTCGGGATCGAAAACGTTGGCGAGACCGCTCAGCGCGAAGAACGCGCTGATCAGAGCCCACCTCAGGTAGGTGCCGGAGTCCCAGCGAGCGGCTCTATGAGGAGGTGGATCAGCGCGCATCTCAACGGCGCGGTCGCCGAGTCGACGGTCTAGCTCGGCGACGATGCGCTTGCCGTTCCGCCAGTCGTTCGGGTGGATGCGGAGCATGAATCCGTCAGAGCCAAACAGAAGCCGCAACCCGTCGCTCCATCGGATGAGGCCTTCGCAGGCGTCGTAGGTGATGGAGACGAAGCGGCCGCGGTCCTGGATCAGCGTCACGCCCTTCTCCCCCTGGACCAAACGGTGGTGCGTAAGGGCCGTCTCGCTCCTGCGCGTCGGCTGGTAGGTCTTCCCGCGAACCTTCTTCTCGGACCACTCCGGGACGCGGTTGTAACCGCGTGGCATCTTGGAGCCGACCGGCAGCCCGGAGAGTGACTGTTCCTTGAACAGCTCGGCAGCGACACGCACATCTGCTGGCTGAACAGCGCGAGCCTCTTCGACCACATCCCGGTTCAGGTCCGACGGCTTCAGGAGGTACGACAGAGCTGTGGAGTCGAGGATGGCGGGAACAGCAGACGGCTCGTTCCACGCACGCTCCATGTCCGTCCGATAACGCTCGATCTCTGCGTCGGACGGACCAGTGGAGATGATGTGGTCCACGGTGGTTAGAACCGCGTCTCGAGCTTGATCGACGTTCTGCTTCAGCGTATCGGTCCACACCCCTTGCAGCGCTACTTCAGCGGCGAGAGGCAGGTAGACGGCACTTGTCTCGTAAGAGATCCCGCGTTCGTAACGAAGAGACGCTTGCAGCCGGTTCTCGAGGATGTTGCTGAGCGCGGATGCTGCAGTGGCCCTCGGGACGATCGACGCAATGGCCATGCCTCGCTCGCCTATCTCGTACCAAGCTGGCAGCTTCATCGGAACCGGCTCTATCACCGGAACCTCCACGCGCTGACCGCCAGCGGGGATCTGCAGCGAGAGTCCGTCGGGAGGAGGACCACTGATCCAGAGCACCGCGTTCTCGGCTCGAAAATAGCGTCGTGTCCACTGCGCGATGTCATCGATGGTGACGCTGTGAAGACCGAATTCTTCCTGGGCTGAGAGACCCGGGCCTCGAGGGCCGTAACGGATCGCCAGGGACCAATCCAGCGGTCCTGAAGTATGGCGGTCGGTCTCGGTCAGTAGAACCTGTCGTTCGTGCTCTAGTCGGTCCAGCGGAAGGTCAACGAGAGCCCCGGTCACCGCGTCGAGGAACCCGACGACCTCTTCCGCAGATCCCGTCACGAAGAAACTGGTTCGAAGGTGGTCGACGAGCCCGTTGTAGCCATAAGACTGCCGACCCAGGCGCTGCAATGCGAGGTGCTCGACCATATGGGTGATGCCGCGAGTGGGAATGGACTCGTCCGTCGTCCCCACTCGGAACATGAGCGCGGCGGCCAGCGGCCCGGGAGCTTCTGCCCAGAAGATCTCGACGTCGCCCAGCTTCTCTCGGTTGAGCTTCTCCCACACCCGGGGCACCCTACGTGTATCCAGGAAGCGCCGCTGAGGTGCTGCGGGTTGGAGCGGCGCGCCGCCTCGGCTGAATCGACGGCGACGTGTCATGTAGCTGAAGGGCCTCTACGCGCTCTTCCTTCTCTGCGGGCGTGGAGTCGCTACAGTGAACGCATGTGGAGATGGAGCCTCCCCCTGATCGGCGGCGTCTTGATCCTTGGGGTTGTGATCGGAGCGACGCCTGGCTCACTCCCCCTAGCTGAGACCAAAGAGGCAGCGCCGGCCATCGCGGAGGACAAATCGGCTCGACCACGGAGCTCCTTCGACAGCGGCGCGCACGGGCGGCTGTGGCGGGGGAAGCCGCCGCAGATATGCCTGGTGCGCGGCTGCCCCTCGCCAGAACCCACCTTCTGCGCGGTAGATGAACGCCGGGATGTCCGAACGAAGCTTGAGCTCAAGGTCAGCGATGACTGCGACCGTGACGCCGACATCCGCGACGCCGACCAAGGTACGGGTATCCGAACCGCGCGCACTACAGATCGGTGACGCCGTTCGAGCCGATGGACGGGCGCGAAGCTGCTCAGCGAGACACGCAATCGAACTCGTCCACGTAGTAGTTGTCGACACCGAAGAACCGCTTGCCTCCGAAGTCGATGAACACCGTTGCTCGATATGGGTAGTCCTTCAACTCACTGTCGCGCCAGAGTGGCTCCACTCGCCCCGAGCCTTCGAATACGACCTCCTGGTCCTCATCCAGCAAGGTCGCACTGCAGACCGCTGCCGTCGTGAAACCCTCCTCCCCGCGCCAAACGAGCTCTGCGGAAATACCGACGATGTCGCGGCCGACCGTCGTCTTCTCGGGCTCCGACGCCAACTCCCATCCGCGACCGGTGTACTGACGGCATGCAACCTCCACATCGACGACCTCACCGACAGGCACAGAGGCTCCCCCTCCGCGTATCCAACCGCCTCGTTCGAACTCTCGGTGGGGGGGTTCCTGATAGAACCTCGACGCGGGACCAACCGGCTCCCCGTTAGCGTCGACGAACTGCATCTCGCACATGCTGCCCGGCGCGGAAGTTGGAAAGGGACCGACCCAGATCGGCATCATCGAGTTGGTGTTGGAACGGCCTTGCCAGACACCCGTCGCAGCGAAGTCCCAGTGAGAAGGTTCTTCGAGCTGAGGCAACGCATATCCGATCACGCGACTCTTCTCTTCCTCGAGCATGTTGCCTTCCACCTCGACCACGTGCCACTGGCCATCCTCGAGTCGGACGGTTACCCATGTGTCGGTGACGGCGTTGCCATCCTCGGGGTCCTCTCCAGAGAGACCTGTGCAGGTGAAGACGTTGGCTTTGGGCGCGCAGTCGCTCGCGGCGAATCCCACCCGCCATCCATCTGCGGTTTCCGACGTGTCCTCTTCATAGGTCCAGTTGTAACTGCGGGCGCCGAAGGGATCCATGAGCCCGGTTGCAGCCAGGGCTCGGAAAGCGAAGATCTCGGCCTGGAACTGCTCGGGGATCTCCTCGACGACCTCCCCCTGCTGCGCTCCTTGAACATCGGGGCTCGAGGTCGCCCCCGCGACCGGAAGAGGGGCGCGCTCGCGGTCCTCCTGCAAAGCGTCCACGCCGACAGTGCCCACCGCGATCACCGTCACCACGGTGGCGGACATCACAGCACGCCGGAGCCGACGCACACGACCGCCGCGCCGCATCACCCAAGCGAGGTCGGGCTGTCGGTCACCCAGCTCGGCGTTCACCGCAGCTTCAAGTTCGGCACTCAGATCGTCACGCATGACCTACCTCCAATTCGCCGCGCAATGCGGCACGAGCCTTGAACAGATGAGCCTTGACCGCGCCTTCTGAGATGCCCATCACTTCGGCGACCGCGGCCAAAGGAGAGTCGATGAGGTAATGCAGCACCACCGCTTGGCGCTGCCGCTCCGGGAGTGCCCGCAAGGCGGAGAGCAGGTCCACGCGGTCGGCCGAGGGGCCGGCAGAGTCGGTGGTTGCCGCCATGCCGGATCGGCTACGGAAGTGACGACGGGTCAGGTTGATCGCGGTCTTGGTGACCCAGGCTTGCGGATAGGCCGAGTCTCGGACGCGCGGCCAGCGCGCATAGGCACGCGCGAAGGCCTCCTGCGTCGCCTCATGCGCGACATCGGCGTTGCCACAGAAAGCCCGTACGGCCGCGGACACCGTCCGAAAGCCCGCAGCGTAGAAGTCAGCGAAGTCGTCAGCTGCCATCCGTCCCGCCTGGGGTAGACCTCACGGAAGTAAGAGTCCCTCAACTCGCTGAGGGTTTACCTGAACCTGTGGCTCGCTCGGAGCTGTTGCCGTCAAGGGTCTGCGCAGCTCCGCTCGAGCCGCTCCGCCCGTCCGATCCGCTCCGCGGAGGTCGTCTTTGACCGGGCTCGTCGCTGCGGCGAAGGGTCTTATGGGAGCAGGGCCGCTCGCTGATGCAATGTGTTGATCCTCTGAGGCGTCCTTTCGGACATGAAGAGGTTGTTGGGGTGCTCCTTAACCCTGGTGCTGGTGCTGACCGCGCGCGGCCCAAGCGCAGCCCCAACCGCAAAGCATCCGACGGCATCGCCCACGAAACACCAGCTCACCCGGCCGCGGCTCTGGGTCTCCGCGAGGGACGGGTCCCGGTCTGTGACGGGGTACATCGAACCGAGTGGAACGGGCAGGTCGATCCGGTATGACGTCAAGATCGAGGGTCCTGTCGTCGTCTTCACGGTTGGGGAACGGGGGCCACGCGGGGATCTCGTCGGTCAGTCAGGGGCGCCACTCCATGGCGAGAGCTTGCGCACGGGTTACCTCGACGTGCCAGAGGGACCGGACGTCGTGTCTTTCCTCTCGAAAAGCCGCGCCTCTTTGAGCTCACTGTCGCCTTCAAGCGCGGCAGTCCCCTGTCAGCAAGTCTCAGTCGAGCTCCGAACAAACCCTAGTCCGGCCCCCGCGAAGAGCGGTGGCCATGGCGTCGCAGGTCGGGGCTGCTGCGTCATTGATCTTCCTGGTGGGGAGAGCAATGGTTAGCTGCCGCCGGGGCCTACTGACAGGAGCACCAGCAGCAAGAGAAAGAACGCGAACGCGAGCAGCATCCAGCGCTGTCGCAGCAGGGCTAAGACACTGCTAGAGGAGTCAGCCTCAGGGATGGCTCGAGACGTCGGCTCGTCCTCTGCCGGGGACACAACTTCACCGAGCACCTCACGGGCCCATTCCTCGTCTTTCAGATCGACGACGACCTGGTGGGAGTTGAAGTCGCTGGGGACGCCTGTGATCTCTGTCACTGCGGACTCCATCCGCCACGGTCCTAGCCCCGATGACCAGATACGAGCCTCGAGTCCGTCGGCTTCCAGCCGCGCTCGGACGAGCTCCGCATCCATGCGACGACCGCTGCGGAACACAACTCGTTGCTCGCGCAGTGTCGGTTGCAACTTCGGCTTCGCAACCAGCTCGGGAGGATCGTCGACCAGTGCCACCTGACAGTCGGCGCACTCGTCGGGGCCAGGAAGGTATTCGGCGCCGCAGTTGGGGCAGTACTTCATCGACTAGAGGCTGCTAGCGCCGCGCCGCGACGGCGCCTTGGGGTCCTCCACCTCGCCGACATACAGCAATGATGCACCCGTACGGCAACTCCCCCGGAGGCTCGGAACCCAGACCCAGCACCACAGCCGCGATCCTGCCGCCACTCCTCGGGCGGGAGCCACCGCAAGAGCGCGGAAGGTGCGCCCCGTGCGCGGGCAGGAAGACGCGGCGATACTGAGATGTGTGAAGTCGGCATCGACCAGAGACCCAACCGGCCAAACCTGGAGGGTAGAGGTGCGCTGGCTGCCCTGGGCGCCCCGCTGGCGTGGGCCGCAGCGGAAGAGGGAGGCCGGCGAAACCCGCTGGTCCGACTGGCTGGACATCGGCGAGCCCTTCGCCTGGTTCGACGACGGGCTAGGCGGTTTCGTGACCGCGATCGTGTTGCTGGTCCTGCTCGTTATCGCTGCGCTGTTCATCCTCCCGGTATTCGTGTTCATCGTCGAGCTCGTCATCGTGGCCCTCGTCGTCGCGGTCGGAATCGCTCTGCGAGTGGTCTTCCGACGACCGTGGTTGGTCGATGCCTATGTGGTGGAAAATCCGCCCACACACTTCACGTGGAAGGTCGTGGGTGTGGCGCGCGCCAAGGACGCCGTAGATCTGGTCGCGCAGCAACTCGCGGCGGGCGTCCAGGTGCCGCAGGTACCCGGCGCACAGGTGGCGAGGCAGCCGAGCGCCACCTAGCCGGCGCCCCGAACATGCTCCATCCACGGAGCGCCTACACCTACGCCTGTCGCCGTGCCTCATCCGCCCCCTCCCCCAGCCGCCGGTCTCTCTCACACAGCAGTGGCCGGCCCGCCCGCAAGCGCGCTCCACTTTCTGCTGGATCTCGACCGTGGTCGGGTCTCAAAACGGCGGTCTGGAAGAAGAAAAGGCCCGCAGCTCCCCCTCGCCCTGCTCTTGAACCAGGTCTCGCCCGTGCTGCTGCGCTCGCGCGGCGCCGGCGGCTTCATCGGCTCCGCCCGCGGGTGCGTCCTGCGCGCCGACGCTCATCGCTGCGTGCGGGGCCGGGGCTTCCTCCCTTCCGGCTACTCCAGATGCCGCACGGTGCCGCGGATGGTCAGGAGCTGATCGCCTACACCCCTTCGCGATGGCGGCCTCGCTGGTGCATCGCAGAGCCTGGTTCGAGCGTCTCTTCCACATGAACCTGCTCTTCAGGGGGTTGCTCGCGTCCGCAGTCATGGTGGCGGCCGGATGTGATGCACCCGTAGCGAACCCGGCAGAACCCGCCCCGTCAGCTGTTCGAGCCGCCGGTCATCCGCCCGGGCCTGCTGAGAGACTCGGCGTAGGTGGTTACACCGTCACGCTCAACGGGACAAGGAGCGGCGAACCGTTCGACATCGTCGTGCTGACCACGGATATCGAGGTGAAGAACAACCTCGAAGACGAGGTCGTGCCGGTCTGCGTCCTGACCTTTGGCAGCCAGACGGCACTGATTGACACCAACGGAAGTTCCCTCGAACCCGGAGAAAGGACGCGGCTCAGCGGCCAAAGCGCGTTCCCCCGGCCGCTGGACGACTACGAGTCTGGCGACGCGTTCTGCTACGACCGATTGCCCCAGGAGATCGAGCGCGAGCTGGTGCGCGAGCGCCGTCTGCTCGAGATGGGCCGGCGGACGAGGGTCCCAGACCTAGTGGGGAGACCCCTAGACGCCTTGCTTCCGAGCTTCCGCCGGGGCCTCGACGTTGCGATCGCAAGCGAGGAAACGCCGTGCAGCAAGACCGAACTCATGGAGATCGCCTACTCATATCCGGCTTTCGAGCGACGTTGCCGAGCACCCGTCGTGGTCGCTCAGGATGCAGAACCCGGCCTCGGGGCGGAGGTGGGAGACGTCATCGCCATCACCGTTGGAACGATGCGTTAGTCGCTCCACTCCATCATCCATGGCCCCGATAGAGGAACTGCCGGAGGTCAGCAACATCTCTGCGTCCGGTAGCGTCAAGCCACATGGCTCGACGGTTGCTGGTTCTTATCGCTCCTCTCTTCCTCCTCGGCGCAGGTTGTGGCGCGGCGCCTGGCTTGAGCGCCGCCTCCAGCGATCTCGAAGGTGAATGGCACCTCGCGT
Organism: Actinomycetota bacterium; assembly: GCA_030776625.1. NCBI lineage: Bacteria > Bacillati > Actinomycetota > Actinomycetota bacterium. The sequence goes on along the minus strand of JALYHL010000003.1, from coordinate 61,732 downwards.
CGGGTAAGGGACCCGAGGGTGACATACGGGTGGCGTCTCCGGATGAGATCACGCTGGAGGTCGTGGGCGAGCGGATGTCCGGCACAGCCGCATGCAACTCCTACGACGGGCGGTTGCAGGTGCGGGGCTCCGATGTCCAGGCTCAGGTCGGCGCGATGACCGAGATGGCTTGCTCGCGGCGGCTGATGAGGAACGAAGACAGATTCGTCACTGCCCTAGACGCGGTCACATCCTTCCGACGGTCATCCGGCACGCTCACGTTCGTAGGTCGGGAGACGGAGCTGATCTTCGAGAGGACTCCTGCCACCCCCACCGCTCGACTCACCAACACCGACTGGAGGCTCGAGGGCTTGCTTCAGGGCTCAGGCATGGAGGGAACCATGAGCAGTCCGCAACCTGCTCGGATCAGGTTCGCCGACGATGGGACCTTCGAGGGCACGACCGGGTGCCGCGACATCTCCGGACGATGGGAAGACACAGGAGACGGCGTAGCGACGAGCGAGATCGAGCTCGGCCCGGGACGTTGTAGAGGCCTCAAAGCCGAGCAGGATGAGCACCTGGTCTCGGTGCTGGAAGCCGGCTTCACGGTCGAGATAGAAGAGAACACGATGGCGCTCTCGTGGGACGAAGGCCAGCGGGGCCTCTACTACGTAGTCAGGGACTGATGATCGCGGATGGCCTATATATAAGGTGCGAATCCCCTGCTCGAAGAGGTTCTAAGAACGCGAGAACCTGCTGATCGGGTCTTGTGGAGCGCAAGGGTTTCTTCGTACGCTGCGGGTGCACCGCTGAACTGGAAGCCCGGCTTGCCGGGACGAAGGCTCGGCGGTGCATCTTTCTTTGCGGCCCCCGAGCGACGCGATCAGCCGCCCACATCAATGCGGGTCGTCCTGAGCCGCCGCCCTCTGGGTTGGATCGCGCCGACCGGATGCAGCGTCCGATGCATCCCGGACGTCACGTAGTGAAGGACTAGCCGACAGAGGGAGAAGCTCCACCCATGAAGCGCGTCGCGATGACTAGCCTGGCACTCGCCCTGCTGGCCTCCGCTCTGCTACCCGCCCCGTCGCAAGTCGCCGCAAGGAAACTCATCCACCCCGACCCCGACGACACGTCCGGGACGCTGGACATCGAGTACATGCGCTGGAGGGTGAAGCCCACACCGGCCGGGAACCTCTTCGTTCACACCGTGCGTACCTACGAAAGCTTCGATCCCAATGAGTTCTACCTGGAGATGGGTTTCGGCGAGGAGGACCCAGACTTCAGCGACTGCTACCCAGGTCGCTGCTCAGGTCTGTGGGAGGGGGAGATCTACTGGGACGATGAGGAAGGCCTGGTCGGTTACCTGATCGAGATCATGGTCGACTGCGGAGACTGCGTGGGCATCGACATAGACGTCCGTCAGGTAGACGAGCGAACGATCGCTTTCTCGATCCCGGAACATCTCTTCTATCCCGACAGCCGGCGCTACGAGGGAAGCTTCCGGACCTACTGGAGAGATCCCTTGTGGCTTGATCTCAACATCGATTGCCGTGTCCGATATTGCGTGGACACGCTGCCAGACAGCGGAGACCTGAGCTTCCCCATCGTCCGTAGGGCTGCGTGACACGCCTGCTAGAGCGCACGCTGTCCGCTGAAGAGGGAACGAAGTGTGACTCGACGTAAGTGGCGACGGAGGATCGTCGTTCTACCTCTACTGCTGGGATGCGCGACGGCGCCTGTCGAACAAGGAATTGTCAGCGGACGACGCTCGGTTTCAGAAACCGAGCCGCGAGTTGTAGCGCCTGCTCCCGAAGACCTCATATTCGCCCAGGAGGATCGCGACAACAGTGACTCTGACATCGTGTCGATGCAGTCAGACGGAAGTGGACGGTCACCGCTGACCGGGGGCAGCCTCTCGGACGCTGGGCCGGCGCTATCACCCGACCGCAGAAAGCTCTTGTTCACCAAGACCAGCGGAGCGACATTCGACGGTGACGTCTACAAGATGAACGTCGATGGCACCATCGTGGTGCGATTGACCCGGAGCAGATCGGGAGCCGGGGGAGGCGACTGGGCACCTGGCATGAAGAGGCTGGTCTTCCTCAAGTTGTTCGAGGGTGGGGACACTGCAGGTATCGACATCGACCTCTACATCATGAAGGCGAACGGCGACGACAAACGGCGTTTAACCCGCAACAACGTAGTTGACTATCAACCCGTATGGGGACCCGACGGCCGCATAGTTTTCTCTCGTGCACGAAGAAACGGTACGTACGACCTGATGTCGATCAGACCCGACGGGAGCGGCCTCCGGCGGCTGACCGACACAGGGGCTGACGAATACGGCGCAGACATCTCTCCCGACGGTGAACGGATCGTCTTCGTGCGTCGGGCGTGGGAGGGGACGACCGAGCGGATCATGGTGATGAACTCCGATGGAACAGAGGAAACGACTTTGCTCACCTCGGAGTTCGGGTTCTCGTCGCCGAGATGGTCAGCGGACGGCGACGAGATCGTCTTCATCGGAGGCTTCCAGATCTATCGCATGAACGCCGATGGGTCGGGCCTCGTTCAGGTGACCAACGGTTCGGCTGAGTACTTCTCACTCGACTGGTAATCCTCTAGTCGCGACCACCGCATGCGGACCAACACCTCGGTCCAGTGGGCACAGGTGCGACAGAGCCAGAAGGCCCTGACCTTCGTCTTCTTGCGGAAGCCGAGGGCATCGGAACCATCGCGTGAACTGCAGCCGTGCACTTCGGCGTGAGGCTCTTGGTCCAGATCGCGTCGACGTAGCATCAGTTAGGGAGGTGAAGCTTCGCTGCTTCGCCGAAGGAAGGATGCGCGTTGGGACACTGGCGTCGGGCGGCGACGATCCTGTTCGTCGTCTTGCTGCTGGTCGCGGGCTCTTTCTACTATGTCTCGTCGTGGCGTCTGAGCTGCGACGCCTGGCAGGTCAAAGCCCACGCGCGCCTTGCCCAGGTAGACACGTTGGGCCCAAATGCCGAGCGGGCCCGACAGGAGGCGTTACGCGGACTGGACCCTGAGCGACCCTGGGGCTGTTCTTTCTAACTCGCCCGCCGTCGAGGCGATGTTGCTAAAGCCCATGCTGAGGCGGGGTCGGGCTACACCTCGGTCCAGTGCGCGCAGGTGCGACAGAGCCAGAAGGCGCGCATGCTCTTCTTCTTGCGGAAGCCCAGCGCGTCGAAGCCGCCGCGGGAGCCGCAGTTGCTGCACTCGACCAACGGGGTCTTAGCCCACCTCGCATCGACCACGTGGATCTCCTTCTCATAACCGGCTTTGGTCAGCCGTGCGATCAGCTTCTCGAGAGGCTGGGCCCCGGGACAGGTCATGTCGTTGCCGCGACTGCAGCGGCACAGGTGGGTCCTCACTCCCCCACCTCCACGGTCTTGATCCGGCGCGCGCCCACGGCTTCGTGGAGCCGAGCCACGACGTCTGCTTCGTCTTCGGTCTCGGCTGCAGAGATGAGCCCGCAGCTTTCGCACTCGAGCTCGTAGCGGCGCTCGTAACCCGCGGCCTCACCGGCGGGTACCAGATCGTGACCCGGTGCTTCGGGGGCTCGGGGTCCGGGTCGTCCCACTCGAAGAGATCCAGCGAAGCCCACTCTGGGACGGAGAAGAGAGCTCGTAGCCGATGGTTTCTTCCACGTCTGCCTCCTGTTGGTCGACGGCTTTCGCCGTCCGGAGGAGCGCCGGCCATCAGTGGAGGGGTCAAGGGAACCGGCGGAGCCGGCGGGAGCATTAAGGAGCAAAGCGGTAAGCGGACCGCCTTGACGCCGGAGCGGCCGGTGCTAGGTGAAAGTCAGGGCCGTCGACGGGAGGCTGTGGAAGGTCGCCTACGGTCGGACCCTGAGTAGACGGTGCTCGACGTGCGAAGGTCAGTGGTCAGGCCAGCAGTGCAGCTTCGATGCTTTCACGCTCTTGGAACAGCCACTGCTCTGTCCTCGGAATTCGCTCCTTGACCCCCTCGTCCCACCAACGTTTGAACACGGGATCCACTGCAGCGGCGGCGCGCATCGTGAAGTAGCTGTTGCGAGTGCGCCTGACGGCCATAGCCACGATCTCTTCCCGTTGACGCTTGTCCATCCCATAAGCATCGGCGAAGCACCGCACCCGAGGGGCCGCATCGACTTCCCTCAGCGAGGGAGCGCGATCGAGCGGATCCATGAGGGGCGCCCACCAATAGAGAGCGTTGACACAATCCGCGACACGAGTCGTCGGCCGGGCCAGATCGAAGTCGATGAGAGCGATCGGCCGTGCGTCGCGGAAGACGACGTTGCCCGGGCAGTAGTCCTGATGCGATACGAGGTCGGGTCGCTCGAACAACGGCGTCAGTGCCGCTTCAGATTCCCCGGGGAGGCTGCCCCAGACCGCGCCCGCTGGCGGTTCCCACCCGTCAGAAGCGTCATGCAGTCGGCGGATTAGGCCGGCGAGGGCAACCAAAACTTCGTCGCTCGTCGCCCAGTCGGGAAGGGGTTCGACGGGGACTTCGCCAGCCATGAAGCTCAGCACTTCCCGCCCCTGTTCGTCGTAGCCCAGAGGTTCGGGCACGAAGTCGATCCCTCGGCTCCTAACGTGTCGGAGGTACGCCTGGACGGACGGCGTGAAGCGGCGAGCGGGCCGGCGGACCGTTTGGCCCACGCGTACGACGTGGGTAAGTCCAGATCCGCCGAGCACTTCCTCTGAATCCGCCACTGCCACACCCTAGTGGCGCCCAGGCGCTGAGCGACGAACGTGATCTATGCGCCTCATGTCGAACGGTAGCGGGTCAGCTCTCACGCCACCTCCTTCCGCGCGACGCACCTGACCATGGTCGACAGGACTCCCGATGAAGTCCCAGGAGTAAGCGAACCGATCTATGCTTCGGACGTGATCGAATTCCTCGGATTCGTCGCCATCTTTGTCCTTTTTCTTCTGACTGCGTTGATCGTCAACCGTAGGTTGATTCGACGGGACCAGAGACCGTTTAGCGACATCCTTCGCGACTGGCGCGCTGGCACCGGCCCTCCTTCCGCCTGAGTTCGCGGCCGAGGAGGACCGAACCAGGCGGTTCCGTCTCTCCGTCACTCGACCCTGTCACGACTCGGTCGATGTACTGCCGCTGGTCGACCAGGGCTCCGAGAAGTCCCGGTAGTCGATGCCTCATCTCTGTATTCTTCCGAGATGGCGTTGGATGGCGGGCATCTCGACACTGCGAGCGTGCGCGATGTGGAGCTCATCTACATCCTGGCGTTCGTTGTGTTCTTCCCCTTCAGCCTCGTTTATGTCGCGGCTCGCTGGGTGATCCGTCGGCAGAAGGAACTGGCTCGAGAAACTCGTCACGTCAGGTGAGGCTGCTCACGCGCGCAGCGGCAACGGCCGCCGCCGCAGTCGTGGGGCTGTATCTCTCCATCCAAGTGCAGTGGGTGCTCATCGACACGTTTGCGTCCGACCGGTCTTGCAACGACGTCGTGTCGGCCGTCTGCGTACAACCCGAACCGGTCCCCCTGTTCTCGCTGGCGGGTGCAGCGGTAGCCGCAGGGATCGCTCTTCTGCTCATGCCCACCCGACGAAGAACTGACAAGGCGTGAGAACGCGCATCTAGGCAAAGCGGTCGCGTCTGTTCGAGACCGGCGATGGTCGCTGCACCCTCGTCCGTCTAGCGGCGCGGTGAGAAGGGCTCAACGATGCCCACTGGCACGAGCACGCCCTAAAGACCGACGAGGATTTGGCTATCGCCAAACTGCAGATCGAGCAGGCAACGGGGGTCTAGGACCGCACCCCGCTCGAGCACCGCCTACCCGGCGGCCGCCGGCCTTAGACACGGCGGTTCTCCAGTCAAGGGAGGCAGGATACTCACCTCGCTCGTCTAACAGAGGGAAAGAGCGGCGCGAGCCGGCAGAGCGACCGGAGTGGAGTGGGCGTGAGCATCGTGCGATTCGCCTGTGGCGGCATCGTTACGCTCGTCCTGACTTCCTCGATGATCACTTCTGCTGGCGCGGCCGGCATCCCGAGGTGCCACGGCTTCATCCCCACCATCATCGGCACGGACCACGACGACGAGCTCCGGGGAACCCATGGGAGGGACGTCATCGTCGGGTTAGGCGGCAGGGATGAAATCCGTGGACGCGGCGGCGATGACGTCATCTGCTTGGGTTCCGGCGAGGCTGGGCGGCTGGACTCCGGCTACGGTGGCATGGAGGCCGGGCTGGGCGGAACCGGTCGTGACCAACTCTATGGTGGAGCGGGACCCGACAGTCTCAGTGGTGGCACGGGGGCGGACGTGCTGGTCGGGGGCGGCGACAGCGACGTGCTGGGAGGAATGAGCGGCGCCGACATACTTCGCGGTGGTGGCGAAAGAGATGAGCTGCGAGGTGGCCTGGGCCGCGATTCCTTGACCGGGAACGGAGGCCCCGACAGCCTTGATGGCTCCGAGGGTGCAGATCGGTTGGTAGGCGGTTTAGGAACAGATTTTGCTGTCTATTCGTTCAGTCCCCGGCCGGTGGTAGTTGATTTGGCGGCAGGCGACGCCAGCGGCAACGGCTGGGACCGACTCCGACAGGTCGAGAATGTGATTGGTTCGGACCACGACGACGTCCTCAGGGGAAACAATTACGACAATCTCCTTAAGGCAGCCGGTGGAGATGACCGCTTGGAAGGTGGAAGCGGAAACGATTGTCTGGATGCAGGTCTAGGTGCAAATGAGGTCTTGGGCGGTGAAGGCTTCGACTACTTCGCGGCTGATTCCTGCCAGTTCGATGTCGGTGGTGGTACGGCTTTCCCACTTTCCGGAATCACTGTGGACCTTCAACAGGGCACGGCCAAAAGGGGAGACCAGGAGACTCAGCTCGATGACATTGAAGGGGTTTACGGCACGATCGTGGACGATGTCCTGATAGGCGACGGCGGCGAGAACGCGCTGTACGGCTACGACGGCAACGACGATATACGTGGAGCCGCGGGAGACGACTCCCTATTCGGTGGAGCGCAGTCCGACGCTCTCAATGGTGGAGAAGGCACCGACCTCTGCATCGAGGGAGAAGTGACGGTTCTCTGCGAGTGATCCAAGCCGCGTCTTCGCGGGCAAGGTCGTCCGCGCAGCTGACAGGACTACGCCGGCCAACTCACGGCGGCCGCGGTGTCGATGCTCTCGATGGTGGAGACGGAGCCGACGAGTGCATCGAGGCCGAGGCTCCCATCTTGTGCGAGGGCTAACGCGGCAAAGCTCTAGCCAGACGCCACATGATCCGGAGCACTAATCCAGAGGGCGAGCGGTAGGCGTAGTGACCTGGCCTCAGCCAGCGGGGCCTTTCGGACGAGCAGACGAACATCTGTCTGGTTCGACATCCCGGAGGCCTCGCTCTACGACGGCACCTACGCGTACGAGATCGAGTTCATGGCACGGTCGCAGCGGCAGACGGAACCCGTATCGCTGGCTCGTTGCATCCTCGCCTGCAGCGACGCGGTCGGACCTATGCGGTTCCCGGTTTCGCCCCGGAGCTGAGAATCCTCGACTCCTTGTGCTTCCATGAGGGTTCCTCTTCGTGTTCCTTCAAGGGGAAACCTCTTTGCTCCAGACCCACCGGAACAGCGGAGGAGTCAACAAGAGGGCCAGTAGGACCACCGACATGACGGCCCGCAATAGCAACTGATTTACCTCGATGCCCGGCGGCCACGCGTCCCCCGGAGAAGACTGCAGTCCATCAAGTGAGCGCGACAACAAGCTTGCCCACATCTAGATGTTTAGAAGCCACAAGACCCGCGACCCGTTCCAGATGCCGTACGCGAGCAGTCCGAAGCTCGACACCAGGATGGGGAGACCTAGGAAAACTCCGGGGAAGAACGGCGGGGAGTAATAGGTGACAACGTCCGCCAGGAGGAACGAGCCCATGCAGCTGACGAACACGGTCACCGAGCGAGGCCGCTGGGGAGAAACAGCGCCGGTACTAAAGGTTGTTTCGGCCGCCATCCCCATCTCAACAGCATAGACATACCGGGACACGCCGGCAGGTTTGGCACCCGCCGCACAACGGGGACCCTCGCTGGCGTGCTTCGCTCGGAGCTGTGCCGTCAAGGGTCTGCGGGGCTCCGCTCCAGCCGCTCCGCCCCTTTGATCCGCTGCGCGGACAAAAGCCCTTGACCGCGCTCCTCGCTGCGCAGGAGAGGGTAGTTATGGCATCTCGGGTGGGGGCCTGCTCCGCCTCCTTCGCACTGATGTCCGTGACGCATGCAGTGTCTTGGGCACCTGAAGCGTCGGGTGTGCATGAAGAAGTTCCGGCGCGTCGTCTGCTGGCTTGTCATCGGGACCTCGCTGGTGGCATGCGAGAACCGATCACCAGATCCAAAGCCATCGGTCTCCTCTCCGCCCACTCCAGTCGCGCACGGTGCTGCGGTTGTGTATGTCGTCTCCGGGCACCTGATGACCACCGATCCTCGAGCAAACGAGAGGCGGGACCTGACCCCGCCACAACTCGCTGACGTCTACTCACCTCGGTGGTCACCGGATGGCGAGCGCATCGTGTTCGTGTGCACGCCGCGGTCAACGATGGGCCAAGAGATCTGCGTCATCGCTCGTGACGGATCTGGTTTCGCTCAACTCACGGATACACCGGAGGACGAGTTCTCCCCCGACTGGAGCCCGGACGGGCGCTGGATCGCCTTCCAGGGGGCGACCAGCATCGAGGTCATGCGCGTCGACGGTCAAGGGCGTAGACCCGTGCCCCGGACCGCGAACTCTGGAGAGCTTGGGTGGCGGGACGCCTCCCGCATCGTCTACGTCGGCGGAAGCCGGGACGGAGGCGACATCTACACGATCCGCGCCGACGGCAGGGGCAAGCGCCGCTTGACACGCCCACACGAGGGCGAGGAAGGACATCCCCGCTGGGGGCCGCGCGGTGACTGGATCGGATTCCAGCGCACCACGGAGCTCGGGGTCTTCGACCTGTTCACGAGGCGACGCGATGGGTCGCGGGTCCGTCGGCTAACCCGCCCGCAACAAGACCACCAGGTTGTTCGTCAAGTCGCAACGCATGGGGACGTGTTCGGTGACGGTCAGAACCTCTGGCTCGTGCGCAGGGACGGAGGTGGTCTACGAGCTGAGTTGAAGGTCGGGAGCATCAACATGGAGAGCCCAGACTGGACCGGACGGTGAACCACCGCGTCACCGTGCTCCCCGTAGCGTTGCTGTTGGTCGCGTGCGGGACGCCGGCCCGAAGGTGGAGCCCCAGGTGACAAGGACGCCGGCCCGCTTCACCATCCCAGAGGGAGATAGGTGAGCATCGCTCGCGGCGTCCACAACCCGCGCAGGTTCACCCCAGCTTCACGTCACGAACGTCGGGGGCGAAGCTGGGCGGCCCAGGTGCACGTTGTGGGTCGGTCGTGACAGGGGCGACCGAGGAAGCGGAGTCGTCAAAGGGACCGCCGAAGGCGGCGGCGAGGATAAGGCGCGGGGCGGTACCAGCCGCTTTGACGATGTAGCGATCGCTGCTAGGTCAGGCAGGCGGAAGCCGTCGACAGGTGGCAGAGCGGAAGTTCGTTCACGAGCTCGGAGGTCGGGGAACAAGTGAGGCCGTGGCGACGTCCGAGAGGCATGCGGATGCGATTCTTCGTGCTTGTGCTCCTGCTACTGACGGCGTGTGGTCAGGAAGCGGCCTCCACTAGCCCGGGCTCTACGCAGGCCGCCACTGATGTGGCGATATCCATCAACCGAGCGAACAGTGGTTTGCCACGTGTGTTCGCCTCGACCGGTGACCGACGTCACCGCGCTAGTACCGGTTCTTTCACTTTGACGCACGCATCTCGCGGAGATACAGGCGGAGCTACGGCTGCAGATGGTCTGCCTAACACCGAGATCGGGGCACCCGATTGGGCCATCGAGGCAGGTGAGGTCAGATTCCATCTCGACGCGTTCCGTGGCGTGGACTCGGCGGTGATGGAGGTGTGTCTCGACCCGCGATGCGAGCGCTCTATCGCCGGCGATCGGCTCGACCTGTCTGAGGAGACAACTTGGACGGTCGAACTGCGCGAGGGCATCTACGTCCTGGATATCTGGCTGACCTTCGCGGGAGGTGATGCTGGGTACCTCTGGACGTTCGAGGCTCGTTAGCCCTTTCGGCCGAAGGCCGACCCCCACCGACCGAAGACGCAGCCGACGAAGGAGGCGCTGAGGTCGGACTTCCTTCCGGTGCTACGTGAAAGAGGAGCCGGCGACCGAGGAGGCTGTGGACGTCGGCTACGAAGAACAGCCATAGCGATCTCGATCGAGAACCTGGCACAGAGATACGCTCGCGATATGAGACGGGCCATGGGAGCCGCGTTAGGAGCCCTCGCGGGCTTGGGATTCTCGACCATGGGGTTGGTCGACACCAGCAACGGCTTCACCATCAACTCACTAGGTGGCAACGACGCGACACCCGCGGTGACGGCCGCCGGTGTCGTGATCGGAGGTCTCCTCGGCGCAACTGTGTTGTGGCGCTTCCCCCTCGCGATCCTCGGTGCCATCGTCGGCCTCGCCGCAGGCATGTGGCTGCGCGACAACGCGACCGTAGGTACTGTCCAGCCACCGTGGGTCTTCTTGTTGCTATTCGGCTTACCGGCCGTTGGGATCGCCGTCGGCTACTCGCTGCACCTCCCTAGAACCACATGGGCGCGCCACTCGGCTGTAGGTGGTGCGCTTGCCGGTCTCGGGGCTGCAACTGTTAGCTATGCGGCGGTCGCGATGCTCTGGGCCTCGGCTGCACATGACCCGAGGTGCGACCCGATCCCACTACCTGACGGCGGTGTTCGGGTTCCACTGTGCCCCGACATAAGTACGCCCTTCTGGATCGTTCTCGTGGCTGCACTCGTAGGAGTAGCTGTCGGCATCTTCACCCATGCCAAGCTCGATTCAACTGTTGTCCCCGCCTCGGACCTCCCAACCACGTCTTAGCTACAGGGACACGCTCCCCTTCTCTTCCGTCCGAAGACGCAGCCAACGAAGGAGGCGCTGAGGATGGACTTCCTTCCGGTGCTAGGTGAAAGAGGAGCCGTCGACCGGGAGGCCGTGGAAGGTCGGCTACGCCCGCCCCGAGGGGCAGGCAGGTCTTACTCTCAGTCGATGGATCGCGAGGAGCTGAAGCAACGGCTCGATGAGGCTGGCGTCCGCCCCGAGTCGTATCACCTCTACGGAGCTCACATGTCTGAGCGATACGTGCTGCTCGAGCAGGGTCAACAGTGGAGCGTCTTCTACTCAGAACGTGGCCTCGAAACCGGAAAGCGGACCTTCGACAGCGAGTCAGAAGCATGTAAGTACCTCTTCGGTCTGCTGACAGGTGACCCGACGACGCGAGATTGATCCGCAGCGTTCGCGATTGGCTATGGGAACCCGCAGGAACAACCCAGGTCAACTAAGGGTATTGGTTTGCACCCTCACCTCGCAGTGCTCGCTCGGGCCAGAGGCCGACCCCACCGACCCGAGGGACGCAGCCGACGAAGGAGGCGTTGAGGATTGGTTCCTTTCGGTGCTAGGTGAAAGAGGGAGCCGTCGGCCGAGGAGGCTGTGGAAGATCGGAGGGTGGCGAAGAGGTGCCCGGCGTTCAGTCCGACCAGCTCAGGTTCACGAGATATGGGTCGTGGCCTCCGCCTTGACCGGTTAATCGTCGACGAGGCTCACGGAGACAACAACGTGCGCGTCACTTCGCAGATCCTTTGGGTACACCGTTCTGAGGTAGGAGGTCCTGCTATCTGAGATATCGAGCTGAACGTTGCCCTTGCGGTACGTGAGCAGATTCGACTGCGGGTGGTCGTACAGCTCCCACCCTTCTCTACGCAGGTGCTCGACGTAACGCTGGACACCAGTTGGTTCCTCACTCCCGGAGAGGACGTACATCCGGTCCGGACAACCTGCACTGCCGCACGACAACTCGTGCCACTCGATCTCCCATCTGGTGGATGCGGGTAAAGCGTCCTCCGGCGGCGTGTCGTAGTGCCACGCGTCACAGAAGTCGTTCGAAAAAGAGTTGTAGTCGGCGCAGACCGCGTCCCCAATCGCTCCGAAGATCAAGCGAGCCCCGAACAGAAGAAGGCCTATAACGATGAAGGGGCCCAGGACGATCGCTGCGGTTCTGAGCACGATGGACCAGCTGCTCTCACCTTTAGGGCGCGACGCGGCAGAACTCGACATACCTCTATCTTGCCCCTGCTACCGCTTCAACCTACCTCTGTCACCATTCACGCATGCCCAGCGTCCGCACCAACAGTCGCAGAACAGCGCTCAAGCTCACCGCGGCGCTGATCCTTGTAGCATTCGGCGCTGCGGCCTGGTGGTTCATCTGGGTCCCCAACTGGCGGCCCCCGTTGCGGAACGGCGAGACATATGGGATCGATGTTTCCGCCCACCAGGAGGCCGTCGATTGGGATGCGGTTGCCCAAGATGAGATCGAGTTCGCCTACGTCAAGGCAACCGAGGGCGGCGACTTCGTAGACAGGCGATTTGCGGTGAACTGGCGCGACACCGCTGACGCGGGCATAGAGCGGGGTGCGTATCACTTCTTCACCCTGTGCACGCCCGGCCGGCTTCAGGCGGAGCACTTTCTAAAAGTGGCTGCCCCCGATCCAGACGCACTACTTCCCGCGGTGGATCTCGAACTTGCAGGCAACTGTTCCGCGCGGCCTGCGGCCGAAGACGTCTACGAGGAACTGCAGACGTTCCTGGACGTTGTCGAACAGGCATGGGAACGCCCGGTCCTGCTTTACCTCGGTAACGACTTCGAAGCCATGTATCCCGTGCGAGAGCGACTGGAGCGACCTCTTTGGTTGAGAAGATTTCTCCTGCGTCCAGGCGAGTCGTGGCTCATCTGGCAGCTGCACGGATACGCGCGTGTGGACGGCGTCTCGGGAGGCGTCGACCTCAACGTCATGCGTCAATCACCCTGACAGCTTGACGTCGGAGCGGCCGGTGCTAGGTGAAAGAGGGAGCCGTCGACGGGAGGCTGTGGAAGGTCGGCTACGTGGCGGTCCGCAGGTGGAACGTCACCGATCCAGAAGAGGTCAGCTCCACTAAATATGGCTTGTTGGGTCTTTCGGTTTCCAACTGGCTACAAGGGGCAGTCTCAACACCTAGCGGCAGAGGCACTTGCCAGGAGGCGCCATGGCAACCCACGCTGCCGTTCCGCCAACAGCGACGGAGCCCGCCCGCAGGGTTGTAAGAAGCGACAAATCGCCACAACTTGCAGGTATCGGCACGAACTGGCGAAGGTCCATCTACTGAGTCCAGCGAAGGGCTCTCGGCGGAAGGACGCACGATGAAGAAGATCCTGAGTCTCCTGGTTGTAGGCGTCCTCGTCGGATCAGCTCTTGTCGCCAATGCGGCAACAACCACAAGCGCCAACGACCCGGACGACGCGGGTGGGCGGCTGGACATCAGCTTTGTCGAATTCCAACGCGGTGGCGACAAGGTCACCCTGACCCTGCGCACGTACGAGAAGTGGCGTTGTCGCCTGTTGAAGGACGACACATCGTCCGCACAAGGAGCAGCTGAGGCATACGAAGACGGCAAGGCCGCGTGGTTGCTGTGGAGCTTCGGAACGGATCGCAGAGGCGACGCCGAGCACACTGGGTTCTTCCGCTGCAAGAACGGTCGGCTTAAGTTCGAGATGCATCGCCAGGATGCCTCTTACGGAGCACGCCGGCCGAGCCGCCGCACGGTCAAAGTGACGCTGCCTGTAAACCGCTTCGGGCTCGGCAAGCAGCGCCTACGGGTCTACGCGGGCAGCCAGTTGAACGGACAATTCGGAGACCAGACGTTCTTCGACGAGATCGACCAGTCGCCGCACCTGCACCCCTACAAGAGCTAGCGGACTGCGATCAGGTCAGCAGCAATAACGCTCCCCAGCAAAACCGGGGACGTCTTTCCTGCCGTAGTCCTAGGTAGACGCGGGAGCACCAGGCTTTCATCGACGACAAGGGGGGCTTGTGAAGAAGGTCACCAGAGTCCGAACGCTGTTGCTAGCAACCGCTGCGATCGTCCTGTCGCAGGTCGGCGCGTCCGCACACCTGGGCGGCCACAGCGATCCTGATGATGTTGGTGGGAAGCTGGACATGAGGCGGGTCGAGATATCGCCTTCGGGTCGACACCTAACCGTCACCGTCCGCACACACGACCGGTTCCATCGCGACGATCTAGAGGCACAAGAACAGGGTTTCCACGTCCGTCTCGATAGCCGCCGCGATAGGCGGTGGGATTTCACGTTGCTCATGAATACCGAACATACGGTCCCCGAGTGCACGCTCTACGCCCGAGACGGGTTCACGCGCTACGGAAATCGGGGGACCAAGCGTCCCCGTTCGATGTCGTGCTCGTTCCCCCGCGCGGACCTCAACCAGACGCGCCATCTCCGTTGGAAGGTCCGCAGCTACGACTTCCCCAACGAGGACTTCGCTCCGAACAGGGGCTGGTACCGCCACTAGCCGGATCAGAGGTCCCCGGAATATCCAGCCGGGACCGCTGGAAGGACCCAGGAGACTTCTACTAGGTCGGCAATTACCCTGCACACATGCGCGGGCTGATCTTCGACTTCGACGGCCTCGTCATCGATAGCGAAACACTCACCGCGAAGGTTGCGATGGAAATCGTTTCTGAGCGCGGGGGGACTAGCGAGCTAGGTGATTGGGCCCCGCTCTTCGGACCCACCGGGCCCGATATCGATACTGAATGGGGCCGAACATTGACACGGCTGCTCGGGCCCCACGTGGATCCGGCTGAGTTTGATGCGCTACTCACGGAACGTCGCCGGCCTCTCGTTGACGATCTGCAGCCGCTACCTGGAGTCCTAGAGCTGATGGAGGCAGCGCGGAAGAAGGGCTGGAAGATCGGGCTCGCGACTGGGCATGACGGGACGCCTTTGATGAGCACCCTGGAGCGACTTCGACTCCTCGGACGATTCGACGCGATCGTTCAAACGACGGAGGTTGGACGATCCAAACCGGCGCCTGACATATTGCTGGAAGCTGCTCGCCGATTGCAGCTCGATCCACACGAATGTCTCGTGCTCGAAGACTCCATCGCGGGCTACCAAGCGGCAGAAGCAGCAGGAATGAGTGTCGTCGTGTGTCCATGCGAGGTGACAAAGTTCTCTACCTTTCCCGACGAAGTGATGCTTGTGGAATCGCTTGTTGATGTGAACCTCGACGACTATCCATGACAACGCCCGCCGAGCGAGCTCGCAGCCCGCAGGGACCGAGCGAGTTCGGATCAAAACAGCCTTGACTGCACGCGGGGGCGGAAGACGTCGGCGATCTCGAGCCAGGAGATGACGCCGCCGAGCATCCGGTCCGGGTTGTAGAGCGTGACGCCTCGGATGGGGCCCTTACCGACGCGGTTGTAGCCGAGCGCGTCGTAGTACCAACCTGATTCCGGGAAGCCGGTCCAGTGGTCGCACGGGCCGGAGCTGCGCCGGAGCTCTTCGGCGACCCACGCTTTAGCAGCCTTGCCGTCGGTCAGCTCGAGGAGCTGAGGCAGCGGGTCGCGGCTGCCGGAGCCTTCGGAGAGCGCAGCCCTTCACGCTGTTGCACTCGTCGTAGTCAACATCGGCTTCGTCAGAGGAGTACGAGTGCGACTCGTATCCCGGAAGCCGTAGTCCGGGTCGTAGAGACACGGACACCGGCGCGAGAACCCCGATCGCTTGATGCGGTCAAGTACAGCTTGGCGGACCGCATCGGGTATCAAGTAGATCGATCCTCCCGCGATGCCGGCGCGCAGCTGGTCAATGCGCCGGTTGCGTTCGTCTCGTTCCTCGAGACACACGTCGTGCGCGTAGTGGTTGATCTCCTCCACGTAGCTCGCATCAGCCGAAGCTGAGGCAGCGGTTCGTGGCACCAGTAGCAGAGCTCCGCCATCACCCCACGGCCTTCCCGAAACGAGTTGCCAGGATCAGCGGACGAGCCGCGGCGCTCGATTCGTTCTCAAGCGCGAGGTGGACAGCCACCCGAAAGCCGAGCTCGACGAGCGCCCGCTCGAAGTCCTCCCCCTCTGCGGAACGCAAGCTCGAAGCGCCCCACGAGCCGGCGGTGGTTGTCACTGGCCTTCATCACGCCACCTCTTTCTCGACCACGCGGCCGATGTACTGCTTGTGGTCCACCAACGCCCCGATGAAGTCCCAGTAGTCACAGTGGGAGGCGATCTCGTAGTCGAGACCGAAGCCGCGGTCGCGGACGACGAGCCAGTAACCGTCCGAGCCTTGACCACCGATGTCACTGGCCGAAACGTGCTCGTAATCGTCGAGCGAATCTGCGAAGCGGGTGACTTCCTTCTCGAGTAGTGCCACTGCGCCCTCCTTCTGGTCGACGGCTTTCGTCGTCGCGGAGCGCGCGGCATCAGCGGAGGGGTCAAGGGAACCGGCGGAGCCGGCGGCGAGGATAAGGAGCGAAGCGGTACCGGAGCCGCCTTGACCCAGGAGCGCCGTGCGCTAAACGGAAAACGGCCGTCGACCTGGCCGGCGCTGCGCGAGGAAGAGATGAGGTCTAGTTCGCTACCTATAGTCGAGGGACACGCCGAACAACCGCGGGCGAGTACCGACCGCAGCATGAAAGGAGCCGCAATGAGCGACACGTTCTTCATCACCATGAGGAGGTTCCGAAGGAGTACCTGGCGGGCCTGCACCAGATGGAGAGCGACGGCGCCATAGACCAGCTTTAGAAGCAACGTCTTGGTACGCCTGCCCGTCTAGGCATACAAGAGGCGGTGAAGCCGCGGCAGCGACGGCCGATCCCTCGCTACAGGACTCCGAGGTAGCAGGAGGATCAGATGATGTACCGAACGTTGTCTTGCGGACTCATAGCAGCTCTGACGAGCGGCGTTCTTCAGACCGGCGTTGCGCTCGGTGCGCCGGCCTGTTTCGGCAGGCGCGCGACGATCGTCGGGAGTGATCGCTCCGAAACCCTACGGGGAACGCCTGGAGGCGACGTCATCTTCGGCGGGGGTGGCGCCGACCGGATCTATGGGGGCGGCGGCGACGACCTCATCTGTGGCGGGGCCGGCTTCACAGACCGCCTGATCGGTGGTGGCGGCGATGACCGGATCCGGGGGGATGGCGGCAAAAACATCCTCGTCGGCGGCCGGGGTCATGACGTATTGATCGGCGGACCGACGCGGGACACTCTTACGCCGGGACCTGGACGAGACCGTGTCGATGGCGGAGGACAGACGTCTGACGAAGGCATCGCGTTCGTGGACGAGGTTCTGTACGAAGCGGCCCCCAGATCGGTCAAGGTCGATCTCGCACGTGGGTTCGCCCGCGGCGAGGGCCGAGACGTACTCACCCGGCTGGAGAACATCTCGGGGTCGGCTTCCCACGACATCCTGCGTGGGACGAGCGGGGGCAACCGGATCCTCTCAGGTTCCGGCGATGACACGGTGATTGGCCGCGGAGGTGACGATGTACTGCGGGCCGAGGAAGGGAACGACCGCGTTACAGGTGGCGCCGGTGCAGACAGCCTCGATGGCGCAGCGGGCGATGACGCCTTGCACGGAGGTCTCGGACGAGACGAGGTCGACTACCTCGGATCCCCGACACCTAGCGGCATGATCGTCGACCTTCGTGCAGGGACGGCCGAGGGCGGACAGGGACGAGACACCCTCACGGCCATCGAAGCGGTCTTCGGCACCGACCATGACGACGTAATCATCGGAAGCGATGCCGCTGAGGAGTTGCGCGGGAGTCGGGGTGATGACCACATCGTCGGTGGCGATGGCGATGATGAGCTGAGCGGGGGGCAGTACACAGACGCGGCCATAGGCAGCGGCAACGACAGGGTTGAGGGCGGCGGTGGCAACGACTTGGTCCTCGGAGCTGATGGGAACGATGACCTCTCAGGAGGCGCAGGGGATGACGTCATCTACGCTCACGACTCTGACTATGGGCGTGCGACGCCGGGAGACGATGCAGTGGACGGCGGGGAAGGGGTGGATCAATTGAATTACCTGATCGCGCCGGTTGAGGTGGACCTTGCCGTCGGGATCGCGACCGGGGACGGCACCGACACCATCAGCGCCGTCGAGAACCTTTACGGCAGCTACGGGGCGGACCGGCTGCTGGGTGATGGTGACGACAACGTCATCACCGGAGGACCGCGAAACGGTCCCGACTCGGGCGACTACCTGGACGGGCGGGAAGGGATCGACACGCTTGACGGCGGAGCTGGCCCGGATACCTGCTTGAACGGCGAGACGCTTCGCAACTGTGAAGCGTGATCGACGTGAGCGTTTAGACCTGGGGCGAATGGCTCGCGAGAACCTATAACGCCCCACCCCTTCGTAGACGGTCGACGCTTCGTCGGGCGAGGACCCAGCCAAAGCACCACCCGAGGCCGGAGCCCGGCCGAAGCCGGGCTTCGAACGTGCCGGGTACAAGGAGGAGGCTACGCTGCGGCCGCCGGAGGGGCCGGGGGAACCCT
This sequence comes from Actinomycetota bacterium, assembly GCA_030776625.1. Classification (NCBI taxonomy): domain Bacteria; kingdom Bacillati; phylum Actinomycetota; species Actinomycetota bacterium. The sequence continues at coordinate 43,325 of JALYHL010000003.1, read as the reverse complement.
CGCCTCAGCTCAAGAGCACTGCTCTACGGCCGCGGCCGCGTCAACCTCTCCATATCCATAGACCGGATCGAATTGGCCGCGCTGACCCGTATGAGGGTTCAGGGCTGTTGCGGTGAGACACTCAACGATCTCCTCGTTGCTAAGACCCTCGGCTGCGAGCAAAGCTGCAACTCCAGCAACGTGCGGGCTCGCCATCGAGGTGCCCACCCAGCTGATATAGCCGCTCGTACCACAGCTGTATTCCGGCCCCGGCAGGACCGTCGACCACACGCCCTCATCGCTTGCGCAATCGAAGTTGGCCGCGAGAGACCCTCCGGGCGCCGAAAGCGTCAAACGCGGCTCGGACTTGACCAGGGGACTCCCGTACCAGCTGTGCATGCCGTCGCGATCAACCGCTCCGACACATAGCACCATCGGGTCGCTGGCGGGGTATTCGCAGGGCAGGACGAAGTCGTTGCCGGCCGCAGCTACAAGCACGACCCCTTTCTTCCAGGCGTGTTTGATTGCGTCCGAGACTGCCTGCGCACTGGTGGGGTTCTCGACCAATGGAAAAATCGTGAAGCTCATATTGATGACCTCGGCCCCGTGATCGGCCGCATAGCGGATGCCTTTTGAAACCGCTTCGGTCACGGCCCCATTGTTCTGAGCTGCATCTTCAAGACCTAGAACCCGCACGGGCATGATCTTCGCGTCCGGGGCCACACCTGCAATGCCAATCCCATTGTTGGTGTTAGCAGCAGCGATCCCGGCGACGTGGGTTCCATGACCATCCTCGTCTTGCGGGCCATCACAGCCCGGTGTCACTGCGAAATCCATGCCTTTAACTAGCTTCTTCCGCAGATCGGGATGGCTGAGGTCCACCCCACCATCGAGGACCGCGATCACGGCACCCTTTCCGGTCGCGCCCTGCTTCCACGCAGCGGGGGCGTTGATTCGTCGCAATCCCCATTGCTGTTCAAAGAGGGGATCCCGCCCCTTGCCCGCGGCGCCTCCTTCGTACTGCCCCGCGGGATGGCGACATGCGCCCGCGTCGGATGGCGTCGCGCGACCCCAGCTCACCACGACCGCGACGAGAAGAACGCCTACAACGCCGAGCACTCGCCAGGCCAACAACCCGGATGGTCGTACATGCGACTGGCGGTCGAGCAGGAAACCTGTTCCTGTCCTCTTCATCAAATTCTTCCTTTCTCATTGCTGCCTGCCTCTGTCGTGAGAGAGGCGCATCCAGCCTGCGGCAGCACGCGACCCCAGGTGCTCTTCCTCACTTCAACTTCTTCATCTAGCTTCCTGCGACAGCCGATGACCAACCGGCGACGCATCAGCTCAAAAGCCACGGCGCGCGAGTTCGGTCGCAAGCTGCTGGATCGTCCTTACTCCGAACTGATCACTCAGGCGCGCAACCTGTCTCTGGACGGTCCTGGCCGAGATCCCGAGCTCGCGCGCTATCTGCGCGGTACTTAGACCCCGAGCCAGGAGGCGCACGAGTGGAACCTGGGCGGAAGCGATGCCATGTTCGACCGGAGCGTTGGAAAGGAGCTGCGCGGTTTCTGCCGGCAGCATCGGCACGAGCATCATCGGTATCGCCCGCGACCGCCACCGCTCCGGAACCGACTCCGGGCTAAGGATCACCCACCCGGGGACCTCCCGCTCTGGGTGGCCCTCGTTTCTCATCCGAATCCCCTTCCTCGTGCCGGCTTTGCCAACGGGGTACCCGCAGCACCGGGCTGGCGATTACATGGCATGACAAAGAAGGGGTGGAAGTTGCGACAACGTGAGTCGTCACCGCGACACCGATTGACGCGCATTACCGAGATCGGCGTTGCGAGTACCTTTAGGCAGCGGTGGCCACGCGAGGGATGTCCCTCAACGACGAATCCGGACGCTCCTTTGACCAGGAGTGGCCCGAGTTCGCGCGTCGGCTGGAGCGCTTCCTTGCAGCAAAGGGCGTAGACACTTGGCTTCGCGCAGATGTCGTTCAGGAGACTGCGACCCGTGTCTATCAAAAGTGGCCGAGACTCGATCAATCTCGCCCGCTGTGGAACCTCGTCGTCACGATCGCGCTTGGCGTCCTGGTCGACGAACGCCGGAAGGCCTCGAGAGCTGACCTCGTCCCCCACGTCCCGCAAGCCGAAGTCGAGGACGTTGAGACCCGAGCACTGCATCGCCTCCACCTCATAAGGACGCGGACCGCACTCGAGCAAGTCCCTCAAGAACAACGCCGTGTGCTGTTGGCAGAAATAGGCGAGGCACCCAGTCTCGATGGGCCTAATAGCCGCATAAACGTCCTGCGCTTCAGGGCACGAGCCGCGTTGAAGAGAAAGGTTGGTCCCTGGGCCCCTGCGGGCGTCGCGCTACGGGTGCGTTTGGCATCCGGGCGGAAGTTGTTCGAACGTTTGATGATGCATCCGCAGTTCGCCGAGGGCGCCTTGGCGGTGCTTGCCTCGCTCGCCGTAACCGTCGCCTCGCTCGGCCTTGGGACTGACGGGGTCGAGGCATCCGCTTCCCGGCGCACGATCGCGCTAGGGGACTTGACTAGGGGCGGCCTCGCGGACATGAGAAACGGCATCCTTAGTGCTGGCGGCGCTCGGCGCCTCGCGACTTCGCCCGGACGCTCGAACGATTCGGGCGGGACCGCTGAGCAAGGAGCCGAAAGTGACTGGCAGGACGATCCCATCTACGCGCAGGAGACAGCGCGACGAGCCGGTAGGAGTGCAGATCGTCTCCGCCGCTCTGGCGACCGTGCGGCACGGGATATGAGCCGGGCCGCGCGGGACGTTCGGAACAGCGGCCGGCGGATAGTAAGGGACGCCGAAAGGACCGTAGAGGATGTGCTGCCATGACGAGAGCAAGAGCGTCGACGATGCTCCTCATCATGTAAGTCTGACGTGAGCTTGCTGCGGGATGCAGTACCGCCACGCTCCCGAAGTGGACGAAGCCGCTCACGTTCATCTGAATCTCTTACGCGAGAAACCTCCGGCTAGAGCCCGAGGCTTCTCTAGTTGAAGTAATTACGCACTCTGGTTTTCCTCCGCCGAGGACGAAGCCGAAGGCCGAACCCAGCTAAGTCGCGTCGAAGCTGGCCGAAGCCGGGCTCTGAACTCGCCCGGTCGTGGGGAGGATTACCGCGCTGCCGCCGCAGGGCCCGTGGTCGGAACACCGCCGAAAGTGGTCATCTACACGGGGCTTGCGGGCCGCCAAAAAGGAAGGAGAAGGGACAAAAACCTAGAATCCGGACTAGGTTGGTAGGTCCTTTAAAGACGCGTTTGACGCAGGAGGCACATATGCGCAAGATCATCCCCACTCTGATCGCCGCCCTCTTGTCGGTGTCTCTCGCACCCACATCGGGCGCGGCAGCTTCGGACCGGGAGGTCACGAAGGCATACACGATGGCCAACGGCACGGTCGTCTACAACTCAGCTTCGGCCGAGTGGTCGATTGGCACTCAGTACAAGGTCTTCCGCCCGCAGCCGGGTGAACGCTTCGTGTCGATCTCGGTATCCGACGATGCAGGGCAGCCAGTCAGCGGCCACGTGCACATCAGACGCGAGGGGAAGCTCGACCACGTCGACTTCTGCAACGAGACCCAGACACCGATCGAACTGGGAGCCGCTAAGAAGGTTGAGATTGGGGTGCATCTGGGCACCTGTTCCGACGCCACGCCCTCGCTCGTCACGCAAGGAACCATCACAGCCACATTTTCAAGGTAGTCCTCTCCTCATACATGAACAGAGCCCCGGCTTAGCCGGGCTCTGTTACTTGCGGCCGCTTCAGGCGGTCCTGCTTCTCCTCGTCCAGGACGCAGCCGAAGGACCGTCCGAGCCGACGCAAACCCTCTGCGGTGGACTTGGCTACCTCTGCGACCGCGAACTGAAGATCCGGTCCCAAGTGGTTGACCTGGATCTCGACCGTCTGGCGCTTGTCACCGTCGTTGTCCTGCCAGCTGCGCTCGACGCGCTTGCCAGCCACAAACACGGACACGTCGCAACAGGCAGCGAAGTCAGCCAACTGCAGCGGCGAATGCGCGCAGGATCGGGTGAGGGGACCGCTTGTCCGATCGCGTCTGTGGGAGGAAGAGCGTGCCCACGAAGAACGGATGATCACGGCGCTCCACCAATCGCACTTCGCCGCCGTCGTCGATTGCCCCGATGCGGAGGCCCGATTCCTCTAGAAGAGGTACGAATTCGGGGTTGACTCCGTAGTTGCAGTAGTAGTCCTCGAGCGCTCGCTCACGGCCATACCAATCACGCGCTAGTGAATCCCGCACGAGCTGGATCGGATGTTCTTGACCGACCAGCGAACAACTGAGACTTGTGATCGCAAGGCGTCGCGCATCCGGCGAGGTTTCCTCATGGTCTGCGTCTCGGAACCCGAGAACGTTGCGCACATGCTCAACAACGATGTGCTGGAAACCACCTCAGGTACCCACGAGCGGAACTCCGCGCTCCCGGGCGAGTCGAATCACATCGAGCGCCGCCTCCATGTCTCGATACGGACTGGCCGGCGCGACGAGAATCCCACGCAAACGCTCTATTTCAGCCCACCTCTGCCGCACTTCCTCCGTGCCCACCCACCCGAAGGGGAGTCCATCGATCGCTTGTAGGGCATTGTTCGTCGCGGCATGGGTCGGGTTGCGTTCGTTGTAGTCGCCAATAACGCCAATCACTTCTGTATCGTCGCATGACTACCCTATGGAGTCCTCTTCACGTACCGAAGCCGACCGACGCCGGACTCCGAGCTGTGCCGGGTCGCGGGGAGAGGTTACCCGGCTGCCACCGCAGGGCCGGGGGTTTCCCTTGCCTGCTATTTACTTGCTTCGCAGTGACGAAGGATCTCGTCGACGACGTGTACGACCGGTGCGGTCGCGTCGATCGAAATGCCGTTCTTCGGAAGGTCTTCCTTCGTCTGATGCAATCGCCAGATGAGTTCCCGTTTCGGTGGCTTTCCGCCACCCCACTCAGAGTCCGGTCGCTCGTCAAGTCGCCGATTCAATGTGTCAAGGTCGACTTCAAGGACAAAGACGCCGTCGAAGAGATCTACAAACTTTGCGTGATTTCTTGAACCACCGCAGAAAAACGTTACCGGTTCATCTTTGTTGGCGACCAACGCTTTTACTTTATCTGCACGCCAAATGTGGTGCTCGTGTGTGAAGCCATCCGTCGGCTCACCGGTGTCCGGATCGCCTTGGTAAGCCAATTCCCGGTCACCATGAATGGCGTGGTAGCCGCGCCGCTGCAATTCATCGCAGACCGACGTCTTGCCGGTGCCGGAAACGCCTTCGATCAGATAATTCCTAATGCCCATCTGTTAGAGGCTAAACACGATGTGGGTCGACATCCCGCCTCTCACAACCGTGGGGCGGCGCGGTGACGCGCCCTCGGACCATGGTGACACGCTCAGCGCGTTTAGGCGGAAACAAGCGCCTGTTCGCTGCGCTTACAAATGCGAAAGACAAAAGACAGTTACGCGTTTTGTTTCTCCTCGGCCGAGGACGCAGCCGCAGAAGCGCCATAGGCCGATCCCCGCGTCGAAGCCCGGCCGAAGCCGGGCCCCGAACGTGCCGGGTTGGGAGGGGTTACCCGGCGGCCGCCGCAGGGGCCGCGTACTGGTTTGGCTCCTTAGACGTTTAGGTCAACTCCAAGATCCCGTTCGCTCGCTGGTATACCTCCGCTTCCCCAGTTATCCAGCGGCGGCTCTATGACAACTATGTTGATGTCGCTTCCTGCGATGCCGAGCTCTCCCAGTTTGTCCACGATTCCCCGATACAGATTGCGCTTAGCCGCTAGGGACCGCCCTGGATACATCGTGATCGTCACCATCGTGTAGTTCGGGCTCGGGGTGTCGAAGTCCTCGGCCTCATGCTCTATCAACCGCTGGTGGCGATGACTGTCGGGAATCTTGAGCGCCTCGACGAGGGCCTCGTGGATCGCGTCGAACACCAACTTCTTTCCACAGGGCAGGCGTCCCTTGACAAACTCCAATTGAACCAGAGGCATCGTCAGAAACTACATGGTCGTGTCACGTCGCGAGAGACGCCTCCGGTACAACCGGAGGCGTCCGTGCCTAAGTCCTCGTCTACGCGCTCTGCTTTGCGTCGGCCCAGGAGCCCTTATCTGAGGCCGAGTTCAAACCCTCTTCGGTGGACCTGGCTACCTCTGCGGTAGCGAGCTGAAGATCCGGTCCCACGTGGGTTACCTGGATCTCGACGCCGACACGGGTGAGATTCCGGGGCATTCGCCGCGCTCGCGCCCACCGCTCAAAGGGCCTCCGTCGGAATCGAAGCATCCGAGCGGGAAGAAGAGAATCAGGGTCAGGAGGCCGGCCGCCACCCAATGATGACGGCGAGCGTACGACCGCGACGAATGCCGGAAGGCGCCTGCGTCGTCATCTCTTCTTCATACGCTTCCGGCCAAGGTCGCAGCGCACCGGCTGAGCGGTCACACAGAATAACGAAGCCAAGCAACCGGTGAAGGACCACGCCGTTGTAATCAGTGACGGGACGTCATCCTCGGCAGAGAGCGGGAGGTACCCAGATTGCATCGCATCAAGAGAGTTCTCGCACCGGTGCTCGCACTAATGGTCCTGACGAGTCCCGCTTTCGCTCACACTCAGACGCGGCTCGACGGGGATGACTCGGCGGGCGCGCTCGATCTCGTAGCCGCTCGTCAGAAGCACCAAGGTTCGCCGAAGAAGCTGATATTGAAACTCGTTACTTATGAGAAGTGGCAGCAACTCGGAGGCATGACTTTCGTCTCGTTCGAATTCGACAAGAACAACGATGGCGAGCCCGAACGCTGCCTCGACATCGCTCTCGACGGAACGCTCCAGTCCACCATGTACAAGGGGACCTTCGCTGGCTGCGTTCAGCAGTTCGAAGAGCAACAGGTCGGCACTCGCCTCGCTAGTCGGCCCGACCAGCACAGCATCAAGGTCGCGATCCCAGAACGGTGGCTGAGTCGTAACTCAAAGGCGTACAGGTGGAGGGCCGCGACCTCGTTCGAAGAGGAGCACCACGCCGACTGCCCGCCGCCCGAGAATCTTCCACCCGAAAGGCGATACGGGACCTGTGTCGACTTCACTCGCTGGAAGAGGCACTCATTCTGACGTTTCTCCGCACGAGAGTTGCAGCGCGCCGTGGGATCGACCGAGTGCGGATCTCTTGCCAGCGTCCGACTTCGTCCAAGCCGGGCTCCGAACGTGCCGGGTGAGGAGGGTTTACCCGGCGGCAGCCGCAGGGGCCGCGTTTGTCCCTAGGCCGACTCTTGGCGCATTTCTAGGTTGTAAAAGCGACGCGTTGTCGGCACCAACAAGAGCGTCAGCATCGTCACCACAAGGACCGACTCGATCACATGAAGTATCGGGTGGTGTCCGCCCGGAGTAGTCGCCATCTCGATCTCGATCGCAGAGACCACGAAGTAGATCCCCGTCGCCACGATGGCGACGAGCCACGCCATCTTGGATCCTCGCCACGCCAGATAGCTCACTACGAACCCAGGTAACCATCCGAGGATGCTGGAGCCGCCGTACCAGATGAATGCCGCCCAATAGACGAAGGTGACGACGAAGACCGCTACGTACGCCTGAAGGGAACCAGGCCGCGGGTGTGACGATGAAAGAGGTCCGTATGGGCCGGATTCGGGCATCGATTTGAGTATCGCGTGTAGTTCTGCCGATTTCAGTCCGCGAGAAAGCCTCCGGCGTCGCCGGAGGCTCCTCTAAACGGCAGAACCTATGCGCTCTGCTTCTCCTCGGCCGGAGTGCGGTTTACTTCGGCCGACTGGAACTGAAGATCCGGCCCCACGTGGGTGACCTGGATCTCGACGCTCTGACGCTTGTTGCCGTCGTTGTCCTGCCAGCTTCGCTGGACGAGCTTGCCGGCGACGAAGACCCGCATGCCCTTCTTGAGGGGCCGCCCGGTATCAGGCGACACCTGCTACCATGCACCACATGGTACCTGGAGAGACCGAGAACCGACTGGTAAGCCAGATGCGACGGGGGACACTCGAGTACTGCGTCCTAGCCGTCCTCAAGAAGGGCGAGCGCTATGCCTTCGATCTCGTCAAGATGCTCGCCAGCGTCGACGGGATGGTGACCTCGGAGGGAACGCTCTACCCCCTGCTGACACGGCTCCGCAAGGACGGGCTCGTCCGGTCTTCGTGGGAGGAGTCACCGAAGGGGCCGCCTCGGCGCTATTACCGGTTAACCCCCAAGGGACGCGGCGCTCTCAAGGACTTCACACAGGAATGGCGGCGATTCAGATCATCCGTGGACGAGCTGATTGAGGAGGACGAATGAACGCAACTGCACATCCGGCTGCCGAGCGCTATCTCAAGGAACTGGACCGGGCCTTAACCGACCTCCCGCGGGATCGACGCCACGAGATCGTGAACGAGATCCGGGGTCACATCGACGAAGCCACCCCGCCGGGGGTTGGCGACGCGCAGGTTCGCAACGTCCTCGAGGAGCTGGGTGATCCGCAGACCATCGCGGCCGACGCTCGGGAACGTCTCGGGATAACGAGTAACCGCGGCGGCGCTGTCGAGGGCGCGGCCATCCTTCTGCTCTTGATCGGTGGGTTCATCATCCCGCTGCCGATGCGACCCTTCATCCTTCCTGGGATCGGATGGCTTGCGGGAGTCGTCTTGTTGTGGATCTCTCCCGTATGGAAGACGCGCGAGAAAGTGATCGGCACGCTCATCGTCCCCGGAGGACTTGCGCTGCCTTACTTCCTCCGCTTCGTTTCGATCGGGGGGGAAGTTTGTGAGGCTGTCGAGTCCCGGCCGGGTCGTCGCCCGCGCCTCGATGTCTCCACCTGCTATTCGACCGGCCCTGAGCCGTGGATGATGGCCATAGTGATTGGGCTTCTGGTTGTGGCTTCTATCGCGACCGCGATTTATCTCGGGCGAAAGGCGTGGAGACCATCACCAAGCGGTTAACTATGCATAACGCGAGAAAGCCCCCGCTTGCCCGGAGGCTTTCTTATCGCAGACGAGTTATGCGCTCTGCTTCTCCTTGGCCGAGGACGCAGCCGAAGGACCGTCCGAGGCCGCACCCAAACCCTCTGCGGTGGACTTAAATACCTCTGCGGTGGCGAACTGAAGATCCGGCCCCACGTGCGTGACCTGGATCTCGACGCTCTGGCGCCTTGTTGCCGTCGTTGTCCTGCCAGCCCGCCGGACGAGCTTGCCGGCCACGAAGACCCGCATCCCCTTCTTCAGGGTGTGCGCTGCGTTCTCGGCGACCGATCGCCATGCCGTGCAGCGGCCTCAGGGAACGATTCCGATCTCGCCCACGCCCAGCGCTCCTTACTGACTCACGATCAGCGGCTCTTCGTCCCACCGGACGCGCTCCCGAGCAGGGACGAGACGATCCAGGAGATAACGAAGGCAATAGATGCAACGATGATGGCTTTTCCGGTCGTCAGCCAAAGGGAATCGTCCGGCTCGCGCCACATAAAGAAGTACAGGAAGAAGAACGCGAACCCTAACGTTGCGGCGGTGGATAGAGGTCGCGAGTCGCCACGAAGGCCAACGTAGGTCAGCCAGTCGCGTGGCTCGGCCACAGAAACCTCCTTAGCGTCTTAATCACCATCATTACACCCGCATGTGGTCTTTCCAACTCCTCATCCCGCGACTACTACTGACACCACGCTTGCCGCTGAGGTCGCCTTGCGACCGAAGGCGGAATCTCAACCCGTCGTTGACGTCTTGCCACTCGCCGTTGTGCTTGGAGCGGTGGCTGACCGCGACGGTGAAGCCTGCAAGGGCCGCGCCGCTCTGCGTGTAACGAAGCTCGGGATCGTCGGTGATGTTTCCGACTAGAGCGACCTGGTTCATGGTCCTACCTCCTTCGCGCCTCCTGCGGCGCTTAGACGTTCTTACGGCCCGTGTTTCAGGGCGGAGATAGCGACGAGGTCAACCGATCCGCAGGAAGTGAGCACTCATGAGCGCGCAACGTGCGGTTGACCGAAGGAGCGGCCGTCCTAACGTGCCGTCAAGAAGAACGTCTGACACGGAGGCGAAGGAGGCTCGCCAAGACCAAGTGAGGTCTGGGAACATCTCCGAATGAGACGATTCGACAAGCTGGTGCGCCACGGGATCCAAGAGATCTCGTAACCGCTAAGGGATGAAACGCCTGCCGCGTTTCGGAAAAGAACGCACGACAGAAGCGGCCGCGAGATATAGCCAGACCTATAGCTCTTGTCGCAGATCTAGTTCGTAATGAATTATCGATTCACCCGCGTGGATCTTTTCTCGACCAGATTTTTTGAATCCGAGCCTTTCGTATAGACGAGTTGCTCGCTCGTTGTCGCTCTGGGTCCATAACTGTGCCTTGTCATAGTTGCGGATACGGGCACGTCTAAGGATGGCGGAGACCAATTCACGACCGATCCCTTTCCCCCAATGTTCCGGGCTCACGAACACCGCCGAGATATGAATGAGACCCGCGACGGGAGGACCGGCGCCGTCATCGGAGCGTCCTTGTCGCCCGAGGACAAGGCCCACCAACCTGCCGTCCTCCTCCGCCACGACAACGAGCGAATCCGGGGAGTGAAGCGAGAGCCTGAATCCCTCTCCACGTAAGGATCGAGATCGCTCGCCTGTCCGTGCAGCATGGGCGTCCACCCACAGAGCGACTGCGTCTTTGTCATCGCCGACTTGACCGTCTCGGATCTTCATGCGTTTAAGTATCGGCCCGAGAACCACTGTCAGAGGCATGCCGACCGAAGTCGCAGCGCGGCAAGCGAGACCGCCCGAGTGCCGGACTTCACGCGCAGCGGGCAATTGTGGAGGAGTTAGGGGACCACGGTCGAGGCAACACGTAGCTCGATTTGGCGGAGCCGCCCTGAAGTGACGTCGGAACGAGCCACTCCCGTACCGTCTACACATGAACGAAGACGTCCAAAACCCCTTCGCGACAGCCGAAGGAGCACGTCGCTACCAGCGCGGGCGGCCGTTCCACCACCCGCGTTCGCTCGAGAAGATCTTCGGGCTTCTAGAGCGAACGCGTGTCACGCGCGCGCTGGACGTCGCATGCGGAACGGGGTTGTCGACGGTCGCTCTCGCAGATCGTGCCGACCTTGTCGTTGGAGTGGATGCGACCGAAGCCATGGTCGCGGTCGCACCTCATGGCACCAACATCTTCTATAGCGTGGCGCAGGCCGAAAGGCTGCCTTTCAAGTCCCGGGTATTCGACCTCGTGACGGTGGCCTCGGGGGTGCATTGGTTCCAGCAGTCGGATTTCTTCGCTGAGGCCGCTCGTGTCCTCGATCGAGGTGGGGCGCTGGCCTTCTACGACCATCCGCTGGAGGGCGCAGTCGATGAACCCGCGATCGACGGTTGGCTAGAACAAACGTTCGAAAGGAGGTATCCGACGCCAGCACATGGCTCGAGGCCGGACCGGGATCTGGGGCATCCAGCGGAGTACGTCGAGCTCGGCGCGCTGGACTTCGACGACGACATCTGGTTCACGCACGACGAGTTCGTTTTGTATCTGATGTCCAATAGCAACACGATCAGCGCGAATGCCGAAGGACGAGAGACCGCCGAAGAGACGCAGACGTGCCTACGAGCTGAGACCGAGCGATGGTTCGCCGGCGGGGCACTTCACAAGTTCAGGTTCCGCGGGATCATCCGCTGCTTCCGACTCGTGTAGGAACAACTTTGCGCCGCGCCTCTACGAAAGCACGTCTAGCGCCACAGCGATGGCTGCGGAGGATTCACACCAGCAGTGCTTTTCGATGTTCTGGTCATTACCCGTCGCCGCGCGGGCCCCGGTGCCACTCCTCGGTGAGCTTCAGGGCTTGCTTGACTGCTCGCTCAAGCGACGCGCCGCCAGGCGCATCATCAGGGAGGGTCGCAACCGCAGTACTCACGGTCGCGTGTACTCCCTCCCGCAACCGCGCGGTCTGTTCTTGGACCGACCGTGCGACCGAAAGAGCGTAGTCGCGCCCCGCGCTCGGCAGCAGCATGACGAACTCATTGCCGCCATAGCGCGCCACGACATCGAAGTCGCGGGCGTGTGCGGCTAGACACGCCGCGGCACGCCGTAGGAGTTGGTCGCCAACAAGATGGCCGAAGTCTTCGTTGATATCGCGCAACCCGAGAACGTGGAACATGACCAGGCTCACGCGCCCACCCCTTTCAACGGCACGCCTCGTCTCCCGCCGGAGCGCTGACTCGAACGCTCGCCGCACCAAGACACCGGTCATCGGATCGACGCGCGCGAGGGACTGCTTCTGCTGTGCGAGCCGAGCGTCGAGCAATAGCGACCCCACGTAGCTGGCGAGTTCCCACAGGTCGTAGAGCGTCACGGCGCTTACCGGTCCTGACCCCGGGACCCGGACGACGAGAGTGCCGAACAGCGACGGCTCGGAAAAGAGCGGCAGAACGATCAGGCGCTTCGTGGCGCCGATCAACCGTCCCAGCGCGGGGTTCTCGACGATGTCAAACTCATCGATCAAGAGGATCTCCTGATCGAGACACGCCCGACGCACGACGGGATCGACACCGAGGCGGATCGGCGGATGCTCGGGACGAACGGAGACGGCGACGCTGAGCATGTCGCCCTCTCCCGAGCGCGCATCCCAGCTCACCACATCCGCATCTACCTCTCTGCTGGGGGCGAATACCCAGAGGTGGTCTGCCTCTCCGGCGGCGACCACCAATGGGTCGAGACCAAAAGCGCGCTTGACCTGGCGGACCAACGCGTTTGCGATCTCGCGCTCGGTTCCGCGCGCGACCAAACCACCTTGAGGCGTGCGATCGCTATCGACGGACGGCTCCTTCAGTGGGAGCTTGACACTGTCACCGAAGTCGAATGTCGCCTATTCTCAGCCGGGTGTTCCCTCGTCACTAGGTGTCCTTTCTGCAGCGGCACCAGGAGTTACGTCGCTGCTAGACACGCCACTACGCGACCCTGTTTGCTCAGCGCGCTCCTGTCGTGGCGTCGACCAAGATGATTGTGCCCATCACGAGGGCAGCGAATACCACGACACCGCAGATAGCGGGGCGTACCGCCAGCGATCCTCAAGCACTCCCCACGCGAGCACTGCTTCAATGACTCCAATGACGGCAAGGAGCGGCGCTACGACGCCGAGCCAAGGGACGACCACCACTCCAACTGCGATCAGCCCGAAGAGCCAAGCAGCGACACCGCGTCTTCTTCCGGTTCGCTCCACGGAATGTGGCGCGCCCATATCGGGAACGTACTGTGCCGCGAGGGCCGAACGCTAGACGCTCCGGCGCTCCACCGCGTCAAAACGTGGAAGAAGTACATGTCATTCGTGCCCGATCACGGCGCCGTCGGTGTCCCTCCGATCGGAGGCCGACCCTGCGAGCGGCAGCCTCCTACGGCTGTTGCTCGCACTCAAACATGCTCTCCGCGCTGCAAGTATCGATACCGTCCTTGCCGTGCGCTGCGTCGAAATCTCCCCGTCCGCCCACCAGCTGATCGTCGCCGTCTTCGCCAACCATGAGGTCGTTCCCACGGCCGCCCGCGACGACGTCATCTCCCCACTGGGTATAGATCACGTCATCTCCTGATCCACCCGAGACACGGTCGTCACCGTCGTGGTCACACGGTTCCTGGAAGTGGTAGTACCCGTTCCCCGAATACAACTCGTCATCGCCGCCCCGGCCCCGGACGACGTTCGCTCCCTCCTCGGCGTAGATGAAGTTGCGGCGATGGTCCCCGACGAGCACGTGGGGCAACGGATTGCAGTTCATCACGACGATGTCCTCGACGCTGGCTCGCGCGATCGTGTCGTTGCCCTCGCCCCCAGCGGTGATGCCCCGGCCCAGATCAACCGTGGCTGCTTCAGTGGCGGAGACGATGAAGGTGTCGCGACCCCGACCTCCGTCCACGACGTCATCCCCGATCGCCGGCACTAGTTTGTCCGAGCCGCGATCGCCGAGAACGACGTCGCGGGCCGCATCCGGGTCCGTCGGGATCCCGCACCCTTCGCCCCCAACGACATCCGGGCCACGTCCTCCTCGGACCTGGTCGGCGCCGGACGGACTCTCACAATCGAAGTCTCCATTCACGGTGTCGCTGCCCGGCCCGCCGCATAGGAGGTCGTCACCGCCGTACCCGAAGATCTTGTCGTTTCCACGGCCGCCGACGATCACATCCCTCCCCTCTGTCCCTCGCAAGGTGTCATCGGCGGTAGTGCCTACGATCGTCGCCGGCTCGCCGAAACAAGTCGGCGCCGATCCACCCGCGTGACCTGCAGGTATGACCACTGTCACCGCGACCCCGAACGCGATAGCTGAATAAGCCGCCCGATCGAGCATCCGTCCTCCTGTCCCAACCGACACGTTACCCCCGCGACGAAGTGAGCGCGGCGACGTTGCTAGGCCTAGCTCAGGTCCCAACCGTTGAGCTCAGGCGTGCGACGCATCTGTTTCTCCTGACGACGGTTCATGGTCCATGCGAGGGCGAACAGCAGCGGGAAACCGAAGGTGAACAGCACCGCGCGCAGGTCCACATCTCCACGCAACCGGGTCGCTCCCGCGAGTAATAGCCCGACGCCGATGAACAGCATCTGCCTCCGCGAGAAGGCGTGAGTCGTTGCTGTGAGCGCCACACGAACCGCTGTTTGCGCACGACGGGCCTCCTCGGGGTCAGAGATGACCTGCTCACTGCGCGCCAACTTCGCGTAGCGCCATCGGTCGCGCAACGGGAGCTTCAGCTGTTCTCGCATGTCGGGGTCGCCACGCATCGCGAAGCGGTTTGCTGCCCAGCCACGCACCGAGTCCCGCTGCAGCAACGGCCAACACGATGCCGGTCAACAGCAGCGGCCCTGGCATCAGTCAGAGACCTACCTGGTTGGCCACTTGGTCGGGGAACCGGTCAGTCCTTCGTTGCGCTTGCGACGCCACGGGACATAGAAGACGAGAAATGTGACGATGAGGGTCAGCAGGATCGCGATCGCGACACCTCGTTCCAGAAACACGTCGAGAAGGCCGATTAGGCCGACAACAGCCAGTGCAGCTACACCGCGGATGATCGAATACCGCCGCCAGTCGAACCTGTGCTTCGGATCGTGGGGGTTGTAGATCAGCGTCTTGTCGTCCCACTCAGCTGTCCGGTCCGTCCACTTGCCCACGGAGATGTTCTACCCGCTATCGCCTCGTGCGTCCCGCGCCTGTCGCTCGGCTCGGCGCTCGTCGTGTGCGTGGTAGATGCCGTGACCGAGAGGCCTCGTCCTCAAGGAATGCGGGAGCCAGCGCAACCGAACACGGGGCTGGTTGGACGCGGCCTTCAACCTCCCGGCCGCGTAGGCCCAGAACAAGGCGAAAAGGACGACGAGGAACAGCACGACACCGCTGATCGCAAGCCACTGCATCACGCTCATCTACATCCTCTCGGATAAGGCCCCACGATCAGCGACTCATACGTCCAGGAACGCGCCCACAGCAACCACCGGATATCCGATCATCGGCACCCACAGCACCGCAAGTGCGGCAGTCGAGCTACCCCGATCCGTAGCCCGGAGGAAGTCCACAGCTGCGTACGTGGCAGTCGCCACCAGCAAGGCGCCTATGGCGATCGAGAACTCCGCAGTCCGCAGCACGAAGTAATAGATGAAGAACGGTCCTAGGAGAACCAGCAGCATCAGGATCTCGGCACCCACGAATCCCCAGTCCCCTGAACGCAGCGCCGCCAGCACGGCCGCTCCCACCAAGACCAGTGCCACGAGCCCAGGGATCACCAGGCCCAACACGAGTCGCACTCTCTTGCCCACGTCATCGCCCATAGGCATAGCCTATGAAGTTCCGCCTAACGCCGACGGTCTAAGCACAGACGCAGCCGACGACGCTCGTGTCGCGCTCCTGCCGCTCCGTTGCAGACGGTCGGCACGCTACGGCATCCGCTCCGACTTCCGATACTTCAGCCCGGCCCACACGATCACGACCAGCGGAAGCAGGATCAACAGGACGATCGCGGGCAGGAAGCGCCTGATGTCGTCTCCCACGATCAGAGCTGTGATTCCGACACCACCCACGACGATCAAGTTCCCGGCACGGGCATGCCGGGTGATCACGTCGCGCCTTCGCGTCGCCTCGTGCGCCTTGCGAAGGTGGTACGCGACCAGCGGCACGAACAGGATCAGTAACCCCACGACGCCCACGACGCGTCCACTCACTGGCCCCTCCGCTTCGAAGTCAGACATCATCGTCCTCTGCTTCGCGCCATCACGAGACCGCGCACGCACCGCGAGTCCACTGAGTCCGAAGTCCCGATGCGCTAGCGGCCACCCTTGATCGTAGAGCTCGAAGCCAGCAGGGCACGCTCTCCACCGGCATCATGCTGCCACTTCAGCGTTGTGGTCAGTACAACAGCAGTCGGCTCAGTCACGACGCCTTCTCCATCTCTTCATCATCCTCCGAGACGACCGTCAGGCACCCGAGGTGGACTTGGCGCACTCGACCATCCATCCGAGCGGTCTCCTTGATCCTCAGACCCCCCAGCCCAGCGTGCAACCCGAGGCCGTTGAACGACCTGTGACAATCGCCAGAAGATGACGACACAAGTCTCTGACCTGATGGCCGTCCTCGATCTCCTTGATGAGGCCGGAATCCACACGTGGGTTCACGGCGGCTGGGGCATAGATGCCCTTATCGGAACGCAGACGCGGCAACACAAGGACATCGATCTCCTCGTTCCGATCGAGTCTGCTGAACAGCTGAGACAGATCTTCAGGGCACCCGAATGGGAGACCACCAAGGACAACATGCCCGTCCAACTTGCTTTTGGGCGAAGAGACGGAGTCGCCGTGACCTTTGACCTGGTCACCCTCGACCACGAGGGCGGCGCTACGCAACAACTGTATGAAGGGGACAGCTGGGGCTCCGAGTTCTACTTCACGCCGGAAGGGCTCAGCGGCGAAGGCACGATCGGCCACCGAACGGTTCGATGCCTCACGCCAGAGCTCCAGGTCGAAACTCACCTTGGCTACGAACCAGACGACGGCGACCGGCGAGATATGACGCTGCTGGCGGAGCGCTTTGCCTTCCCGCTTCCGCCTCCTTATGGTCGCGGGAGCGATTCATCAATCAGGACGCCGCCTTAGCGGTCGTTTCTTCTACTGCGAGCGCCCGAAGTATCTCGCCGGCACACTGCACAACTCGCTCGCCTATCCCTTTGACCTTGCCGACGTCACCCGATGACCAGCGGGCGACGTAGGGGAAGCTGTAGTCGCCGGTGTCGAGTACGATCGCATCGCATACGGCGAATGCGACCGATTCGACCTCGGTCTCGGCGACCTCGCGACTTGCCACAGGACCCTCGGAACGGAGGAGAGCGTGGCCGAGCTCGTGGATCAGGGTCTTGACGGCTTGAGCCGGTGCTACATCGGGTCGCACCGATCTTCTTGTTGAGGAAGTCGCAGTACCCGTTCTCGTTGCCCTTGCGGTGACGACGACCTCGAACCCGACCGAACCGGCGTGAGCGATCAGCGCTGCTTACCAGGAGGCGTCAAGGGAAGCCCGCTTGAGCGGGCGGGGGAGGATAAGGAGCGACAGCGGTACCGCACCCGCCTTGACGGCGAGGCAGACGGGGCTAGAAGGAAGGAACTAGCCGCCGTGCGGAGGTGTGAAACTGCGGGTCACGAGTCGCTCACTCGGTGGAGGCGCTGCGGGTCAGGGCAGGCTCAGACGATGCCGGCGGTCCGTGCCTAGGCGCACTCGACCCTTCTTGTCGCGGAATCTGTACTGCACCTCCGCCTTCGCGCGTGTTTGCCCCTGGCCGATGTCGCACTCCCCGATACCAGTTGCACCCGTTTCAGTGCCGTCTGAACAACCGACGAACAATGACCCGTCGTCGGCCGTCCCGATCCGTACCCCCAGCGTTTCGATCTGCCCTTTTGCTGCTACCCCACCCATCCCCCCTAGTCGGCCTTTGGCCAAAGGCCGCTTCCTTCCTGTTCCAAGCAGGTCGTTCGCGTGGTCGAAAGCCTCTCTCGTCAGACCTCTAAGACCGTGGATGCTTGCGGGATCATGCATCTTCGACGCGGCCGAGGAAGCAATCACGTCCATTCGCGCGTTCGGAGCAACCATCACCGGGTCCGTGTCAGCTCGGCCATCTAGTCCCGACCTGTCAAATAGGTCACCCGGCAGCAAACCTCCTGCCACAACAACAGCCACGATCCCGACCGCTGCGTACGCGAGACCTTCTGCCTCGCGGGGGCCAAGGCGCGCAGACATACGGCCGGCGAAGTCGCGGGCCATGCCGGAAACCCTCTCGCCGAACACGACTCCCCAGCTTGACCCACGGTCTACCAAGCCTTCCAGTTCTCGCCGTGCTCGAACGCGCAGCATCCGGATCGCCCCGCGTCCCGACCTCACCGGCTCGTCCATCAGCCCAACCTCTGCAAGGAGGACTCCTCGATAATCCGGCTGGAGCTGCCGGAGAGCACGACCAACCGCTCTAAGTTCCGTCCGCGCCAGTCCCTCTCGTTCAACATCGGCGATCCCTGCTCGATCGGGTACCGCCCCGGTCACTTCTCGCCGTGCGGACTGTCGCCAGTAATCGCGCAAGACATTCACCGCGACGGCCTTGCCTAGTCCTGCGACCGGACGATCGGGATCGACGTCGTCCCACATCTTCCACAGCTTTATCCCGGTCTCCTGGACGATGTCGTCTGCGAGCCACTCAGGGACTCGCCGACGACGCAGCATCGAGCCAAGTTCGCGCGCTAGGGCGGGCCACTCAACCTCAAAAGACGCTCTTCCCTGATCTTCCACCGCCACCTCCATCTAGCCATGCCCAGTAAGCGCGTCTTGCCCCTCTTTATACGTGGCCACAACACGTGACGTCACTCGCGACGGTGCGGTTGTCGCAATACCGACGCTTGCCGTCATAAGCGCCCCTGGTCCCTCTGCCACGCGTGACGCGTCCCTCCCCGAATCCGTATCCCTCGCGACATGGTCATTGGCGAAACGCGACGACTCGGAGCTGGTGATGTCCTCATCTTCAAGGGACCTAGGTGGACCGGCGTGCGTGCTCATTCCTGTGGGGACAGATGTCCCGGCGGAATGGGCCGAGCGCGCCGTTCAAATGCTCCTCGTGCCCCTGCTTCCGGGGGAAGTCTCCTCCCTGATCGAAGGCAAACGGCAGCAGGCGCCTGGCGACCCCCTTTTTCTTGAGCTCGTAGCTCGCGGACGTGCCGCTCAGGACATCGCCAGGCAACTGGACATCACGGACCGCAGCGTCTACCGCCGGCTCGCTGCCCTGCGCGACGACTTCCGTGTCGCTACCAACGCGGAGCTCGCAGCTGAACTGGCGCGACGCGGATTTTGAAGGTCGCAAATCAGACGGGCTGCGTCAGCGGAAGGAGGGAGTGGACATCGAACATAAACCTGCGAGCAAACGTTCCAGAACGGAGGGAGGGACCATGAAGCGATTGCTGGTGGCAGTCATGGTTGGGAGCCTGGTATTGAACGTTGCAACCGTACCGGTGTCCGCGGCCAAGCGTAAGAAACCGAACCGCGTCGAACGTACGATTGAGGCGCCCTACGAGGCCCCCGCAGCGGGCGTCGCGGTCGGCGGCGAATTCTACGGGGCCTGCAAGCACGGAGACGGAGCCGGATGCATTCTCATCACGCCCAAGCCGGGCGAGCTGTTCGCACGGGTGGAGATCGCCGATGCCCTCAGCCTGCCGGTCCACGGCTTCATAACCGACATCGAGGCGAATCACATCGTCGCGGAGTTCTGTGGCACTACAGAGAAAACAGTCTTCCTCGGATCCGATGAACAATTCCTCGTCTGGGTGTTCGCTGGCCCTTGCAGTGACGGGACGCCAGCGATGGCCTCATCCGGCACGATCACAACCGTGCTCTCGAACCTGCCGTGATCAGCGTCATGGGCACTCGTGATTCAGGTGCTCCGAACGAGTCTTATCGCGGGCCACCACCAATCGTTGTAGTCATGCTCGTCGCGCTAATGCTCGTACCGATGAGAGGTACAGCGAACACCGGCCGCAGATCTGATGTCTCGCGAGAGCCCGCGGTCGCTCACTACCCAGGAGGAGTCCCTGCCTCTTCCAACGACAATCGCAGTCATAGGCCGCGGCCTCATCTGTTCGGCGTCGGCCACGCGGCGATCGAGCCCACGCTAGGGGTCACGCGTCGTGGGGACATCTTCTTCACTGCGTTCGAGACGAGCTCGCGCATCGAAGTGCTTCGTTCATCGAACGGAGCCAACACGTGGGATGTCGTATCCCCCACGATCGGTGAGCAGAACACTCACCTTCTATCTGCCGATCCATACCTCTATGTCGACGCCGCAACAAATCGAGTATTCACAGTGGACCTTACGGTCGCGTGCTCCTTTCTATCGTTCAGTGATGACCGGGGGATGTCGTGGACGACGAACCCGCTGGCCTGCGGCAGGCCTGTCAACGACCATCAGACGCTCTTCACGGGACGACCCGTTAACAACACGCCAATCGACTATCCACGCGTCGTCTACTACTGCTTCAGTGATCTCGCGAATTCCGCGTGCTCCAAATCCCTCGACGGTGGGGTCACGTTCTTGCCCACGGGATCGCCCGCGTTCGCCGCGGACTTCTACGCGGATGGGAATCCCTGTCCCGGCTGGCACGGGCAAGGGGTCGCAGGACCCGACGGAACGATCTACCTCCCCAAGGCGCACTGCGGCGGTCCGTGGCTCGCCGTCAGCCGCGATGAGGGCCTGACATGGACGCGAGTTCGCGTGGCAAAGGGAAGCACGCCGCGCGGCGGAACCGATCCCGCGGTGGCGGTCGATCGGAGGGGAAACGTCTATTACCTCTGGATAGCCAACGACCGGCTGCCCTACCTCGCGGTGTCACGCGACGGCGGCCTGACGTGGGGTAATCCAATGATGGTGGGCGCGCCACGTGTTCGAGAGTCGAACCTGGCGACCATCGCAGCCAGTCCGACAGGAGGTATCGCGCTCGCATACGTCGGCAGTGAGAACTCGCTGTTTCAAGAATGTGGGACCGGCAACGGGTGCCGCGACGAGACCATCATGCCGATCACGCCGACCTGGAACGGGTATATCGCGATAGCTTTCGATGCTGTCGGCAGGCGACCGCTCTTCTACACAGCCCGCGTCAATCGGTTGTCTGATCCCTTGGTCGAAGGCTCGTGCGGCCCTGGTCGCTGTCCCTGGCTCCTCGATTTCATCGATGTCCAGATCGATGCGAGGGGGAGGCCGTGGGCAACATTCGTTGATGGGGTCGTCCCCAACGGCTCTGCCGGCTCTGAGGGGGAGGGCCTAGTCGCCACCTTCACCAACGCGGCTCCGCTGCGCTAGCCAGGCGCTGCACTTCAATTCAAAGACGTGTCTTGCGCGAGATGCGGGCTTTGGCACCGCTGATGCCGACCAAGCGCTTCCATGGAGAAGCCGCCTTTGTTCATTAGCCGGTCAGCGCACCCTTGAGGAGCTCTTCTATCAGCTTCTCGCCATCACCGTCGTCGGTTACGAGCGAACCCGCGGCTAGGGCCAGGACCTCCATGATGCGAAACTGCGGGGGCGAGAGATTGATCAACCTGCCCTCCCAGCGCGCTTCATGCCGCCCGACATCGAGTTCCAGCGACCCCTAACGAAGAGCCTCCGGAAGCCGAACCGGATGGCTCATATCGATCAACGCCGTACCACGGGCTGCGGTCTCGGCGATGTCGTGGCGTGAGTCCAGCGTGATGTCGACTCCCTCCAGTTGCCGTTCCGTGGTGTTCCCCACCACCATCAAACAAGCCGAAGAGCCTTCCTGCACCTCTCGAAGGCAACGCGACTCAGTCGGCGAAAATCGCTACTCCCCGCTGCTTCATCACTGCACCTCCTGTTGCTCGGCGGCTTTCCGAGCCGGAGGCGTGAAGCGCCGTCCCCTAGTCGACGAGGTCAACCGCCGCCTTTCGTTCTCCGTGACAAACTCAGTGAGTGGCGAATCGCACTTTCGAGTTCTGGCCCGACTACGGCGTACATAGTCCGTTGTGGGAGAAGGGTCGCAACGTGTCCCTCGATCAACTCCCCATTGCAGATGACGTCCGCCAGGCGATACAGGAATGGACCACCAACTACGCCGAGGACCGTTTACCGCTCGAGGGACCGGGTGATCCCGACTGGCTCGCGGAAGGTCAGAAATGCCTAGCTGCTATTCGCCGCTCTCTTCCCGACACCGAGGTGGTCGTGACTGAACCGTGGTGGGGCGAAGAACCGAAACCCATCTGATCTTGCCCGGCGAGGTCGCAGCGCAGCGAGAACGACCGAGCGTCGGTTCTCACGCGCAGCGGGCGGTTGCGTGGAGGAGTTAGCGGACTACGGTTGCGTCACAAGGAACGGCTGATATCGGCGCGCAGCAGCGTCCAGACGAGGAGATGAACAAGCGTGCCGAAGGAGGGGGTCAACAAGTCAGTCGCCAAGCTCGCATACGAGGGAACGCCGTGGAGCCCTCGACGCTCGACACGCCCGCCAACCGAAGCGCGCTGCCGGATGCAGACACCTCCCGCTGGGTCTCGGTCGAGGAGGTCGCCGCGGCGATCTCGTTCCTCGTGAGCGAGCCGGCCGGCGCGCTGCGCGACGCGACCTTGCCGTTGTACGGCCGCGCTCGAGCGGGGGTCGGAGCGCTACAGAGTCGTCACGGGGATCGCCCCCGCGGCGGCCGCGGCCTTCTCGGTGACGTGCGGCAGTTGCGACACCGGACGGTAGCGGACCTTCTCGGGGTCGATCCCGAGCGCGGCCTTGTCGTCGTCTGACAGACGCTCGATCAGCTCCTTGGACGCCAGAGTCTCGTGGGGGTCGGCGCATTCCTGGATGCGGGCGCACTCGTTGACCGCGTCGCCCAGCGCGGTGACATCGAGCCGACCGCCCGGCACCAGCTGGCCGATGTAGAGCGAGCCTCCCCAGTGCAACCCGACGCGCATCAGACACGACGAGTCCAGCGCGGCGCCGAACACGTCCCCGGAGCGCTCATGGATCTCGCGCGCCGTGCGGATCGCGGCCGCGGCCGCCTCCGACGGAGAACCGATATCGTCGACCAGGAAGAACGCGGTGGCACCGTCACCGGCGTGCTTGCCGACGATGCCTGAGTTGCGGGCGACCAGCGCGTCGATCTCGGTCCACAGGCTCCTGATCAGCCGGAAGTACTGCGCGGTCGGCAGCGTGCGCGCCAGCTCGGTAGAACCCTCGAGGTCGCAGAACAGGACTGCTCCCTGGCGCGACGCCGGCTCGACGAGCTTCGCCATCCGTTCGTACATGGCCTCGTCGCCGCGCGCGAGCAGGGACACGAGGCCGGGACGAAGCCCCGCATAGCCGATGGCGACCGCACCCAGCAGCTCCCCGTCCTCGGATCGGATCGGTGCGGCCAGCACGTTCACACGCATGACGGGCAGATCGCTACCGCCCTCGCCTCCCGGTTCGACGTAATCGAAGGACGTCGCGACCGGAAGCGTGAAGGGACGCGGCTCGACGTCCGCCACGAGCTCCCTCATCCACTCGGCGACGGCCTCGAGATCGACCTTCCCTTCGTCGGTGACGCCCATGACCACGGGAGCCAGGTCCCGCATCAGTCGCATGCTGCTCTCTGGGGTAGCGATCCGCCGCCACGGCTCGAGGGAGAACGCCTCTAGGACGTGGAGGCCGTAGCCCAGCTCGTCGTCGGCCGGAGAGCCGGCAAAGCGCTGGAGATCGGGCGACACCCACACCAGGCGCGCGTCGCGGTCCACGAGGAACCCCGCCCAGCGCAGCTCCTCGAGCAGCTGCGCCCAGTGAGCGAGTTCGGATCCGAGCTCGTCGCGCATCATGGCTCCCTATGGTGCCTCGTCTGGCATGCCCCGCGAGCCGCCCCTCGACCCCCCTACGGCTCCCGCCGATCCCTGCTACAGGCGTAGGCGACCCGAATGGTCCCATTGCCCGTATTTCTGGTCGATCTTCCCCAACGGGCTACGGGGGGCTCATGATGGTGAGCATGCGGGTGAGCTTCCAAGGCCGAGGCCCCCAAGCGGTGAGTTTCCCTTCGAGAAGCGGTTTCCATATTCCTTGTCGGCCGATGAGAACCAGCATGAGAGTCGGAGGATCGGCAGAGATGTGTGCGTCAACGTCACGTGCGCGCGCCGTGTCGAGGGTCAATGAACCGCGGTCGAAGACCATGACCGTGCGTCCACCTCCGCGCAGGCGCAGTTCGATGCGGGCGCGGAAGGAGCCGGCCTGCTCCTGGTTCACGAAAGCGGTGGGCGGCAGCGCCGCGATCAGCGGCAGCACGAAGGCCTCGATCGCGAGCAGGGCGTGGTGACGCTGTATCGGCCACGGGCGCCCGGTGGCTTTGGCGATGTCGTGGCCGTGGACCAGGCATTCGTTGAGCAGGTGACACGCGACCGCCGCCGGTGGCAGGCGCGTGCCTTGCAGCCAATCGACGGTGGCTGATCGCGAACGCGACGCGACGTCGTCGAACTCGGTGGCAAGCGTGCTCATGCGATCCGCGAGTACGGCTGGGTGCCGTTCACTGTCCTCGGCCAGAATCTTCGCGGTGGCCTCGGCTATTCCCGCCTTCGTCACGATGGCTTCCGGGACCGGTCTTCCGGCGATGGCGTCGGTGTCGGCGCGAAAGCAATGAGATAGGTGAGCAGCGACATCGCCCACCGTCCAAGTACCGACCGAAGCGGAGTTGGCGTCAGGGACGCTGCGCACAAGTGCGACAAGGCGGGGCACAACTTCCCGCAACGCCGCACGAGCCTGGGCCAGGGTGTGGGGTGCACCACTGTGCGTCGCAGCCGGGACCATGTCAGCACCTTCCTGGGAGTCAGGGTCCAGACCTCGCCTAGGGGTCTCGGTCATCGATTTGGTCTCTTGGCGGGCGCGTTTCTGGCGGTGGCTGTCCCAACGGCGATCCACTGGGCCAGTTGGCGCTCGGTACGCAGGTCATCGCCGTCGACGTGCAGCCAGCCCCGGATCACCTGGCCTTTCATCTCCATCGACCGCGCGTTGGTGGTCGCGAGGAGAAGGTCGGCGCGTGCCGGATCGACCCGCACCAAGAGGCCGCCCTGGCTGCTTGCCGCTACCGCTATCTTCCCGGCGACGAGGAAGGCGAGTCCTCCGAACATCAACTGTTCGGTCACCGGCGAGCCGTCCACCAGCAGCTCTCGGACTCGGTCGGCCAGGTGCACGTCGTAGGCCACTACGACTCGCTTGGCGTTGCGCGCCGGGTGTTCCCGCGAGCCGGAGATGCGCGCCGCCCATCGAGTGCGCACCGCCACTCGCGGATCGCCGCCGCGAACTCCCCGGGAGCGTCAGACGGCACGAAGTGGCCGGCGCCGGTGATCAGCTTCGTTGTCGCATCCGGGAAGGTCCGCTCGAGCCGTCGGCGGTACTTGTCGGTGAAGATCGGGTCCTTGTCGGCCCAGACGATCAGGGTCGGACGGTTCAACAGCGGGCCGAGGCGGTTTTCGAGGCCGGTGAAGAACTCCCGTGCGCCGACGAGCTCGCCGGGGAGCATCGCTGCAGCGTGGCGACGCTCCGGCGTGGGCGTCGCGTCACGATAGTGCCGCATCTCCACTTCGGAGAGCGTGCGGCGCTTGTGTGCTGACGGGATGAACTGGTTGACGAGGGGGTTGAAGCGCCGGAGCATCGCCCGGCCGGCTCGGTTGCCGATGCCGCGGGAGAAGAATTCGCTGCTCGGGTCTCCGTTCAGTGGCCATGCCCACGTGTTGCTGAGGATGAAGCGTTCGAAGCGGTTCGGTCGTTGCTCGGCGGCGTACAGACCCCAGGGCCCGCCCCAGTTGTGGCCCACCAAGGTGATGCCCGATAGGTCCAGTCGGTCGACGAAGGACACGAGCAGGTCCGCGTGGGCTTGAGCGGTGTAGCCGTAGTCGGCCGCCCCGGCCGACAGGCCGAACCCAGGGAAGTCCAGGGCGACGCAACGGAATCGGTCGCGGAGCTCAGCGATCACGTCGCGCCAGACGAAGGACCAGACCGGGTTGCCGTGC
Organism: Actinomycetota bacterium; assembly: GCA_030776625.1. Taxonomy (NCBI): domain Bacteria; kingdom Bacillati; phylum Actinomycetota; species Actinomycetota bacterium. Next base: position 17,361 of record JALYHL010000003.1, on the reverse strand, counting down.
GGCAACAGCAGGATCGGCCCCGACCCTTCGTCGACGTAGTGCACGAGGCTCCCGTCGATCTCGACGAAGCGGCTTTCGAATGGGAAGAGTTCGTCGTCAACCCACGCCGGGCGCTCGCCGACTGGCTGTGCAGTGGCCATGTCTTGATCCCTCGCTCAGTTCAGGGACGTGTTGAGCATCTGGATGTGGATCGGTGCACTCGATGCTCCCGTGGTCAGGCAGCTTGTGAGGACGCCGAGCCCGCCGGAGGGCTGCAGGTGGGCATAGGCGAGGAGCGGCGTGCCGGGAAGGGTGATCGTCCCGATCCCGGCAAGGATCGCCGTCTGCGTCGGGTGCTTGGTGGTCTGGTCACCGACAGTGAGCCACCCCGTTTCCGGTCCGGAGAGCAGGGCGCACGAGGCGGCGCCCGCATTGGTGGCTTTCCAGGTGGCCGGCTGGCCGTCACACGTGCCAGTCGCCTTGGTGACGGCAGAGATCTCGGTGGGCAGGATTCGGACTGCTGGCTTGAACGTCACCGCCCCGTCAAACCTGCACGACCACGGCACCCGGTCACCGGCGTGCGCCGGTGCTTCGACCAGAATCACCGTTGCGAACAGTGCGACGAGCGCCAGTGCGATACGTGTCTTCATGTGTCCTCACCTAAAGTGTGACGTGATACTTTCAAGCGCACTTTAGAAAGTCAAGCATCAGGGAGGCGGACGTGAAGACGGCACTCCTTCAAGAGGTGCTGACGGCGCATGGCGGAGCAGATCGTTGGAACTCGGTTTCTACGATCACCGCCACGGGCCACATCGAGGGTCTGCTGCCCAAGCGCTTTTCCGGAAACAAGCTGGCCGACTTCAGTTTCAAGATCCGTACCGCTGAGCAGCAGACGGCGATCCACGGCTTCCCGGGTCCTGGCAAGCGGGCCGTTTTCGACCGCGGAGACGTTCGGATCGAATCCGAAGACGGCACGCCGCTCGAGACTCGCGCCGGCGCACGTGCAGCGTTCTTCGGGCTGGGCGGATTCCGCCGCAACTTCCATTGGGACTCACTCGACGTCGCCTACTTCGGCGGCTACGCCTCGTGGAACTACCTGACATCGCCGTGGCTACTGGCGCGTGATGGTGTGGAGCTCCGCGAAGGCAAAGCGTGGCGCGAACGCGGCGAGACCTGGCGTCGGCTGGAATCGACCTTCCCGACCGGGTTCCACACCCACTGCCGACACCAAACGTTCTACGTCGACCCCGATGGCCTGATCCGCCGCCACGACTTCCTTGCAGAACCGGTCGGACGAAGGGCCACTGCCGCCCTCTACTGCGACCAGCATCGCGAGATCGACGGACTTCTCTTCCCCACGCACCGCCGGGTGCTCCCACGCGGCCCGGGACGGCGGGTGCTCCCGCACCCGATCCTTTTGGACCTGAGGTTCGACGACATCAAGATCGAATGGAGTGACCAATGAGTGCCAGGTCTTATCGCCAGTTCTGCGGTCTCGCCCGCGCGCTCGACGTGGTCGGCGACCGCTGGAATCTCCTCATCGTCCGCCAGCTCCTTATCGCGCCGGCCCGCTACGGCGAGCTCCTCGACGGCCTGCCGGGAATGGCCACCAACCTCCTGTCCGCTCGTCTGCGGGATCTCGAATCCGCTGGGGTCATTGAGCGGCGTCCGGCCGCGGACGCCAACGCGGTCGCCTACGGGCTCACCGAGTGGGGAGCGCAACTGCGCGAACCCATTGACGGGCTCATCCGCTGGTCCGAGCCACTGATGATCCCCGGTCAGGGCGACGACGAGTTCCAGCTTGAATGGCTCATGGTCGCGCTACCCGCCCTCCTTCGTCCCCGATGGGCGTCGCGGCGAACGGTCAGGGTTGGCTTTGCGATCGACAACCAAGTCGTTCAAGTTCACGCGTCACCGTCCGACATGACCATGGAGCATCACGCTGGACGTGAACTCGACGCAGTGCTCCACGCCGACGCACTGACAACCCTCGGCCTCGCCGCCGGAGCGCTCCGATTCGAGGACATCCGCAAGTCCGTTCGCATCGAGGGTGACGAATCGGCGCTCCGGGCAGTGCTGGCCAGCTGAGCAGTGCCCCGCTGTCGAGGAAGCCTCGCACCGAGGTCTAAACAAGCACGCTAGGAGCCCGGCCAACGCCGGGCTCCTAACGTGCCGGGTGAGGAGGGGTTAGCCGGCGGCCGCCGCAGGGACCCGGGCCACGAAGGGAACGTCGAATCAAGTCCGGGAAGGTGAAACATGGTGAGCTATGGCGGACATATGGGGTCGTAGACCTACCTAGGAGGCGGCCCTGCACACACAGCCGAGAGACACCATCGAAGCCCTCTATAAGGGGCATGCTGATCGAGTCCTCAGATACGCGCAGCGACGCGTACCGGCCCACGATGCCGAGGAGGTCGTGGCCCAAACCTTCCTCGTCGCCTGGCGCCGGGTGCAGGACGTTCCACAGGATGATCCGGTCCCTTGGTTGTTCGGGATAGCGCGCAACGTCATCCGTAACCTGCAACGTTCAGGCAGACGCCACGCACGGATAACGGCGCGCATAGCCACACTTCGACCAGAGCGCGACGATGCCTCTGATCAACACGAGCTTCCGGACGAACTGCGTAAGGCACTCGCATCCTTGTCGCCTGCCGACCGTGAAGTCCTTCTCCTCGTCGCCTGGGACGACCTTGATCACTCTCAGGCTGCGGCGGCCATGGGTTGGTCGAACACGAACTTCCGACTACGGCTCCACCGGGCTCGAAAACGCCTACGACAACGGCTGAGCAAGATCGACGAGCCCTTTCCACGATCCTCATTGACCACCCCAACACCAGCACGGGAGGAAGCGCGATGAAGAACAAGACAGACGACCTGCTCGTGCTCCAGACTCACAACCCCGTGCCCGAGACCGGCGAATCCAATTGGGCTGATAGTGACGCCGGGGCTGCGGTGTTCTCTCGGATCGAAGCTCACGCAGGAGAGCTCCGACCGGTCCCCAAGCGGCCTCGGTGGCGGCGTCCAACTGTGACCATCCCCGTCTTTGTCGTACTCAGCGCTAGCGCCTTGGTGTTGGCTTCGGCAATCGCGGGCGACAAGGTCGTGCCTGTGTCGGCGCAGGACGCGCTGGCGCACCCATCAGCGGTTGAGCGACAGCTCGCTGAAGAAGGAATCGAGGCTCAAGTCCAAGTGGTCCCGGTGAAGGACGCCCTCGTCGGCAAGTGGTTCCACCTGTATCTCGACCCGACCACTGATGTCGATGCAGAAACGTTCGCGCTCCTGAACTCCTATGTCGGTGAGATTGACTATCGCTACGAATCGGTTGCCGAACACTGCGGCCCAACTGCAGCCCTGTGCGAGCGAACATCAATCCTCGAGATTCCCGGCTCGGTAACAGGTCCAATGACGTTGGTCGTCGGGCGCGCAGCCAAGCCCGGGGAGGAATACTGGGCGCGAAACATGGATTGGAGCAACGAACTCGCTCCGAGCGGCGCCCTCTACTGCTACGCCCTCGAAGAGAAGACCGCCGATGCGGCGCGCGATGTTCTTCAGAGGGCGGGTTATGAGGTTGTCTTCAATTACGACGTCAAGAGCAACTCTACTGAGGTCGCTTCGATCCCCCCGGATGCCGCACTTACGAGTGCGACCTTCAGAGATGTCGATACGGTAGTGCTCAACTTCGCCCCCATCCAAGAAGAACCTGGCTACCCAAGTGCCGGAGAGCAACGCCTAGCGATGGGAACGCCTACCGAACAGACGGGCCGGCCGAACTTCCGCGGCTGCTAGTCCACGTGGCGAGAGCCTCCGGCAGTTCGCCGGAGGCTCTCTAGGCTCCCTGCCTTACGCGGCCGAGCACGCACCGGAGGACCGTCCGCCGCCGACTTCCTGACCTCGACCGACTGAAACTGAAGTCCGGTCCCACGTGGGTGACCTGGATCTCGACGCTCTGCCGCTTGTTGCCGTCGTTCAGCCGCTTTGGGTCGCCTTGGCGACCTCAGCGGGGAAACCCAGGATCAAGATCAAAATCGAAATCAAAAAGAACCCTGCCAGCTGCGCTGGCCCCTCGCCTGCATGCCCTCCTTCACGGTCTGCGCTGCGTTCTCGGCGACCGAATGCCATGCCGCGCCGCGGAAGAACCCGTCATGACGTCCTGCCACTCGCCGTTGCGCTTGGAGCGGTGACTGACCGCGACCGTGAAGCCTGCGAGCGCCGCGCCGCTCTGGGTATAGCGGAGCTCGGGATCGTCGGTGACGTTTCCGACTAGAGCGACCTGGTTCATGGTGCTACCTCCTTCGCGCCTCCTGCGGCGCTTAGACGTTCTTACGGCCCATGTTTCAGGGCGGAGATAGCGACGAGGGCAACCGGCGGCTTTGCACTTGCTGCGTTGAACAGATGACGCTTCGGGATGACCCACATCACTTCCGGCGAGTTCACGAGCGTTGGATGACGTGGCGAAACCGCGTCCAGGAGTCAGAAAACTATCGGGATGAGTGGTACGCGGAGCAATGTCTGAATTGCCGGTTCTGGATCGCACTCACCGGCGTCTTTCATAGCGACTACGGCGCGTGCACGAATGAAGCGTCACCGTTCGATAAACAGGTCATGTTCGAGCACGACGGTTGTGAAGCCTTCGAACCTGCTGAACGTTGATGTTTCTCGCCGCATGAGGTCGCAGCCCCCAGAGACCGACCGAAGGCGGAACTAAAGCCGGTCCGAGCATCCATGGACGCGCAGGACTCAGGGTTGACCGAAGGAGCGGCCGTCCTAACGTGCCGTCAAAAAGAACGTCTGCCGCAGAGAACGAGGGAGGGAACCAACTAGGACGGGCGACGGACCATCGACAGAGCCAGCTCCACATCCTCCCGGGGGTACCACTTCTCCTTCGCGTGGGTCAGATGATTCCAACGCGTGAGCGATGCGTTTCGAGCCTGCGAGGCGATATCGCCGCCGCCAAAAGTAAGGTCGAACCCATAGACCTCACCCTCGGAAGTAACCACCCACCCTTCCTCCATCGATGTGTCTTCGCTCCAAAGGTCGAACAGGCACGTATTCGGATCGATGCCCTTCTCCTCAAAGAGCGCCCGCAATCGCATCCAGAACGGGTCGGCGTTCGTCACCAAGTTCATGCGGAGCGTAAGGAGGTCCTCTTCTTTGTTAATAGCGCCTCAATCATGCACCTATTCACCGACGGCACCACGGCTCAGAGCAAACCCGCTCTTTCGCCCGAAGGCCGCCCTGCGGACCGCGGTCGCAGCGCAGCGAAGCGAGAACGACCAAGCGTCGTTTCTCACGCGCAGCGTGCGGTTGCGTGGAGGAGTTGGCGGACTACGGTTGCGTAAGCAGGAATGGCTGGTAGGGGTCAGCGGCGCGCCAGGTAGTGGGTGATAAGCCGGCTAGCTCAGGAGAGAATCGGCGAATCATGACGCTCCTCGAACGGTTCCATGAGCACGTGCGGGAGGTCTGGACACTCCTCGCCCTCTCGATCCCGGACGGGTGGGTGGAGGACCACCACGGCGTCACCTGTATAGCCACCGGCTCGGAAAGCCCATCCTTCAATCCCGCGTTCCCTTCCCACGTTGTCGCCTCGCCGCCCGAAGCACTCGACGCGGTTGTGAATCGCTACCGCCGAGCAAACCTCCGATGGCTCCTCAAGCTCCATCCTGAACGGGACAGCGCGATGCTCGAGAAGGCTCAGGGTCGCGCCGTGGAGTTCTCCCCTGTCCCGTTGTTCGCGCTCTCGATGGATGCTTACGAAGCTCCCGCGATCCCCGAAGAGCTCTCGGTCGTCCCAGCCACGGAGACCAACATCGACGACGCGGTGCGATGCCTCGCAGAAGGATTCGATGCGGACAACGCCAGCATCGGACGCGAGCTGGGAACTAACCTCCTCGCCGTTCCGCGTTTTACGGTGTTCATCGGATACGTCGACGAAGAGCCGGTGGCCACATCCGTGCTCGCGGAAACCGAAGGTGGTGGGCTCGCCGGCGTCTATAGCGTCGCCACCCGACCCAACGGTGCCCGCCGTGGATTCGGCACCGCGCTTACCGCAGCCGCCATAGACGAGGCCGCCAGACGCCGTCACCGTGCCGTTGTCCTGGAACCATCGGACATGGCTGAGTCGATGTACCGACGGATGGGTTTCACGCAGTTCGACAGCTATGCGGAAGCTGTCCTCTAGACGGGCTTTCCCATCTGCCGAGCGAGGTCGCAGCGAGCGAGGCGGGAGACGGAATGTCGGTTCTCACGCGCAGCGTGCGGTTGCGTGAAGCAACTAGCGGAGTACGGTTGCGCGAGCAGAAAACGTCATCTCGGCGCAGTGCAGCGCCGAACGAAGCGACGGAGCACGCGGTCGAGATCACCGGTAGCGAGCGGTGGCTAGTTCAATTTCCACGACCCCCGGCAGTACGGAATGCCGCTGTGCATAGCCGCGTGTAGTTCTCGGCGATCTCGTCTGCGGATAGGTCGACGTTGCCGCGCATCCACTCAATCATGGTTTCGATCAACCCACCGGCTGTGATGAGGCTCGCGCACTGCACGGCAGCTCGGGAATGACCTGCCCGGTGCGGGGTCGATATAGATCGATCTAGCAGCAGCTCGGCATACGCGTGCGTCGCATCAAGGCGTCGTTGCATCAACGCTTCGCTACCGAGAGCCTCGACGAAGGCGACGCGGCCCTTGCGTGGGTCCCGCGAAGCGACCGCCAGCCACGCATCGATGGTCGCCCGGATGAGTCCCTCCACGGACCGATCATCGGTCGCGCGCTTGCCAATCTCTTCGGAAACCTCGTCGATGATCGAGTCGAAGACCGAGATCAAAAGCGCCTCACGGTCCCTGAAGCTCTCATAGAAGTAACGCGGGATGAGGCCTGCTCGTTCGCAGATGGCGGTAACGGTGGCTCGCTCCCACCCCTGGCTCGCAAGCACGTCGATTGCGGCGTCGAGCAGCCGGCTCCTGCGCTCGGCGCGGCGCTGGGTAGCCGTCATGCCTGCGTACACACGCTGCGCGGTTTGTGTGGGCATATCTGACATGCTACCTTATCAGATATGTGATAAGGAATATTGTCAGAGTAGGGAGGAGGATGGACGGTGACTCAGGATCAGCCTTCGCCCGGCGGGGCGACCTCAAGGGAGGAGCAACGTAAGGCCTATCTAGAAGGCGAGTGGGGGAACCCGCTCACGACGACCAAGCGTACGGGCCCGCGCATCCTCAACGCGCTACAACAGCCGTTCTTCATGCTTCTGCCGCCGCGCGGCTACGCCGTCCTTACCACCACGGGGCGCAAGACCGGCAAGAGGCGCCGCAAATGCGTGCGCGCGATTCGAGACGGCGACAAGGTCTACCTGGTGTCGCTGCCCGGCCGATACAGCTCATGGTTCCGCAACATCCAGGGGCAACCGCAGGTGAACCTTCGCATGCGAGGAGGCACCTTCCAAGGCACCGCCCGTGAGATAAGGGATCGAGACGAATACGAAACGGCACGAGCGATCTACTGCGGCACCCTCACCGTCTTCGACCGGCTTTCATATCTCAATCACAGAACCGGCCTCCCAACCTCAGAACGGATCAGAGGGATGCTCGAGCGTTGGTTCACCGTCTGTACGCCGTTGGTCGTCGAGTTGTCAGGTTGAGCTCGGGGCGGCCGCGGGATCAACCAGCGCCCAATCGATGAAGTAGCTCGACCAGCGCGGGCGGTTGAATCCCTGCGGCACCACGGCATCGGTCGACAGCCCGCCTGCCGTTACGACTCGGCGCGGTGGACCCATCTATAGCGCGGCAGACATGGCTCTACGTGAACTCCGATCAGCCCTGGATAGCTGCATGTCTTTGACGCGAGCAGCACCCGAAGCGGCAGGATTGCCTGAGCCGATGGGTTGACCAACCGGAGCTGGTATTCGCCATCACCGATTCGCTCCACGTACTGCCTCCACGGCACAGGAAAATAGAAACCAGTGACACCAAGGCCCCCCGTGGTGTCCTTCGCCGGACGCATGTGTTCGATGTCTGCCTCAGTGAACACAAGAGTCCTGGGTTTGCCAGCCGTTGGACGACCCAACTCCAGCGGATCCGAGAAGGACATCGCGAAAGCTGGACCCATGGTGGGCTTTTGCAGGGGCCACGATCGAGTCCCAATCCCCTTCGCTCGACCGTCCCGTTCGCGGCCTGATGTCACACCCTCACCCGAGAACTGAAGGAACCCATCAGGGTGATGTGACAACTTCAGCCTCCGCTGATCATCGTCGAAAACCGCAAGGTCCAAAGCATCGCTCAGAGAGAAAAACGGAGCGCCAGCGGCATAGTTGATGGTCAGCCTCGAGACGAGCGCCCGATTATGAGGGTGGTACGGCGCAGTGACGTAGTACGACCCGTCGCCCCCAAAGATGATCTTGCATAGGTCCACGACAGTCCCGCCGCGCTCGTACGCAAACGTAATCGACTGTCGTTGCCACCCTCCTCCTTCACCTCTCTCTCTTGGGGCTCTCGCTATCCGTGCGCACGACGCTTGCTTCGCTCGGAGGCCGTCGAGGGCCTCCGGGGAAGGGACTCCCGTGGGTCGTTCGTTGCCCGGACGCGACGGTCAGTCCTTAGGCGCCCTGAGGTCGTCAACAAGGCGACGAGCGCGATCCTTGAACGGGACTCCGATCTTCAGATCGAATGTTGCGTCGTGCGTCCTCAGGTTCAACCGGCCGTTCAGGAACCCGTCGCTGAACGAGGCCTCACTCACGTCTCCTCGCGTGTAGGTGTCGGTCCGTTCGAGCCTCTTGGCTGACATGCGTCTGAGCAGCAAGATCAGGAGACGCCTATCCGTGAGCACTAAGAGATAGGTCCGCACCTTGATCACGAAGTACGCCCCGATGCTCAGCCCCATCAGCCACGGCACGAGGTCGCCTCTCCCCGTGTACTCGAGATAGAAGGCGATGGGGAAGGCGCCAAGGAAGACCGGCCAGAAGCGGAAGAGGGTCATGGCCTGGAACTGTTCGCGGATGGCCTCCCCCGGTTCGAGGGATGACGCGACCAGAGTTCTGATGCGCTCGTCGACCTTGACCTTCTGCTTGTCCGCAAACCCCACGGCGCGACCTTACTCACCAAGGTCGCCTGAATCCCACGGCTCAGGTGCTCGCTCGGAGCTGTGCCGTCAAGGGTCGCCGGGGCTACGCTCCAGCCGCTTCGCCCCTTCGATCCGCTACGCGGACCAAAGCCCTTGACCCCGCTCCTCGCTGCGCGTCAGGGTGGCTACGGCGTCACAGGTGGGTCTGCTCCGCCTCTTTCCACTGATGTCCTGAGGCGTGCAGCGTCTTGGGCACCTCAGGCGTCGGGTAAGCACGAAGAGAAGACGATCTATGGGGTGACACTGCTCGGGGCTCATCTTCGGCTGTACTGCTATCGGTCCGGTGCGGTCCGCCGCCCGAAGTCAACCGGACAATGCCAAGCAGACGCGGCGGCTTCGATCGTCACACCGGGTAGGAACAACGGGGACGCTCCCCACGTTGGTTGATCAAGCTGCGGTATCAGATCTCGAGGGGGATCAAAGTGAGGTTGAAGCAGAAGGTGTCGGCGCTGGTGGCCGGAGCCGCTATGACAGTGACCATCCTGCCGATGGCCCCTGCAGTGGCGGGGCGACCGAAATGTGACGGGTTCGTGGCGACGCACACCGGCACCGATCGCGGCGACGTGATCCGCGCGACGCGTCGCCACGACGTGATCGTGGCTCGCGGTGGCAACGATGTGATCTATGGGCTGGACGGCGCCGACGTGATCTGTGGCGGCGGAGGCAACGACGTCATCTATGCCGGGCCTGGAGAGACCGATCGTATGTACGGCGGTCCCGGCAAGGACAGGTTCCGAGGCGGCCCCGGTCTGGACATCGTCTCGTACGAGCATTCAGACAGAGACATATACGTCGATCTGGCCCGGAACCTCGGCCGCGGCGAAGGCAGAGACCGCATCTCGAACAGCGTCGAGTCGGTGCGGGGATCTTCCTTCGACGACGTCCTTCGCGGCGACGAATTCGATAACGACCTCAGCGGCGGGCCCTACTGCTGCCAGGAAGACGCCGACCGCATCTCGGGGCGCGCCGGCAACGACGACCTCGAGGGCCTCGACGGCACCGACGTCCTCCGCGGCGGTGACGGCGACGACCGCGTCTACGGGGACTCCAGCGAGAGTGGTGCGCGCGACCGTCTCTACGGCGGTGACGGCAACGACCTGATCATCGGTGACAACTCCGAGGAGCCGGGGAAGTCGGACGTACTCGATGGCGGCAACGGTGACGACATCTTGTGGGGCGACAACAACTTCGCGTTCGATCTCTATCCGGGCGGAGCCGGCGACACATTGATGGGTGGGCCGGGCAACGACGTCATCAATGCCCAGGAAGGTGATGACTTCCTCGACGGCGGTGACGACAGTGATGAGCTAGATGGTGGGCCAGGAACCGACGCCTGCACCAACGGCGAGACGCTCAGCAACTGCGAGAGTTAGAGGCCTGACGCGACAACAACTGTGTCAATGAGGGAGCGCCGTCAGCCGCTCTTCGATCTGCTGCGGGCACCTTTCGCCCCTGACGGTCCCCTCCTCGCTTACGCATAGAGGAGTGCGCGGGCGGTCCAACAGGAGGCCTGCCAGTGGGCGCAGAGGCGCGGGCCTACCAATCGAGCCCGAAGTAACGGGCGTTAATCTCCTCTTCCCGCGTCAGGTTACTTACATCAGACCCGTCACGGTTCATGGAGAAGATGTCGCCTCGCGATTCACCCCCCGATGCGGGTCGCGTCGTAGCCGTATAGGCGATCCTCTCGCCATCCGGAGACCAGACCGGAAAGAACGCGGCGTAACCGGTGTGGGGGAAACACGTTTCCGTTAGCTGACGTGGGTTGGCTCCACTTCGCTCCACCGTCCAGATGGACGAACACAGCTCGTCCACCCCGCTGGGGTCGCTTTCCGTTCGCACGAACACGATCGCCGAACCATCTGGCGACCAGTCAGGCTCACGGTCATAACCGGCGGCCTCAGTGAGGCGAGTTCGACCAGATCCGTTGCGATTGACGAGGACTAGAGAACCAGTCGTGCCCGAGTCCCGCGTGAAAACGATCTGCCCGGAATCCCGGGACCACCTCGGTGAGCCATCATCCCGCTTACGGGTGAGTCGTCGAAGACGTCTGCCGTTGGGCTTGATAGTCAAAAGGCCCCGCCGACTCTCGAAGGCTATCCGCGTCCCATCCGGGGACCACACCGGGTTCGCTTCCGGGTATCGGTTGTGCGTGATTTTGACGGTTCGCCCCTCACCATCACTTCTCATCTTGCAGATCTGCCGACCGCAATCGGCTACGAGCATTCGCCCGTTGGGAGACCACGAGGGGTGCTGAATCATCCTGCGCCCAAAGGTGATCTGTTCAACTTCTCCTGTTGTCAGATCGGCCACGAAGATGTTGCTGCGAGAAGCCGTGCCTCCCTCGAAGGCGACGCGACCGCGGTCCGGGCTGATCGCCATCTCCGTAGTCGCACTTTGGAAATATGGCGTGGTGGGCGCCAGCCTGCGCTTGGGAGTCACACCGTCGGGGTGCACCTGGTAGGCACCGTCCTGGCTCTCGGCGTGCCAGCGGTATGCAACTAGGTCGCCGGGTGGGTGGGCGTGGGCCCCAGTGTCCGCCCCGATCGATGCCACGGTGGCTCCCAACAGGAAAGCAAACGCCCTGGTCACGGGAGCTCGACCTGCCATCTACCTGTCCCCTCGCGATCTGACAGCCGTATGTGCAGCGGCTGCATCGTTCTCTGGCCGCCCCAATTGTTCGGGCTTAGGCAAGTGACTAGCCGGCCTCATGATCCGATGCTTGTCTTGTTTCGTCTTCTCGCCCACGATCGCCTCAGTGACTCATACGACGCAGCGGCCGCGCACAGCGAACGTGGTCCTGCGACGTTGCTGCCCTGCGCCTCGCGCTCTAAACCTTTAGCTCGCGCGTCGGAGACCGAAGACCTAGCGCCACCCGCTCCTCCGCCATGGCGCCTACGGTGCCCGCGTCGCTCCCGTTCCTCGGCGCCCTTCGGGTCCCCTTGACGGCTGCGCTCGGCCGCCGCTCGTGTGACTCCATCAACGCCGAGCTACCGGAGGTGCGAGGACATGAACCTACGCGGAGTAACCATCAGCTACCTCAGCAAGCGGCCGCTGGGAAGTCGTCCAGGTCCGGAATGCGGGCGAGGACGACTACATCGTGGCGATCGAGGATCAGCTGCGTCCGGCCGTCTCGTCTGTAGATGGTCCTCGAACTCAGGTCAGCCAGGGAGCGCGACTAGTCAGCAGGGCCTACACGGCGTCCGCATATATCGCCAGTGGTTCGGCCTCTAAGGCCCTGACGTTGTTCTTCTTGCGGAAGCCAAGCGCGTCGAAGCCGCCGCGCGAGCCGCAGTTCGTGCAGTTCGCCATCAAGCTGCTGGCCCAGCGCGCGTCGACGACGTGGATCTCACGCTCGTAACCCGCCTTCTCCAGCCGCGCGGTCAGCGTCTCCAGGGGCTGGGCCGCGGGACAGGTCATGTCGTTGCCGCGGCTGCAGCGGCAGAGGTGGGTGTTCACTCCCCCACCTCCAGCGTGTCGATGCGACGTGCACCGACAACTTCGTGGAGCCGGGCCACCAGATCTGCTTCGTCCTTTGACTCCGTTGCAGCGATGAGCCCGCAGCTCTCGCACTCGAGCTCGTACTTGCGTTCGTTTCCGACGGCCTCACCTGGCGGATACCAGATCGTGACTCGGTGCTTCGGCGGCTCGGGGTCCGGGTCCTCCCACTCGAACAGATCCAGTGATGCCCACTCTTCGGCGGAGAAGAGAGCCTCGTAGCCGATCGTTTCTTCCACGTCTGCCTCCTCTTCTTTCGACGGCTTGCCGGACCGTCGAAGCGCCGAGGACGCGGAGTCGTCAAAGGGACCGCCGAAGGCGGCGGCGAGGATAAGCAGCGCAGCGGTACCGGAGCCGCTTTGAGGACGTAGCGATCGGTGCTAGGTCCGGCAAGCCGAAGCCGTCGATGGAGGAGGCTGTGGAAGGTCGGCGGACGAATGCAGTCACAACGGGTGGGGGATGGTCTTTTCGGGTTGCAGCTGTCAGACTCGCTGGATGCGCAGGCAGGCGATCTTGCCCTTGGTCCTCAGCTTCTTCCTCTTGGCCCCGGTCATGGCAGACACGGCTCGGCAGGCAGATAGGCAAGACTCACCAGGCCCTCTCGACATCAAGTCGGTAGCTCAACGCCACGGCAGGAAACAACTCGTTCATCGCCTGAGCACCTATAAAGGGTGGAGGGGCAAGTCTCTCCGGGGGTACAACCGCTGGATCGTGTTCTGGATCAGCACCAACGACGGGCCTCGTGATCCGGAAGGACCCGAGAGACAGGTCTGGATCGACTACAGGGATGGTCGGCTACGCGCTGTGGTGTTGCGAGCCTCAGGTGGCCTACACGCCACACTCGACGAAGAGGTAGGCAAAGCGACCGTTCGGAGACCGAACCGACGAACCCTCGTCGTCCGCTTCCCGGAGAGGCTCTTAGGGCGAGATGTTGCCAACTATCGCTGGTACGCGGAAACGAGTTGGCGCACTCGCCGAGGGCCCTGCAGCTACGACGGCCCGGGGATAGCCGACAACCCACACCCCTTCGGGCTCGAGGGTCCCTGCTTCGACACCAGCAGAGAGCTTCGTCACCGGTTGTAGCCCGCCCGCTATGCCCGCGAAGCCATGACGGTGAACGGCCGAGCGACCGAGAGGCGACGTGTCGTTCTTGACCTTTCGGGCGAAGCCCGAGAGCGGACGGAACGAAGGTGAGTACGGTCGACGGCGGCTTCACTTCCGGTGCTAGGTGAAAGAGGAGCCTCGACGGCGAGGCTGTGGAAGATCGGTTACGTGGCGGTCGTACAAAGGGGCTGGTTAGTCCGCGACCCGACCAAGTCAGGTTCACTAAATATGGCTTGTGGTCTCGCGTGTTGATTCCTAGTCGTCGATGAGGCTCACGGACACCACTACGTGATCATCCCGTTGCAAGCGCTTCGGGTACAGGGTCTTCAGGTATGAGCTCTTGCTATCTGAGATGTCCAGCTCAACGTTCCCTCTGCGATACGTGACCAGAGTCGATCGGGGGTGGTCGTAGAGCTGCCACCCCCGTCTGCGTAATTGGTCGGCGTAGCCGTAGGGCCCGCCGGCTCGTCAGGCGACGACAGCACGTACATCCGCGCCGGGCAACCACCACTGCCGCACGATAACTCGTACCACTCCACCTCCCACCCAGGGAACACTGGTAACGCGTCCTCCGGAGGCGTGTCGTAATGCCACTCGTCGCAAAAGTCATTCGAGAACGAGTTGTAGTCGGCGCAGACAGCGTCGCCGATCGCTGCGAACAGCAAGAAGACCGTCAACAGCAGGAGGCCTATGACCATGAACGGCCCCAAGATGATCGCTGCGGTTCTGAACACTACCGACGAGCTGCTCTCACCTCTTGACCGCGACGCGGCAGAACTCGACATACCTCTATCTTGCCCCTGCTGCCCTTAACCCACGTCTGTCACCATTTCAGCCATGACGACGCAACGGACGAACAGTCGCGGAATGGCGTTGAGGCTGGGCGCGGTGCTGATCCTGGTCGGAGGCGCCGCTTCAGCCTGGTGGTTCCACTGGATCCCGAACTGGCGGCCCCCGTTGCGGAACGGCGAGATCTACGGGATCGACGTCTCCGCACATCAAGAGGCCATCGACTGGGAAGCCGTGGCCGGAGACGACATGGAGTTCGCCTACATCAAGGCGACCGAGGGCGGCGACTTCGTAGACAACCGATTCGAGGTGAATTGGCGCGACGCCGGTGAAGCCGAACTGCAGCGGGGTGCCTACCACTTCTTCACCTTGTGCACGCCGGGCCGGGCTCAAGCTCAAAACTTCCTGCGCGTCGCGCGACCGGATCCCGACGCACTCGCTCCTGCCGTTGATCTCGAGCTGGCGGGCAACTGCTCGGCCCGGCCCCCACAAGACGACGTGATGAAGGAGCTTGACGTATTCCTCGAGCAGGTCGAGCAGCGATGGGAGCGGGAGACGGTCCTCTATGTCGGTAACGATTGGCGTGAGGCGTATCCACTCGGAGAGCGCGAGAGCCGGCCGCTGTGGCTGCGCCGGTTCCTCCTCCGTCCGAGCGCCGCATGGGCGATCTGGCAGCTCCACGGATACGCCAGCGTTCACGGAATCGAGGGAGGTGTGGACCTCAACGTGATGCGCGGCGACCGCGTGTGGCCGCGATGACGCCGGAGTGGCCGGTGCTAGGTGAAGCGCAGCCGTGGACGGGAGGCTGTGGAAGGTCGCAAAGTTGGTCCGCCCGCTATCCACATTCCGAACAGGACTTGGCTGAGGCGCACAGGCTCCTTCCATGGAAGCTGCCGTGATTGACACTCCGCTATCTCAAGAGCGTTAGCCTTGGAAACCTTGTTCTTGCCGATGCTCTTTCCCACGGCATGATTTTGCCGCCCGAGGTCGCAGCGCGCCAGCGACCGATGGAGGAGGGAATCGCTCACTCCACCTCCGTTCCGAGGTGGAGCTCGACAGCCAGCTCGACCAGTTCGGCCTGGCATGTGATACACGTCCGGAAGATCTAGAGGCCGAGGTCCCCGGTCGTAGTGGATCTCGCCGCAACGGGCGCAGAGACCGAACACCGGCCGGATGCACCAGCCGGCCTTGAACGAGTTCAGCCACAGGTCCAGGCCGCCCGGGGTAGCGAACCATGTGGACCCCTCGGTCCCTGATGCCATCGATCGCCAACACTTAGTCGCCGTCTGCGATCCCTCGCGAAGGTCCTCATTGCTGGAACAGCTGTTGAGTGCACGAAGCGAACAGGTCTTGGGTCGCTATCCCGAAGCGGGCGCCGCGTTCCGCCTGTTGCTCCGCCCTCCGAAACCTGCCCTCTTGTATGGAACGGGCGGCCTTGCCCATCGCGCTGAACGTGAGCCGAGCGTTCTCCAGCGCGTCCTGCACGCACTCCGGGCTCTCCCCTGCCTCCGTCGATGCGTCGTCTACCAGCTCGACTCCCGATCGGGCGGCCGCTTCGATCTTGCGAGCTCCTCGGTTGATGCAGCGAACGGTGGCGCACTCGACGAGTTCCTCACCGGCGTCAAGGACATCGAAGAGGGCATCTCCGAGCGCGGTTATGAACCGAGATTGCTGGCGATCGAAGAAGCCGCATCGCGACCACTCGCGCACGTACGCCTTCTCAACCCGGGTCGACCTCGCCAACTCCCGCTCGAAGGCGGGACCGTTGCCCTCCTCAGCAGCGCGCG
Organism: Actinomycetota bacterium; assembly: GCA_030776625.1. Classification (NCBI taxonomy): domain Bacteria; kingdom Bacillati; phylum Actinomycetota; species Actinomycetota bacterium. Next base: position 1,101 of record JALYHL010000003.1, on the reverse strand, counting down.
CCGAGGCCTCGTATGCCTCAAGCGACTCCTCGTAGAGCGCCACATACCTCTCGATACAAGGGTCATCGGCGTCTTCGATCATCGACTCGACGGCGCTCCGCTCCTGAGCGATGACCTCGGCTACGCCCGGGGCTGCCTTCTTCAAGCAGGAGACCTCGCCCGGCAAGCAGACATAGAGCGGCTGCATGGCTCGCTGAACCACAGCGCTCGAGGAGACCACCGCGTCGAAGATCTCGATGTCGTCTGCCGTCGGGGTCGATGTATCCGTGTCGGCAGGCGCGTCGTCTGCCGTCGGGGTCGATGTATCCGTGTCGGCAGGCGCGTCCTCTGCCGTCGTACTGTACGCGTCAGGCTTGGCAGCATCGCCCCCGCAACCGATCGCCACGACCGCGACCACCAATGCAACTAGTTGAGTTACTCCGCGCCACCCTGGCAAGTCCCCCGCCCTTCGTCTTTGCCTCGCACAATCTACTGCCCACTCCCTGACCAGCGGGCGACGTAGGCGAAGCTGGCCCACCTTCAAAGACATGCAACGATGTCCTGATGCTGGGCTACTAGTGGGTGCCCACCTCCTGGCGTTCGCTGGCATGGTGGCAGTGTCTGTCGTGGGGCCGAAAGCACATCGACGACGGAAGCCGCTTCTCCGGACGAGGTAGACGAGACTCGATCGTCGTCCCACTCTTACCTAGGAGGTCCCATGCCCTTTTGGAAACGGAAACTCGACCCCGAGCTAGAGGTCGCGAAGACGGAGGCCGAGAACGCGCTGCCGCCCGGCTGGGAGATTCATGTCGTCGATCCCGAGTCGTTCTGGGTGCCCGCCGGGAAGGTCGTGACCTACGGCATCTCCGCCTACAGCCCCGCGGGAGAGAAAGCGCTTGTCGTCGCGGTAGGCGAGGTAAATGCCTATCGGCAACTTACGCGTCTGATGCGCGGAGAGTTGGAGAAGACCGAGAGCTGGGCAGTTCCGTTGGGTCCGCCCGAGAGAAAGGAGAAGAACTTCACCGGGATGGTCTGGGACGAGGAGAACCCCGAGGTCGTTGCGGCGCGCTCTGCGCTGGAGGCAGAACTCCCCTCCGACTGGAGCGTCTTCTTCACCGATCG